>NZ_JACJFL010000001.1:0-412291 GCF_014164575.1 Pseudoalteromonas sp. SG41-1
TAGCACCTAGTTACCCCAAGGATTACTGGCATTTGAGCGTTGTTTTCGCGTCCGTGCACGATCTTTTGCTTCTTTTTTCGCTTGAATACGTTTTGCGTCACTAAAACTTAACTCACATGGTTCACCCGGTTTATGATCTTCAGGAATAACGCGGTCACGTGGTGGTAGTTCATATTGAACATCATCGGGTTTAGGTAGATTTTTTAATCTATAAAGATAAAAGTTTTCAACTTTATCTTGTGCCCACTGGGTTTTACGCAAAAATTTAACTGCAGATTTGATGTCAGGGTTGTTTTTAAAACAATTTAGCAGTAGATAAGCATGTAAAAGCTCCCACCCATATTGATCAACTAACTCTGATACAACTTGCTCAAGTTTAACGCCTTGTAGCGGGTTATTGCTGAATAAATCTTCATTACTCATGTTTTACACTCTTTTTCTAAAATCTAATCCCAGAATTATAATTTTTATCACGATAATTTGATACAAGAATATCAAGTCAGTTTGCTTGTGTAATTTACATTTGTTTACTTTATCGGTAATATTAGCACGCTTTAATAAGTATCGGCATGACGCCACAACATTGGATGATAGATTTAAGGAATAATATACATGGGTCTTTTTAATAAAATTAAAACACAAGCTACCACTATTGGTTCAAATATCAGCGAATCAACGTCTAAACTAAGCTCTGATATGAGCACCTCAATGAAAGAGAACTCAAAGTTATCGGCGATCCGCTCTGAGATCACTTCAATAGAAGGGCAGCTAAATATTGGTTATCAAGATATTGGTAAAAAATACGTAGAAAATTTACTAGAAAACCAAGGACAAAATATCGAAAGTGCTTTGCAAGAAGCATTAAACCGTGTTGAACCGTTACTTGAGAAAAAAATTGAGCTTGAAGATGAAGCTATTGAAATTGAGAAAAAGCTAAAAGATCAAATCATCATTCAAGAAAAAGCAATTTTTCAAAAAGAATACGATCAAGAAAAAGAGAAGCTTGAAAAAGCCGTTAAACTTGATGTGATCTCTGTAGCAGAAAAAGAACAGAAATTAGCTAAAGCACGATTAAAACTTGATAATTTCGACACTATTCGTAAAGTTAAAAAACAGTATGAAATGAGTTTAATTTCAAAAGACGAATTAAACGAAAAGCTTGCTGCTTTAGGCGTGTAATGACGAAGAAATTAAAGCTTCTTTTACAAGAAGCTTTAATAATACCAATTGAGTTAAATATTTAACCATTCTAGCGGGCTAAAAACTACGTCAGTAATTTTTCAAGTAGAACAACGGCATGTCAAAATTCCTGTCTTGTTATTACTGCATTTCTATGTCGCTATAAATACTTAGTAACTTAACACGATTGGTATAACTTATTTTTACTGTTGGCAATTTACTACTACACGGCCTCGGATATTTCCGGCCATCAGCTCATCAGCCGCGTTAATAACCTGCTCTAAATTAATTTCAGTCGATATTTTATCTAAGTAGCTCTGCTCAACAAGCTCACCTAGACGTTGCCATGCTTGGATGCGGTCGACCTTAGGACGCATTACACTGTCTATGCCGATTAATGAAATACCACGCAAAATAAACGGCGCAACGGATGCAGGAAAATCCATGCCTTGTGCTAAACCGCAAGCAGTAACAACACCGCCATACTTTAAAGAAGCACAAATATTAGCAAGGGTATGACTGCCAACTGAATCAATGGCTGCAGCAAAACGTTCTTTTGCTAATGGCTTACCTGGATTTGATAGCTCATTTCGGTCGATCACTTCAGAGGCGCCAAGTTGTTTTAAATGTTCGCTTTTATTTACACGACCTGTTGCTGCAACTACGGTAAAACCTAGTAGATTAAGTAAATAGACGGCAAAACTACCTACACCACCGTTTGCACCCGTTACTAAAATATCACCAGAGTCGGGAGTGATGCCTTGCTTTTCAAGCGCAATAATACTGAGCATCGCGGTGTAACCGGCAGTACCAATTTGCATGGCCTGATTAGGTGTTAACGACGTTGGGAGTGGGATCAACCAATCGCCATTAACAGCGGCTTGTTGAGCCAGCCCCCCCCAGTATTTTTCGCCAACACCAAAGCCATTTAGTAATACCAACTGATCAATAGCGAACTCGCTAGAATCACTGGCTGTTACTTTACCCACTAAATCAATACCCGGCACCATAGGAAATGAGCGCACCACGGGGCCTTTTCCTGTAATAGCTAGACCATCTTTATAATTTAGGGTGCTGTAAAGCACATCTAGTTTGACAGGGAGATTGGGTAATTCGCTATTATTTAGTGTTTGTACTGACGCGGTATACTTATCGTCAGTATTATTTATAACAATGGCTTTAAATTGATTGTTCATCTGGACTCCATTTAGACCGATCGTCTTTTAATTGTTATGCAAAAAGAGCAATTACTTAAGCCGTTACCTAAGCAATGCACGTAAAAACATTTCAGTATATAAAATAAGTGGCTGAGTATTTTTAGTTAGCTTGGCACGCATTACAGCACCTTCCCAGCCAATCCAAAAAAATTCACTCATTTGTGTGGTATTCACGTTGGCTGCAATAACACGCTCCTGCTGAGCTTGTGCCAGGCAAACTTGCACATGTTGTTGCCAAATCTCGTAACTGGTCAATAGTTTATTTTTAAAGTCAGCGCTGAGGTGGTTTAGTTCCTGATTTAAATTACCGACTAGACAACCGCGACTAAAATCGTACTTTTGCATACCCCTTGCTGCACTTTGGGTGAAATTGATTAGTCGCTCTAAAGGAGGGATATCGCTTGCCCCTAGATAGCGAATAAGTTTAGCAACAAAGTAATCGTTGTAAGCGTCTATAACAGCTAAGCCGTAGGCATCTTTATTATTAAAGTAGTGGTAAAAAGAACCTTTTGGAACACCTACTTTTTTTAAAATAGTATCAAGTCCTGTGGCACTGAAGCCAAACTCGGTAAGTGTTTCTACCCCCGTAGCAATAAGTAATGCTTTGGTGTCGGCATTACTGCGGGCAACTTTTGGTGGGCGACCACGTCGTGGTGGATTTTGACTGTTTTTTAGCATAAACACATATTAGACCGATCGTATTTATATATGCAAGGATTAATTATTAAACAATTTAAAAAAGTGTACGTGAAATGTGGGCTAATTAAGTGCGAATAAGCCGCAGTAAAGTGGTCTGAAATAAGTTCAAAAATTAAACTTCTTTACTATTAATGAGTTGAAATAAATTTGTCATAATTACATTTTTTATAGGAACTTCATCCATAAACCGCAGTCACAATTAGAGCAGGAAACTGCGTGTTAGTGATTAGATAGTCGTAATTTTTTGTACATATATGGGTCGCACAGAAGATGGTACGACCACTTTACTTTTTTATATGTTAATTCATTTTTGCATCAGCAGCTTAGTTAAAGTCAATTTATTTAATTGCTTTTGTGATTTGAATTTAACAGTTTTATTAACTATTCATTAAATGTAGATGTCACGAACACTACAAATATATAAATATAAAAGGTGAGGATTTACCTATGAAGAGACAGAAAAGAGATCGGTTAGAAAGAGCTCATTCTCAAGGCTTTAAAGCAGGCCTCGCGGGCCGTTCAAAAGACCTATGCCCTTATCAACAAGTAGACCCAAAATCAGAGTGGTTAGGCGGTTGGCGCGAAGCGATAGAAAATCGCAATATGTATAAAACCTAATTTTTAAGTATTGAATTAAAGCAAAAACGCCGCTGTTTATGAAACAGCGGCGTTTTTGTAGCTGGGTTTTAATAAAAAATTAAAACGCGCTAGTATCTTGGAATAAACCAACTTTTAAATCTTTTGCTTCGTAGATAACGCGGCCATCTACTTCAACAGTACCATCAGCCATCCCCATGAATAATTTACGTTTAATAACGCGCTTCATGGTCAAACGGTAGGTAACTTTTTTTGCTGTTGGTAAAATTTGCCCAGTAAATTTAACTTCACCTACACCTAGCGCACGGCCAAGACCAGGACCACCAGACCAACCAAGGAAAAAGCCAACCAGTTGCCACATTGCATCTAAACCAAGACAACCTGGCATGACTGGATCACCTTTAAAGTGACAAGCAAAAAACCAAAGATCAGGGTTAATATCAAGCTCAGCAACGATTTCACCTTTACCATGCTCTCCACCGTCATCAGTGATTGAGATGATACGATCCATCATTAACATGTTGTCACTTGGTAGACGACAATTGCCTTCTCCAAACATTTCACCTTGACCACATAGGATCAAATCTTCTTTTGTATAACTATTTTTAGGTTCCATAACACTTTTCATCGCTTAGAAATTGCCACGTACTTTAGCGTACACTTGTACGCTAAACAACTCGGAGCAGTTAAAAAAATAATTTATTTGCACGAAATACCACCGCTTAGGTGAAGAACATGCTAATTACACGATTAAATCGCGCAATTACTAGCAAAAATCATTATAATTACCGTGATTTTTTAACCAGTATAAAGGAAGTTTATGATCCTTTTTGTTAACGCACTTACCGTAATTGATTTTTCTTACTTGTGTAATAAACGAGGCGCAGTTGGCGAGAGCTGGATTGTTGATTTAACCTTGCATGGCAAGTTAAATGAAGAGTCTATGGTGCTTGATTTTGGCTTAGTTAAAAAGCAAATCAAAGGCATTATCGACCAATGTATTGATCACAAGCTGGCCATTGGCAACCAAATTAACGGCCAAGTTGAAAACCATGGTGACTACACAACACTTGATTGTACTTTTGGTGATGATCACCACTTAGCAATGAGCGCGCCAAACCAAGCGTTTTGTTTAATTGATGCTGATGTTATTAATGAGCAGTCAGTTATTGAATTTTTAATTGCTACAATCATGCCGCAGTTACCAAGCAATATCGATAAAATCGAAATTGAGTTAAAGCCAGAGCATAGTAAGAGCTTTTATTATCACTATAGTCATGGCCTTAAAAAGCACGACGGTAATTGCCAGCGTATTATTCATGGTCACCGTTCGCAAATTGGTATTGCCCTTGATGGCATGGCAATGCCACGATTACAAAAGCAATGGGCTGATAAATGGCAAGATATTTATTTAGCGACAGCAGAAGATCAAATTCAAGCGCCGCAGCTACAGCACATCAGCGCCAAAGAAAATGACCTCTGTTTTGCCTATACCGCCGCACAAGGCTATTTTGAAATGGCAATAAGTAAAGAACGGTGTGATATTTTACCCATTGATACTACGGTTGAATGTATTGCAGGTTACCTTGCTGAGCAAGTTAAAGCGCAGCATCCTGACAATGACGTAAAAGTCACAGCATACGAAGGTGTGGCCAAAGGGTCCATTTGTTATGCGTAAATTATTAGCCGTTTCGTTATTTGCTACTGTGAGCTTTTTTGCTGATGCAGTGGAGCTAAAAGGTCACTTAACCCAAGGCGGGTTAGTGACTGGTCAAATTGATGGGGTTAAGTCAGTTATTTTTAATGGCCAAGCATTAAAAACCACCGCACAAGGTGAGTTTGTATTTGGCTTTGGCCGTGATGCTGAATTAACCCATCAATTAGCCTGGGTTGATGCAGACGGTGTCAAACATCAGCAAGCGATTGAGATCACTAAACGTGATTATAAAATTGATAAAATTACTGGAGTGGCAAGTAAATATGTGTCACCGCCAAAAGCGGTAAGTGAACGTATCAGCCGCGAAGCTGTGGCAGTAAGAAATGCCCGAAAAGTTGACTCTGAGCTTAGGTATTTTTTAGATCCAGTTTACAAACCTGCACAAGGGCGTATTTCGGGTGTGTATGGTAGCCAACGCTATTTTAATGGTGAGCCTCGTCGGCCACATTTTGGTTTAGATATAGCCAACAAAACAGGCAGCCCTGTTTATGCGCCTGTCAGTGGTACCGTTGTTTTTGCTGATAACGACCTTTATTACTCTGGCGGCACTTTAATTTTAGATCATGGCCACAGTGTCACGTCTACCTACATACACTTAAGTAAGCTTGATGTAAAAGTAGGGGATACCATTAAACGTGGTGATAAAATAGCTGAAATTGGTGCGACTGGTCGTGTAACTGGTCCTCATCTGGATTGGCGTTTTAATTGGAAAGGCGAACGCCTTGATCCTGCACTTATGATGTTAGATAAATTAGCAAACCAAAAGTAGAGAACATGACAACTCAAGTAAACCGTGAAGAAATAATTGCTCAGCGCATTAAAGACTCAACGACTTCGGTCACAAAAACAGTATTTCCTGGGCGCACTAATCACCACAATACCTTGTTTGGTGGTGATGCATTGGCATGGATGGACGAAGTTGCATTTATTGCTGCAACGCGCTTTTGCCGTAAACCATTGGTAACCATTTCATCAGATAGAGTTGATTTTAAAGAAGCTATTCCAGCTGGAACCTTCGCTGAATTGATCTCAAAAGTTGTGCATGTAGGCAATACAAGTTTAAGAGTCGACGTTGAAATATTCTTAGAAACAATGCACAGGGATGATAAACACTCGGCAATTACTGGCAGTTTTACATTCGTTGCGGTCGATGACAATCACAGACCTACGCCGGTTGTATGCGATAAGATGATTTATGGTTTTTAAACCGAGTTGTTAAGTTAAGAAAGCACTTTTATGGTGCTTTCTTTGCTTTATAAAAAGAACACATCATACTATATTACACTATTTTATATCTTTAGCATCTGCGTTAAAACAATAATTGAGTAACCAAGTAGGGGGCTTAATCTATTCTCTACTTGGTTACTCACATTCAAGGTATTAAAGCACCATAGCGGCTATCCAGCCAAATATTAGTAATGGAATATTAAAGTGGATAAAAGTAGGCACAACTGAATCCCATATATGATCATGCTGACCGTCAGCGTTTAAGCCGGAAGTTGGTCCTAAGGTTGAATCGGAAGCAGGGGAGCCAGCATCGCCTAAAGCACCTGCGGTTCCCACTAAAGCTGCGGTTGCCATCATTGAAAAGTTAAGCTCTAAGCACAGTGGCACAAACAAGGTTGCTATTATTGGCACTGTGGAAAATGAGCTGCCAATCCCCATGGTGATCATTAAACCAACTAATAAAATTAGTGCAGCTGCCAAAGGTTTGTTGCCATCAATAATCAATGCGGCGCTTTGTACTAAGCTAGTCACATCGCCTGTCGCTTTCATTACAGAGGCAAACCCTTGAGCTGAGATCATTATAAATCCAATCATTGCCATCATTGCTACGCCTTTACTAAATACGTCGCTATTTTGCTCCCACTTAACTACGCCAAACAAACTAAAAATCATCACCCCAACTAAGCCACCTAAAATCATTGAACCACTGACATTTTGTGCTGCTAAAGAGGCTAATACCGCTGTAATACCGACTAACAATACTTTTTTAGGTTGTTCTACAACCACATTAGTTGCGTGCTCTTGATGTTCGTCATGCTGATAATCTCGATGTTTTCTATAACTGATAAACACCGCTACAATTAATCCAACTAACATGCCACAGGCAGGAATGATCATCGCCATAGGTACTTGGGTATTAATGATTTCTAAGCCATTTTCCACTAAGTTTTTATGTAAAATCGAGTATAAATAAATTCCACCAAAGCCATAGGGTAAAACCATATATGAGGTTGCTAGACCAAACGTTAAAATACAGGCAATAGCACGTCTGTCTAACCTTAGTTTATTAAATATAACCAGTAGCGGGGGGATCAAAATTGGTATAAAAGCTATATGAACTGGGACTAGGTTCTGCGATGAAATTGCACACACTAAAATTATCAGTAAAATAAAATAGCTTAAATTTGTTTCGCTATTACTACTATTGTTATTTACTTTAGCGAGTAGTTTTGCAGCTAAAATGCGCGTTAAGCCTGATTTTGAAATCGCAACAGCGAATGCGCCTAGCATTGCATAGCTTAGAGCGATCTCAGCTCCGCCAGAGAGGCCTGCGTTAAATGCGTTAAGGGTATCGTTTAAGCTAAGTCCGGCGGTTAAACCGGCGACTAAAGCACTTAAAGTCATAGCAACAATTACATTAACGCGGGCTAAAGTAAGGCCAAGCATTAAAATAACGCCAATCACGACTGCATTCATAGAGTTCTCTTAGTTGTTGTTTTAATTAATTTTACCAGATTTTTACTGTGTTTTTTACGATAAGCGCTAAATATTAGCTGTCGATAACGCACATCGGAGTATAATTGCGCAAATTGCATGATATATGTCCGCTTGTTAGGCAGCTGTTGAGCTGCATATGCTAAAAATTGCAGCGGCGTTTGATTTGACGGTGCAGAAATACCTTGCTTATTACACCAACGCACAACAGTAAGGTAGTCTTTTGCGAGTGAATGCGCTGGCGATTCTGGCTTTTTAGGCCAAGACAAATACACAAAGTAACAAATAAAGGCTAAACATACGGTTGCTATCACCATCAGTGAAATTTGCCAAAGCTGTTTATTACCGAATAATTCTTTTAGCAGGGAAGATTGCTTTTGCTGGTCAAAACCTAACACCCAATTTGTCCATTGATAATCAAGATTTTCAAGCTTAAGCCTTAGCCAGTTAATACCAGCAATATTACTCAATCGTAATAAGCCAAAACTCAAGTTGCTTGTAAATTCGCTATTCAGCTGCAAGTGCTGTGATAAAGATCCGTTTAATCGTTCAGGTGAAACAACCGCAGTTGCATCAAAAATTTGCCAACCTTTATTTTTTATAAATACTTCAACCCATGCATGGGCATCATATTGATAGACGCTCATATAACTATTTTGTTGATTATACTCACCACCTAAGTACCCCGAAACAACGCGGGCAGGAATACCAACACTTCTAAACATAAATGCAGCTGTGCTGGCATAATGGCCACAAAAACCACGTTTATTAGCAAATAAAAACTGGTCAAGGGTGTTGTTACCGGTAATTGGATCCGGCGTTAAGGTATAGCTAAAGTTATTATTGGCAAAGTAGTCATAAAGTGCTGAATAAAAAGCCTGATCATTGTTATTATGTTGTTTATATAGACGTTTAGCTAAAGACTGTGACTGCAAATTAGTCTCTTTAGCTAAACTAAGCTGCACGTTTTGATAGTGTGCAGAGCGAGAGAGTTCAGCCAAGCTAAAAGCATAACTCTGGGCTGTATAGCTAATACTATTAGCTAAAAAACGTTTCCGCAGTAGTAATCCATTGCTGGTTGTTTTTACATCTTGATGGGCCGAGTCGGCAAACTGTAAACCATAAAGCCAAGGCTTAGCGCCAGGCTCTGCAAAAATTTGATAACTATATAATGGTTCACCACGTTCAGCTGAGGTGATTTGGTCAATTACTTGTTGGCTTTTTAAAATGTCCGATATTAACCAGCGTTTCCCATCAAACTCATCATGTATAATCGCTCGCCAGTAATAGGGGGAAGATGGCTTTTGCTGATCAAATTTAGCTCGAAATACTAACTCATCTGAATTAGACAGTTTGGCTATATCAAATGGATCAACACTTTCTGACAAACCGGTTTTAGCGAGTTTTGGCCCCGGTAATTGCCAAAATGCGGGAAGTTTCGGTAACAATAATAATAAAAATATCGCTAAAGGTAGTGCTAGCAACAAAAGTTTGCAGCTGTCTTTAGCTGCAATTTTTAAACTATGTTTAGATTCAATCAGCGCTAAAAGCGCAAAATTTAAAATATATAGCATGCTAATTACTAGCGTAACAAATAAGCTCTGAGAAAATAGATATACTGTTGAGAGACTAAAAAAACTTAACAAAATGATAGTTTGATAATGCTTTTTTGTATTGGCTTGCAGTAATTTAAATAAGCTAGAGAGGATCAGCATCGCAACAAATAAAGTCACCGTATCGCTAAAACCTACGTCATAAAACAAGATCAATAGACTCAAACCGGCCAAAGTATTTGCTAATATGGCATTGGGTTTATTTCTTTTCAATAAGGTAACGGCTAGATTCCAAATACACAAACTAGCTAATAATGTATTAAATAGAGGAGGTAACTCAGTAAAAATAAAACTCAGCACTAAAATATAAACAATAGATAACGACAAATTGATCGCGGTTAAATTATCAGTGACTTTCATTTTCATCCTTTGCAAAACGGCTTAGTGCTTCTAAACACTGTTTACAATGTTCTTTGGTATCACTGATCGCGTATAGTCCTGCTTCTAATTGCAGGCTATAACTAACGCCTTGTGAGTAAGCCTGAGTGACTAAATAGCTTAATTGTTGTAGGCGGGATTCGGTATTTCCTTGTAACTGATTAAAATCAAAAACAACACTTTGGGCTGAATAATTTACAAACTCTTTTACCATTAATTGCTGAGTTTTTGCGTAATGTTTCCATGATATTCGTTTCATATTCATGCCAGGTTGATGAATATTTAAACCATCAAATTCATCACTACCATGGCTGTTTTTATGCAGGCCATCATCAGTGTTGTGGTTATTTTGCAAACTAGCTTCATGCAATGGTTTGAGTTGTTGCGGGTAGACAAATACCGTATGTGCTAATTGCATATAGCTCCATACCGATACTAATCCAAACGGGTACTTGCTGATTATTTTTAATCGGCGCAAGGGGTATTCACCACGTTCTTTTAATCCTAAATCTAAATTAACTATTTGCTTTTGACTGGTTATTTCATCAACGGTTGTGAGGGTTTTATTTTCATAAATAAACTGCAGTGATTGACATTTTTTTTCGGTTTTTAGTTGCAGCTCTAATAATGCAGAGCAGGGAGCATAGCTAGCTATATGATTTTTATAATCAATTTTTAATCCTTTAAGATTGCTATAACCCATAAGTAGCGAAAATATCATTACTACAAGCATTAAATAAGCCATCGCTAAAATCAGATTATTCTGATAATTAATGCCTAATATAAAATTAAGCATAGTAACCACTAAAAAGCTCACGCCCAATTTTGATGGCAAAACATATATTGTGTTATGCGTTAAGGTAAGATGTTCGGTATTATGTTTATTTCTTACTAATAGCTTGAAAATCTTAGCTTTAAACTGAAACCAAAAAGTAGGGCGCTTTCCTGTTTTATTGTTCATACCTTAAAGTGGCACATCAACAGTATTTATTAATTGTTTGATCTGTTGTGAGCTAACATCATGCTGCAGACCTAAACGATGTTCGGTAACACTAGCAAAAATAGTTTGGACATCATCAGGGGTAACAAAGTCACGACCATCAATAAACGCCCATGCTTTCGCGGCTTTGCCAACTGCAATACTGGCCCGTGGAGATAACGCATTAGCAAATTGACTGTTATTTCGGGTAGCAGATACAAGCGCCAAAATATAATCAACAACCGGTTCACTTAACATAACAGCACTTACTTTATTTTGTATTTCAATTAATTGTTGTGTATCGATACGTACAGGTAAGTGTGCATAATCACGATTATGTTGGCCTAAAATGAGTTTACGTTCAGCTTCATTAGGTGGAAAACCCAAACTAATACGCATAAAAAAACGGTCTAATTGAGATTCAGGTAAAGGATAAGTACCTGATTGATATAAAGGGTTTTGAGTTGCTATAACAAAAAATGGTGTTGGTAGGGCATGTTTATCACCATCCATAGTAACTTGGTTTTCTTCCATTGCCTCTAATAAAGCGCTTTGTGTTTTTGGACCTGCGCGATTTATTTCGTCCGCTAAAACAACTTGACTGAAGATAGGCCCTTTATGAAAAGTAAATTTATGCTCATTGGCATTAAAAATACTTGAGCCCAGTATGTCGGAGGGTAATAAATCACTGGTAAATTGTACTCGTTGATACGACAAACCTAATACCGCAGCAAGTGCATGCGATAAAGTGGTTTTACCCATACCTGGCAAATCTTCAATTAATAAATGACCTTGGCTAAATAAGCAGGTTAACGCGAGTTTTATTTGTTGCTGTTTGCCAAAAATAACCTGAGATAAATCATCAATGATCGCTTGTACGGTCTGTTGCATAGTAACCTTGTAGGTTGATAAATTACATTAAATAAGTTCGAGGCGTTTCATCACAGTATCAACTTTTTTAGCATTAAATGGCTTTGCAATAAAACCTTTAGCACCTAGTTCCCAAGTATTTTGAACATTTTCGAGGCTGTTATGGCCAGAGCACATGACAACATGTGTATGTGGGTAATTGTCATTTAAGTATTCAAGAATTTCTGTACCATCGGTATCGGGCAGTTCAATATCGAGAAAGATAACATTCGGGGATTTTTCATCAATCAACGTTTTAGCAGATTCAAAATCTCTGCTTTCAAGAATATCTTCAAAACCTAATTCAGTTAAGATCTGATTTAAGTAGTCACGTATATCTTGAACATCATCAATTATTAGGATTGGTTCTAACGGGCGCACAAATTCCATATTGTTTACTTCTTGTGATACAGCTTAAATTGTATTTTTAATACTATGCTAAGCGATAATGAAGCTCAAGAAAGATACTCGAATTAAACTGTATTATTGAAATAAATCATCACTAAGTCCGATACCGTCTAGTATTGGACTTAGCGGTGGTTCTAGGTGTGTATTTGCAGAGGTTCGCATTAATATATTTAATAACCTATAATTTATATTATGTTAAATAGAGTACGTTTTATAAGTAACAACCTAATTACCGTGGTTAATAAACGCTATTTTCCCTATTTGCATGCAAATTTAGATTAAATCAGTTACACCAATTTCAAACACCTAACTCACACATAACTAATTGTTAATGGCTGGTTGTTTAACTTTGACTCTAAACGCACTTTAAAAGCTGTTTTATATTAGCTGACTTTGAGCGCTGCTCATTTACACACAACTATAATGAGCTGCCGATGTTTAAACTTTACCGGCAGCTATGATGGTATTTAACCCTGGCCTAGCTCTGCCGTGATCATAAAATCTTGGTACGATATTTTTACTTGGTTGCCTATATAAGCAAACGTATTTGGTTTTTGAACAGCGTTCATTAGTTCGTGTACTTGCTCAATTGCCAGTTGGCCAGTTAAGAACTTTTCAACTTGAGTGCTGCTAACTGTAACAGCGCTACTATATATAGGTGCGTTTTTACGTGACATTCCGTTTAGTATATTCACAGGCAAGTGCCCTAGCGTTAATTGCTAGCTATCTGGTATCGACTTTTTAAGCGCTAACTTTGCTGCTGTTACTTAAATTTCAACCATATTTACTTACTAATCATTTTTAACTTTACATAATTATATTTGTAAACCATGTTTATATTAGTTACTAATGTAAAGGAGTACGATATGAAACTTATTTCTATTATTGCTGTTACATCTATACTTTGTGGTTGCAGTACATACTTTAAAAAATCCTATATATCTATTGCCGATAAAAATGAACAAACTGTTGGTACGCTCTTTGTTTGGGAGCCAGATACCAGTGCTGCAGTTATCTTAAACGATCCAGATGGAACAATTAGAGCTTGCATGCAAACTGCATTAGCTATTAAAACAACCGATAGCAAAGGTGAAGCAACTATTTCAGAAGCTATTTTGAACTTGTCCAAAACTGCCGCAAGTGTCTCAACTAGTCAAGGCACTAGTTCTGAAAAAGCGCTTGCGCTGGCTGAGTTATCTGGTTCAATTAAGCAAACTGCAAATATTTTAACAACAACTACTGAACGAACTGCTTTTTTGAACATGGGATTATTTTATATTTGCCAACTATCTGCAAATAAATCAATATCTGAATCTACAACTCTACAATTAACATCTGAGCTTATTAAACAAACCGTTACAATGCACAATAAAGAATAAAATTTTGAGTTTCAGCCAGTTAATATCATTTTTAAAAGTAATAAAATCATATTAACGGTAACCCCCTACTCCGGCCACTATTGGATTGTTTCTGCATTAACTAAATACCAATAGAATAACCTGCAGATGCGAGTTTGTCTGAAAATTTCATTTAAAAGTCTTTATGCTCATCATGAGTGATATAGCTCCAAACTAATGCCGTATTCAATATTCGTGATAGTTATTTACATAGAGTGACTAATAATGGTCTTTATTTCTTCAAATATCATTTTTTCAGAAGTCATGCTAAATTAATTCTATGCAAAATTTTTTGCTAAATAACATTATCGATAATATCGATGATGTTGACTTCGGTATTTTAGAAAAAGTAAAAAGAAAAGTTAGCAGTAAATAATGATAAAGGTTTACTACATGTAGCTATTGTATTCACATACATAAGAACACTCCGTGTTGTGGACAATTGTTAGTATGTACCTTAAAAAATATTCACTGGAACTTTATTTATGCATTTTGGCAGTTGAAATAGATGAAGTTAATAAAACTAGCTCAGAACTTCTCCAACTAATATTAGTGATTAGTAGCTAACACTTTGGTTGAAAAAGTTTTAGAGAAATTACTTTATAAAAAATTGCCTACAAGACGTGAACTTCTGATGTGCAAAAGTTACAACAATACTGACTCAAAAGCTTTTGACTGTCATGAGTGAGGTATTTGTTGATACTGTTGCAGATGGATCTTTGTCTATGGCGTAAAAAAGGATATTAATATGCTTAAAAATACATTTAAAATTGCAACTTTACTGTGTGCAACATTAACGATTTGTAATGTTGCAGCCCTTGCTCCTCAAGCAGATCGTGCAGTTATTCAATATATGAGTGCAGATATTTTACTACCAGATAATTCATTGCTTAATGTTGATATGAGCTTTGATTGTGGTAGTGACTTTTCTAAAACGGCGATGATTATAACCAGTGATGCAGGTGCGCATTTACTTGCTACTGCATTTGCAAGTATGTACGGCAACGCAGCAGGTGATCAGGTTTTGCATAGTTGGAACACTAAAGTAAATGAAGCTGACCCTCGAAAGCCTACATTTCTAGTTGTAACTCCTCCTGAAAATGCTCATGAAAATTGGTATAAAAGTACTATATCAAAAGGGGTTAAAAAAACGTTAAATTATCAAGCGGAATCATTAACATCTGAACGTTCTGATGATTTAAACGTAGAGTTACCAATTGTAAAGCCATATTGTGGTTCTAGAGATCACAGGCCAACATCGGCACAATAATGGTCACTAGGAAATGTGTAAGCCAATTTGATTGGTAATAATAATAAAATGGACACCATTATGAACAAGTTACTATTTTTAATCTTCTTTATGTTGAGTAGCACTTATTGTTTTGCATTTAACATGCAGCATTTGAATGCCGCTACCCAAGATAATAACAAGAATATTTATTTTTCTTCACATGATGGTGTCTATCGTTTCGATGGTAGTCATTACCTAAACCTTTCGAGTATCTCTATTTTACCTAAGCGTTGGACAAGTGATGTTATCTTTCAATCACCAGGTTATTTGTATATAGCCTATAAAGATAAAGAGGTGTGGCAATTTAATCTAAATACGCTTGAAGCCGTTAAACTTAGTGATATCGCAGCTAGAAAGCTGGCAGTAAATAATACATATTTATTTATGTTAGCTAGAGAGCAATTAACGTTACTTGATCTAGAAACATTTGAAGTTACTGAGCCGCTTGGTAAAAAAGATAAGATGTTTGATGTATCTGCCTCAGCCAACCATGGGTACATTATGGCAAATGACGGTGTCTACGTGATTAATAATAGGAGTGTACGATTAATTGATGACACACATGTTAGTGACGGAGAGCTAGTTGCTACACCTTACGGAGTGATTTATTTTTTAAATGATCATATGACATCATATTCATACTTGAATGACATAAAAATTGTTAATGACGACATTACAAGTGCAAGACATCTGCGCTTTTCACCTCCATATTTTTTGTATTATGTAGACCGTGGCTCTATAAACCAAGCTGAAATAACACAACTATCAGTGTTACAAAAAGGCATAAACTCCCATCCTCAAGCATATAAAGACTTGTTTGTTGATGATGAACAAAATTTATGGGCATTAGATGTTAATAGCTTTGAGGTCGTTTCATCTAAGGTCAGACTCGATCGTCTTTCAATTGCTTCGATTTACAATGTGATCGCAACAGTAAATGGTAAAACCTGGATAGGCTCTGATAACGGGCTTTATATTTACTCTGACGGTCACTATTCTGCTCTTAACAATTTAAATCAGCAAATCTCAAAACTTGGTTTTTCTGTCACTGCATTACAGCAAGAAGGTGACACGCTGTTCGTTACTACTAATTTAGGTGCATATGCTATTAACTTGACTACACAGCTTGTTACTCAGTTCTTTAAAGGTTATGTAATTAACTTAGCAGTTATTAATAAACAGATTTACTTATCCACAAATGATGAGGGAGTTCAAATATTTGATTTAGCCCTTTCGCAACTCGATTCAGGGTATATCAATAAATTTCTATCGCATAAGACTGCTTGGGCAACTAAAAACCTTGGAGGTATACTCTATATTGCTAATGAAAAGGGGTTGATATCTTTTAATCAACGGGGTGATGCCTCGATTGAACTTGAAAAATATGCACCTATCGCAGATATTCAATTGTTAGGTAATACACTTTATGCAGCAACTTACGGCAGCGGTTTATTTAGAAAAATTAACGGTCAGTGGGAATCTATTGTAAGCCCGCTATATATTAATGAGCTACATTCATTGAGCCAAGAGCTCTATTTATCTACTAACCATGGTATTCACAAGTTTAGTATGGATGATGCTTACACTAATCTTTTAGAAGGTACAGGAGATCATTCTTTTACACCAAATGGAATATTAAGTATTAGTGATAAAATTGTTGCGGTTAGCAACCAAGGCGTAATAAGAGTTGAAAGAAAAAAGCAAGAAACTATACCAAATAGTCGTATTAGTTATATAAGAACAAACACTAAAACGTACTTAAATCCAGAAACGTTAAAAGTGAATAACTCTGGCTGGCTTGATATAGCTTTGACTAATTATAGCTACACGCTTAGCGATCACATTAATTATCAATACCGCTTAAATATGAGTGAATGGCATGATATCCCTACCCCATTAATACAATTAAATAAGCTAAACCCTGATAATTACACATTAGAATATAGAAGCAAAGTTAATGGAGGTATGTGGAGTAAGCCACAGTCTTTCAATTTTTTTGTAAGTGGGCCTTGGTATAGCTCAAATAGTGCTTTGTGGTTTTATGCTTTAATACTAATTAGCTTATTTTTAGGTGTTGCTAGCTTTGTATTCTTTTGGTTGCAGAGTTTTCACCGTGTTTTTAAGTCACATCAAAAGCAATTACAGCGTGAAGGGCTAAGTGTTGCTGCTATAAACTTAGCAAACGGCATAGATTTATGTGGCGGAGATCAAATAATGGTATGTAAAGGCCTTGATAAACTTAAAAAAGCACATGAAATTTTAAGCCCTATTGCTAATAGCCATGCAAGCCTTGGGCAGAACGACTTGGCTACAGCGATTGATATGCTACATATTAAATGTTTATCAAGGGATGGTATTAAGTCGGAATTCAATATCACGCTTGGTAATGAAGTTCTTACTAAACAATTACAGTGTGATATTTATGCGGTGTTATACCATGCTGTTGAGAATATATTTAAACATGCAAGTGCAACTAAAATAACAGTTCACTTAAATAAGATCGGTAACAAGTTAATATTGCAGGTACTAGATAACGGTAAAGGCCTATCAATGTTTACCCGCTCTATAAATTTTGGCCTAGGTTATTACGTGATGAATAGTATTGCAAAAGAATATAAACTGCCTATTAAGCGAAGCTCTAGCAGCAAAGGGACTAAGGTAGTAGCCCAATTTCCAGTGATCTTACAACCAAAAAAAATTCAAAAAAGTGAGTTACATACAAGCAAATATCAGCCAAATTAATGGCTGAACATATGGCAGCTGTTGCTGCTCAGCGGTTATACACTTCAACGTGCACTATCAAGCGCTGATCTGATTAATGCAGCGCCGCAGTAAATGGGATGTTTTTACATATTTCAGCTTCAGCGATAAGAATTTCTTCTAATCGCGAATCGACCTCATTTTTATCAAAATATTCATAAGCCAGCTCGACAAATAAGTTTTTATGTTTTTCTTCTGATTTAGCTATTGCCACATAAAAATCTTTTTCTTTGCCGATTGGTAATGCTTGTGCAACTAAAGAGAAACGCTCGTGTCCCCTCGCCTCAATTACGGCACCTACTAATAATCTATCCATTAAAAACTCGTCGCGGCCATTTCTAAAAATCGCGCGAATTTTTTTTACGTACGGATCTTTTTGGTCGTTACCTAAGTTAACATCACGATCAAGCAATAGCTTTAATACTTGTTTAAAGTGGATCATTTCTTCCAGTGCTAAATCGGTCATTGCTTTTACAAGCTTGCGGCGATCTGGATAATGCGACAACATCGACATAGCCATACCGGACGCTTTTTTTTCTGCAGCGGCATGATCTTGTAAAAAGGTGTCAAAGTCTGCCATCACAGCTTCGGTCCATGCAAATGGAGTGTGGTATTTTAATTCGAACATAAATATTTTACCTAAAAACTAATGGCGAGATTTTAACGCAATTGAACTACAAAATCTTGTTACAGCAATAATTTTTAATTACCTTGAGTAGTTACTTCTTATCAAGATGTTGGGTATAGATATTTATCGATTTTACCATTTGCTGTTGATGCAACTTTTAGTGGATGCTTTATTGCATTCCAAGCTGTTACCTTGCCGCCAATATTCATTTTTTCAAACTTTGTCAGTTCAGTTTGTAATTGCAAAAAATCACAAAGCTGATTAAAACTGTTTGGATGGGCTATATCTATTGATAAAAAGTCAGCTGCTCGCTTAGCAAAATAGTTATGTGCAGCACTTTTGTGTTGCTCATAGCATTGTTGTAAATAGGCATCATTGTGTAACTCATTAATAGAAAAACTACCAAAGGTATGCAGATAACAACGCTTAATATGTGGGTTAAAACCCCCATCCTCTCGCATTAAGTTGGTGTGCATTCTCAGTAATAATTGGCGAATTGAAGGCAGCCACTTTTCTGCTTCCCGCTCTAAATAGATAAATTTAGCACCTGGATAAAGTGAATCTAAATATTCGTAATCATTAAAAATTGGTGTGTCAGCAATCACTTGCGCTTGGTTAAAACATTGCTTGGTATAGGCTGTATGGGCACAACTAAAACCAAGTTGTAAAAATGCATGGCATACACTGGTTGTGCCCGTACGAGGTAGGCCAATTATAAAGATTTTAGTTATTGGATTCATAATGACTTGTGGAACTGAATGCTTTTTTCTGGAGTAAACCATAATGCACTGTTGTTAATAGGAGTTAAGTGAGGAAGATGTGTATTTTCTAATTTTATAATCATTTTTTCTTGTAATTTTGCGCTTGCAATAATTTCAGCGAAGTGGCGATTAAATAATTTATCAAACTCACCATTTTGATGTGCTTTTTCTAGACCAATTTTAATTGCATTATGTAAATCATCGCGCTGCGAGTTAACAAAAAAGTAGATCGCTGCTGGATAATTAAAAACGACATTAGGCACCGTAGTAATGTGATCGCTTGCATCAAGCTGCTTTAATTCCCAATCAACTTCTAAAATTGAGCGAGGAAATGCATCCCCACGTCCTTTAACAAGCATATTAAATAAGGAGTCATAACTTGTTGATGTTGAAACTTGAAAACCGTTATCGCTTAGAATTACCGTGTCTGGCCAGTCATGTCCTTGAATAAAATAAAGCTTTTTAAGTTCAGATGGCATTTTTACGGCTGTAAATAATGAAAGTTTGTCTTCAGTAGTAAGTAGTAAACGCCAACCATATAAACCTTTATAAATTGGAATTCTAATAGGCTTAAACAACTGCTCTCTTTCTATACTTGTCATTGACCTACTACATTAACCAGCTCACCGTGTTCTAGCTCTTTTAAAGAACGGCTTTGTACCATTTTTATCGATGATTGTAAGGTATACGCTTGGCCACTATATTTTAGTGCAAGTTTGAGTAACTCTAGCGGATACCAATTATCTAGTTCGTATTCACGCTCTGGCTTAGGATAAATAACATTCAGTGTTTGACGCGGATCATTATGATCAACAGCTGCACTAACAGGGTTTACTATCAATGATGTAGAAAGTGCAAGCCATGTACAAAACATTTAGAAAAAACGACCGAGCAGTAACGCAATTGCACTTAACGCGAGGGTTGCAAAGGTTGATAGCATGCCTATAACTCTAAGTTTTAAGGTATTATCATTAATCGCAATGCTGTGGCATACGCGACCAAATACTAATAAAGTCCCTAAAAGATGGCAATAATGACTGCTTAAACCTTGGTACTCTGCTAAAAAAATAAGGATCAGCGCGAAAGGTACGTATTCAATAAAATTACCATGAGCTCGCGTTGCTCTCAGTAGTTGTTGGTTATCGTTAGTACCTAATGATATTTGATTTGCTTTTCGCACTTTTACAACATTTATACTTAAATAAATATACATAAAAGCTAATATGGCTGCGTAGAAAGATATGATCACAATAAACCTAATTTTTATCTAATAGTTTATAAGAACTTGTGTATTGCCAAGTCCCCCTAATAATTCGTATTACTATACAACTATTGTTATTTAAATAACAAATGATAATCAACCTCAGAAAACAACATCACTTATTTTAACCTTTGTATGGTCTTGCTACTGAGATTAATAGAATGACCTTATACAATGCCCTCTCAATGACGTCTATTATTTAGACGATTTCGTCGCATATCAAGCAATAAGCTAATATTGTAGTCAAGACGCTCAATGCGGTCCGTAAAATTAAAGTTACAACATCTTGCTGCTTGCTATTAGGAGTCCATATACTAAGTAAGTTTTAAGCCTCCAGCTAATAAAACATGCATATATTGGAAACGTTATTATTAATAATTAGACGTAAAACAAAGTTTGTTGTTAAGCTTACTGCATAAATTAGCTGTTGTTGGTACAACAACTAAGTCATCTTAGGGTTTCATATATGTTCACTCCGCGAAAAATTGCCGATAATTACCGAGAATTAGTCAGTAGTATCGGTTTCTATCCATCGTTATTATCAGTGATATTTTTATTGTTTGCTGTACTTGTAACAACTACAGAGTATACGTCTTTTGTTATGGAGCTTAAATCGCTGCTTGAGGTACTATTGGTTGATAGCGAAGAAAATGCACGAACGATTCTAAGTACATTAACGGGTAGTATTATTTCGCTAACTGTTTTTAGTTTTTCTATGGTTATGGTGGTACTTAATAGTGCCAGCGCAAGTCTATCACCAAGAGTATTACCGGGGCTTATAACGCGTAAATCACATCAACTTGTTTTGGGCTTTTATCTCGGCAGTATTATTTTTTCAATCGTTATGCTGATCAACATCCGGACTATGGATAATGGTGAAATAGGAATTCCTTCATTGGGCATACTTTTTTCACTTGTTTTTGGCCTGATATCGTTAGGCTTTTTTGTATTTTTCATCCATTCAATTTCAAGGGCTATTCAAGTCGATAACGTATTAAACGACTTATATAAGAATACTAAAAATGAATTGAAATCGATTATTAGCATGCAAAAAGATAACCCTATCGATGTATTTCCTAACTTTGACGATTGGTCGAGTATTTCAAGTAAAACAGAAGGTTACTTTAAAGGCGTGAATAGCGATAAACTATGTGCCCTTTGCCAACAACATGATATAAAAATTTATGTTGTAGTTAAGCAGGGTTTTTTTACTGTTGAAGGCTATCCGTTTTTAAAATGTAATCATGATTTATCTGATAACGAGCAACTCCTTGAAGATCTACTTAATTGCTTTATTTTTTATATCGAAGAATATGTAAGTGACAATTATAGGTTTGGAATGACACAGATTTCAGAGATTGCAGTGAAAGCGATGAGCCCGGGTATTAACGATCCTGGTACTGCGGTAAAGGCGATCGATATGCTCAGTATTTTACTCATTGATCGATTAAGCATATATAACGTTAATTACTCTTTAAAACATAGTGATGATAAACAGCCACTGTTATATTTCCATGAAACATCATTTGATGAATTATTGCATGATAACTTCACGCCAATCCGCAACTATGCAAAAAGTGATGGTTATGTGATGAATAATGTACTCGAAGCGTTCAAAAACATTTTGTTCAGAACCCACCAGAACAGTAAAGCAGCGCAGAGTCTATTTACTTATTTAGATGCTATTATCGATGATGTAAATGAGAATATTAGTAATCAGTATGATCGCGACCAAATAATTAATATGCTTAATGCTATCGCGAGAATCTCCCCTGAAATGGGAGATAAATTGGTGGCGAAATTTCGCCACCAATGAGTTGGCTGTTAATTTTTAATTAGATAAATAGCGTAACTGTCTGCCGAAATTGTGATTTCGCCGGCATGATAGGCATCAGGGACGAAACTGCCAGAATTACTGTCTGACAACATGGTTTTTTCAGCACGCATATAAGGTTGAGCTGATACGTTCATAGGGGCATTTGAAGCACTATACAAACCTTTGAGTTCTACGTCATAATCAGCAGCAAATTCTTTTGCCGCTGATTTTGCATCTGCAATTGCCATTTTTTGCACTTTCTTTTGCAATGACTCAAAACGACTCGATGTGAACTCAGTTTGGTTTATTTCATTAATGCCTGCGTTCACTAAACTTTGCAGCAGTAATGGATATTTTGTTACATCCGTCAGTGTGAGTGAAAGTGTGCGACTAACCCGGTAACCAATAAAGTCTTGCTTACCTGTTTCACGGTTGTATTGATTTTCTCGGTTAATTGAGATTTGTGAACCATAAATACTTTTTTCATCAATCCCCTGCTGCTTTGCTAATTTAATCGCTTTAGCCATAGTTTGATCAGCTTTTTGTTTAGCGCTCATCAAGTCCTTATCAACTTCAACAATTGCAACGCCTAACTTTACATTATCGGCAATAGTGGAGATTTGCGCTTGGCCTTGAATGTAAATGTGTGGGGCATCTGGTGTACTGGCTGCAAATACATTGAAACTTAGAGTCGCGGCTAACAATGGTAAATAACGCATACATATCCTTAATAGTTTTAATAACGTTATTAGATACCGTACGCGGTTAATTTAAAATGAACAAGCATAAAAAAACAGGCCGAAGCCTGTTTCTAGATAATTTACTAGTTAATCAGCAGTGATCACTTAGATACTACAACGTTTGTAATTACGGTATTTTGGTAACCAGTAATTTCTGTCAATTGCCGCCCATAACATATCATCGCTGATCTCAAGTGCAGCCCCCTCTTCGATGGCTTTTTTAGCCACACCAAAAGCAATGCGTTTACTCAGTGTTTCAATTTCTGTTAGTGCAGGTAATAAACTCCCTTTACCGGTATTAGCTCGAGGTGATGATTCTGCCAATATTTCACTCGACACCATGAGCATTGCATCAGTAATACGGGTGGCCTTCGCCGCAATGACACCTAAACCAATACCAGGGAAAATATAGCTGTTATTACATTGTGGGATTACAAATGTTTCACCGTCATAAACAACCGGTGCAAATGGACTGCCAGTTGCAACAATCGCTTTGCCTTGTGTCCAATTGATCACATCTTCAGGTAGTGCTTCAACTTGCTTAGATGGATTACTTAACGGGAAAATAACGGGCTGTTCGCATCCATTATGCATGGCGCGAATAACTTGCTCAGTAAATAAACCAGGTTGCCCTGATACACCAATGAGAATATCAGGAGCTGTGCAGTGCATCACATCTAGCAATGACGCGTATTCACCGCTGTATGTCCAATCAGCTAATTTATCTGTAGGTTGGGCAAGTGCTTGCTGGAAGTCGCGCAGCCCTTCCATGCCTTGTGTTAACAAACCAAAACGATCAACCATGAAAACTTGGCTGCGGGCTTGCTCGTCAGAAATACCTTCCGACACCATTTGTGTAATGATTTGTTCGGCAATACCACAGCCTGCGGAGCCTGCACCTACGAACACTACCTTTTGTTCTGATAACTGTGCACTCTTCACACGACATGCAGCAAGTAACGAACCAACTGTAACCGCCGCTGTGCCTTGAATATCATCATTAAAACTACAAATTTCATCACGGTAGCGTTTTAATAAAGGCATTGCATTAGGTTGTGCAAAGTCTTCAAATTGTAATAACACATTTGGCCAACGACGCTTAACGGCTTTAATAAATAGATCTAAAAATTCATCGTATTCATCTTGTGCAATACGTTTATGGCGAGCACCCATATACATAGGATCGTTTAATAACTTTTCGTTATTCGTTCCTACATCAAGCATAACCGGTAGCGTATAGGCTGGGCTTATGCCACCACAGGCGGTATAAAGTGATAGCTTACCAATTGGAATGCCCATGCCACCAATACCTTGGTCGCCTAAACCAAGAATACGTTCACCATCGGTGACAACGATAACCTTTACTTTGCCTTTGGTCGCATTACGTAAAATATCATCGATTTGATAACGGTCTTCATAAGAGATAAATAAACCGCGCGCGCTGCGATAAATATCTGAGAATTTTTCACAGGCATCACCCACGGTTGGGGTGTAGATAATAGGCAACATTTCTTCAAGATGGTCACGCACTAAACGATAGTAAAGTGTTTCGTTGTTATCTTGGATGGCGCGTAAATAAATGTGTTTATTTAGGTTGTCTTTAAAACTTGAATATTGTTGATAACAACGTTCAACCTGCTCTTCAATCGTTTCATAGCGAGGAGGCAGTAATCCCGCAAGGTTGAAACTTTCACGCTCTTTTTGAGTAAATGCACTGCCTTTATTTAAGAGTGGCGTTTCGATCAGACCTGGGCCTGAGTGATGAATATAAAGATAATTTGGGTCAGTATTTGTAGTCATAAGTCCAAGCTTAACGAAGTCTTTAAGTTACGATCTGTCATTATTACTGTTGAATATTAAAAAGCAATGATATTCAATCTTGTCAGACCATTAGGAGAAAATAAGACGTGTGCGCTTAACACACACGTAAAAGTAGATTGTACATTAAATCACGATGTCAATTAAGGCTTATTCACTGGCATTTCGTGCTCTTTAAGAACAATACTTTGCTCACTTAAAGCGATCCCTTCGCGGCGAGGATCTGCGGCACCAAATAAAGTGCCATTGACGACTTCAACCGCATGCAAGCCAGAGTTTAAATCGACGACTTTTACTGTATGACCACGTTTTTGTAAATCAGGAATAATCGCCTCTATAGCGGTGCCTTTTTCAACACTTGTATAATTATTACGATTAGTAATTCTTGGTAAGTCAATGGCTTGTTGAGCAGTTAGTTGCCAATCTAATACGCCAATAACTACTTGCGCGACATAGTCGATAATTCGGCTACCGCCAGGTGAGCCGACCACTAAGCGTAAACTGCCATCGTTATTAAACACCATCACCGGTGACATTGAGCTGCGCGGGCGTTTACCTGCTTCAACGCGGTTGGCTAATAATTTGCCGTTTTTGCGCGGCGACAAGGCAAAGTCGGTTAATTGGTTGTTTAATATATAACCGTTCACCATAACCGTTGAACCAAACGCCATTTCTATTGAGCTGGTCATTGATACCGCGTTCCCTTCACTGTCAACAATAGATACATGAGTAGTAGATGGCAATTCATACGCATCATCTTGTGCGTAACTCAGTAATGGACGAGGTTGCCCTGCATAGGCTTTTTCGTCTCGCTCACTTATTAATTTTGTCCGTTGCTCGATATAGCGTTTATCGAGTAGCTCATTAGTAGGAATATCTGCAAAATCGGGGTCGCCCATATACACATTACGATCCGCAAAAGCGAGTCGCGATGCTTGGCTAAAATAATGCAGGGCTTGTGCAGAATTAGCTTTAAATTGACCCATGTTCTTATCTTCAAGCAAAGCGAGAATTTGTAACACCGCGACTCCGCCACTGCTCGGTGGTGCCATGGAACATACTTTATAACTGTGGTACGGGGTGCAAACTGCGTCACGTTGTTTACTTTTATAATTAGCTAAATCGGTTAATGCTAAAGTACCTGGTGCCACAATAGAATGAGTGACCGCAGCAACCATTTGCTTAGCGTTATCGCCTTTATAAAAAGCATCAATGCCTTTACTGGCGATTTTTTTGTAAACTTCAGCAAGTGGTTGGTTCGTTTTAACAGTGCCAACAGCAAGCGGTTTACCATCTGGAAAAAAATAATCACGGATCACTGGAAGTGTTGTCACCCCAGGGTTTATTTGTTTGGCTAACAAAGCATGTAAACGCGGTGATACTACAAATCCTTGTTCAGCAAGTTCTATGGCCGGTTTAAACAGTTCCGCCCATGCAAGTTTGCCATATTGTTGATGCGCTTTAGCAAAGGCATGCAATAAACCAGGTACACCCACTGAACGGCCGCCAACCACTGCTTCAATCCAAGGTGCCGCGTTACCTTTTTCATCTAAAAACAATGTTTCGTCAGCATTACTTGGCGCTGTTTCGCGGCCATCAAAGCTGGTTAGCTTATTATGACCTTTGTCAAAATGCAGCATAAAAGTCCCACCACCAATTCCTGATGATTGCGGCTCAACCAAGGTCAAGACTAATTGCGTTGCAATGGCAGCATCGACTGCACTGCCGCCCTTAGCGAGTATGGTTTGTCCTGCTTTAGCAGCATAGGGGTTTGCCGCAGCAACCATATACTGCTGACCAGTTACATGCTGCTTAAGTTGATGGCCAGTGGCGGCTTCTGGCTCGCGTACTTCCCGTGGTGTTTGAGTGGCTAAAACCGGTAAAGTAAAAAGAGTTAAACTAAAGACGACGCTGGTTTTAAAAGGTAAAAACATAAAAAGACCTTAATTGCATTGAGATGTTTGGCATCTTAAAGTTAAACGGGCACAATATGCAAAATTTTGCTGTAAAAATAAGAATAAAATGGTCAATTTACCACTTCAACCCCGATATATTTTACCCCCGCTGTGTTTAATGGCATTAAGCGCCCTATTTGCAGCGTTTAATTTAAATGATGTTTTAGAGTTTAATCGCCAGCTCATTGACCAAGGCCAAGTATGGCGTTTGATCACGAGCCAATATGTGCATGCTAACTGGGCGCACTTAGCATTAAATTGTGCCGGTATCGTACTGATATGGGCGTTACATGCTGAGCATACAAAACCGACGCAATATGCATTGCACACCTTATTTTTGGCTGCTTGGTGCGGTATTGGTATTTACTTTTTTTGTCCTGACATTCACATTTACACCGGATTGAGTGCACTACTGCATGGTGTAATTGTGTGGGGGGCAATCAAAGATATTGAAGTTGGCATGAAAAGCGGCGGTTTATTGTTTATCGGTATTTGGCTTAAAATTGCTTATGAACAATTTCATGGCCCCAGTGCTGAAGTGAGTAAATTAATTGCCTCTCGGGTTGCTGTTGATGCTCACTTAATAGGTGCAATTGGCGGAATAGTACTCGCAACGCCACTGCTGATAAATTATATAAAAAAACGCCAAGCATAAGCTTGGCGTTGTCTAAAAATTTAGTGCTTATAAACTTTCTTTAAATAGTTTATGAATACGACGGTATTCATCTAACCAACTAGAAGGCTGTACAAAACCATGTGGTTCGACTGGAAATATAGCCGTTTCAAAGTTTTCTTTTTCAAGCTCAATTAAACGCTGTACTAAGCGTACTGAGTCTTGGAAAAACACATTATTATCAACCATAGGGGCGTTGATCAATAAGCGGTTTTTAAGTCCCTGCGCATAATATATAGGCGAACTTTTTTCATACGCAATTGGATCAACATCTGGGTGATTTAAAATGTTTGATGTGTATGGACCATTATAGTGTGCCCAATCGGTAACTGGACGAAGCGCAGCCCCGGCTTGAAATAAATCAGGCTGAGTAAATAACGCCATAAAGGTCATAAAGCCACCATAAGAGCCGCCATATGTACCCACAGCACCGGTATCAACATTGGCATTTTCAGCCATCCATTTAACACCATCGGCTAAATCTTCAATTTCTGGGGTACCCATTTGACGGTAAATCGCCGTACGCCAATCACGTCCATAACCTTTTGATGCACGATAATCCATGTCCATCACTACATAACCTTCAGAGGCTAGTAATGAATGAAACATAAATTCGCGGAAGTAACCTGACCAACCCATGTGTGAGTTTTGTAGATAACCTGCACCATGGTTAAAAATGATCGCTTTGCGGTTTTTGCCGCTCTCACCTTCTACATAGTCTGCTGGGTAATATACTTTAGCGTATACCGGTTGTTCAGTATGACTTGACGGTACCGCAACAATTTTAGGCGCAATTAATTGTTTTGCTAAAAATTCACTCGATACTGTATGAGTTAGCTGCGTTGCAGTTGTATTCGCTTTTGCATCAGCAACATATAACTCTGGTGGAGCCATGATTTTGGAATGTGTTAACAATAATTTGCTTTGATCAGGGCTTAATTTATAGTCGGTCATACCGTCTAAGTTGGTTACTTGCTCTGATTTTGCCGTTTGTGGATCAACGCGGTAGATTTCATATAGACCAGGATGCTCAACATTGGCTTTGTAATAAATTGCACTGTCGTCATCTGTTAGTGTGAGGTTCGATACGACAAACTGACCTTTGGTAAGTTGTGTTGCTTTACCATTGAGTGGTTTTTTATATAGGTGGCTATAGCCAGTTTCTTCAGATAAATAATACAAGGTATCTGAATTATTTAACCAGCCAAAATCGTTATAAGCATAGTTAACCCATGCATCATCGTGTAAACGGTGTTGTGAAACAAGTTTGGAATTTTCAGCATCAACAGTAGCTAACCAACGGTCTTTGTTATCCCATGCTTCAAGCATAATCGCGACTTGCGTGCCGGCTTTGTTCCAGACGATAGCACTTTGATCCCATCCCCAATCCATCATTAGGTTGATAGCACGAAGTTCTTTTTTAGATTCATATGTTTTGCCGTCACGGGCATAGTTTTCTTTTTTAACTGCCGCTAATACATCTTCATCAAAACCAGGTAAGGTATCAAATGCGAGTGTTGTTTGCGTTTGCTCAGTTAAATCTATGTAGATAACTTGCGAGGTTTGTGGTTTTTCATCAGCAACACGACGACGTACTTTTTCAGCTTTTACCCGTGCATCATCAGCAATATAGTTTGGCATGATGTCGGCTTCATCTCGCCAAGGTTTGGCCTCAGTGACAACAGCAATTAATGCTTTACCATTTGGTGATAACTGCACATCGGCTAACTCATTGCCTTTACCTAAGTAAAACTGAGCATCGGCAATTGAACTATTTTGCTGGTTGAGTTGCTCTTTGCGCGCTTGTTTATCTTTTTTATTTTTATGAGTCAGCGCAATGTAATCAATCAGTTTATGCTGTTCTTTAGCGATGTAAGTTTCAGGCTCTGTAACTCCTTTTGGTGCATCGCTCAAATGAAGATTTACAAGCTCAGCTTGCAGTCCCGTTGCCAAATCTACTTTATAAAAAGTGTTTCCTTGACGATAAGCTAAATTACCATCAGTTAAAAATTGTGGTTTAGATTGTTTAGCACTGTCGTGAGTAATTTGTGTAATTGAACCTGTATTGATGTTCTTTACAAATATATTACCTTCAAATACATAGGCTTGCTGTGTACGATCCACTGAATAAACAGCATCACCAGCCCCTAATGTATGCAACTTATTTAACGCTACTTGGCTTGCCGCTTGGCTATCAACAGCTTGTGTAAATAAGTCTCGAAGCTCATTACCTTGTTGTTTTTGCGCATAGACAACTGTTTTTGAATCAGCAGCCCAAAACGCACGCTCTGCTTGGCGGCCTAACCAATCAGGATGAGCCATTGCTTGCTCAAGTGTGATCGCGCTGCTGCCTGTATCAGCAGGCGTTACAACAACGCTGGCAACAGTTGATTGTGGTTGCTCTTTAGGGGTAGATGCGGTTGATTGACAACCGGACAACATAACGCTGGATGCTACGGCAAGTGCAATTAAGGTTTTTTGAGTAGAAGATTTAAAAATCATAGGGCTTCTGTAAGGTTATTGTAATTCCCCCAATTTAAGCAGAAGCGCCTATGTAATAGCAATTATTTCAGACAAACAGCCAAACTTTGCTGTTTAATAACCAAGTTACTTTATAGAAATATCTAACCACACCATGCGATGATCTGACGATGCATTACGATCTTTAATTAACCGGTATAACTCGCTACTTTTAGTTGGCCAAAATACCCCACCGTCATGGACTTCAATGCCATAAGTTGAAGGCAAAACATAATCTGCACGAGCTTGCCAGTAAGCTGTGTAAGCAGCAGCATATTTTTCACTGTAAGTGGTTTTAGCGCCCTTACTAGTTGGTGTAAATTGACTATTTATTAATGAGTTTTTTAAAAGTTGATCCGTTGTATCTGGGCGTTTTTTATCTCCTTCAGGAGCCGCATTTAAATCTCCGACTATAATAAACCGTGATTTTTCAGCTAACCCGCCTTTGACACCATGATCGTCATAGAGGTAATCTGCGCTGGCGATATAATCTTTAATCAAACGTACTTCATCATGATTACGTAAGCCGTTTCTATCTTCAGCACCATCAAATACAGGAGGCGTTGGGTGCGATGCAATAACGTGCAGCGTTTTACCTTTTACAGTAACCGGAATATCCCAAAACGATTTTGAGCTGAGCCTCAAAGCTTGCCACTCTTCGTTGTTATACCAATTTTCACCTGTAGTTGGATCAATTGGCATTTTAGCATTTGGCATATCTTTGTATTTAAAGGTTTGTAAGGTACGAATTTTATCAAAATCAATTGGGTAGCGAGATAAGACGGCCATACCATAATGGCCTTCAAAAAAGCCAAAACCAAATGCATCCCCTTTAATACCAGTTGCTTGGCCGTCATTATCTAGATCAAATGGCGTTTTCAAACCTGTGTTTACTGGGCCAACATAGCTGTACGGATAATCTATAGAGGGCTGTTTATTTTGGCTTTTAGCAAGGTAGTGCGTTTTAAAATAATCAATGCCTTGCGCTTTGCTGACATAATCAAATTCATTTAATAATAAAATGTCAGGGCGAATGCGTTGAATGATCTCGGCAATATTTTTGATTTGTGGATGATTTGTTTGTAACGCATTTACCAGGCCATTAGGATCAACGTCCTTATCATTTTCAGCATAATTTGTTGCATCCATGCTCACATTAAACGTGGCTACACGTAAAGATGATGCGGCCAATGCTGAGTTAGAAAAACCACTGATTAATAGGCACGCTAATGTGGCGATAGAAAACTGCTTCTTCATACGATATATCCATCTAAAATTAATAACAAAATGACACTACTTACGACTATCCATAAAATAATTGCCATTATAAAGGGCTTTAGTCCTGCTTGTTTTAATACAGCCAGTGATAAGCCACTGCCAATTAAGAATAAAGTCATTACCAATAGTTGTTTTGCTACGGTGTTGATCAGCTGCCAGAGATCCGTAAATTGAGGCAAATACGTATTGATCAATGCAGCAGCTAAAAAACCAACAATAAATAAAGGAATGCTGGCCTTTTCTTCTGAGCGCCAAAAGACACCTGCAATCGTAGTGTAGGGAATGATCCACATCGCACGTGTGAGCTTAACTGTTGTAGCAATACTTAGTGCCACAGCTCCATAAGCTGCTGAGGCCCCTACTACACTGCTGGTATCATGAATAGCTAACGCTGCCCATAAACCAAATTGGTGTTGGCTTAAACTAAAGTAATGACCAATGGTTGGAAATAGTAGCAAACCGACACCGTTTAATAAAAACACTACACCAAGTGCAACCGCTACTTCGTGATCTTTAGCTTTAATTACAGGCGCCATCGCTGCAATCGCACTGCCTCCACAAATGGCCGTACCGAATGATATTAATACACCTGTGTTACGATTTAATTTAAAGACTTGCGTTAAAATTTCACCAAGACCAATGATCGCTGTAATACTGACTATGGTCAGTACCAGCGAACTGCGACCAACTTCAATCACCTGATTAAAATCAACAGCAAAACCTAAGCCAACCACCGCGGCTTTGAGCATCCATTTACTCGCCTTTTGGGATAGCTCTGCAAATGGATTACCGAGCAAAATAGCAAACATCGCGCCACAAATTAGGGCACTACCACCACCAATCCAAGGGGTGATACACAGGCCAAAAAAAAGCAAGTATAGAGGCTTTTTAATCCGATCAGACACAGACAAAATAATCCCTTCGTTACGAGCGCACAATCTTTGTAGTGAGCTTATGCACAACTGGCGCTACAAGAATTACGGTAGGAAATGCGACACAAAATGCAAAAGCCCACGCCGCTAGCCAAATAGAAACTATGTTATCAATTAAACCAACATTAAAAATTGAAATTACCAATGACATAAAACCAGACATAAATAATGCCATGAAAAAAGCGAATACCACGGTTCTGTATTTAGCGCTAATCATAAAACCATTCCTCAAGTAAAAAGCCGAGATAAACTCGGCTTTTTTAGTTAATTTAAAATCAACGCGGTGCTGGCCGCTAATACGCCGGGATAATCTTCCTCCGGAAGATACTCCGACAATTGTGCTAAGCGTTCACCTAACTCATGAAGGTTCGCAGCAGATACATTAATATGGCCCATTTTACGACCAGGCTTTGCTGTTTTACCATACCAATGACTCGTAACCTCAGCAATGCTTAGTACTTGCTGAGGAATCGCGGCTTGTCCGAGCACATTCACCATTGCCGTAACACGCTGCAATTGTGTGCTACCTAATGGCAGCCCAGAGACTGCACGCATATGATTTTCAAATTGACTGCAATGCGCGCCTTGTTGGGTCCAATGACCAGAATTATGAACCCGAGGAGCAATTTCATTGACCAATAACTGCCCTGCCACATCGAAAAACTCAATCGCCAATACACCAACGTAATCAAGCTCATTAGCCAATTTATTAAATGCATCTTCAGCTTGTTGTTGAATCACAGATTTTTCTTTACCGGCGATAGATAAGGTTAAAACACCATTGGTATGCTGGTTTTCAGTAAGTGGGTAAATAGCGGTATTACCACTTTTATCGCGAACACCAATGATTGATACTTCACGATCAAATGGGATCATTTGTTCGGCAATAATAGTGTGTGGCGCGGATTCAGTACCGGAGGCAATAAAATCAGCCATTTGTGACCATATCTGCTCAATTTGATCATCTGATTTTAAACGCCACTGGCCTTTCCCATCGTAACCGGCTTGACAGGTTTTGATAACTAATGGCTTACCCAAGCTAGCAACGGCTTGTTCTAAATGGGCTTTTTCAGTGATCAACTGATATGGTGCGCACTTAACTGCGGTTTTACTTAGTAATGCTTTTTCTAGGGCGCGATCGCCACCCGTTTTAATCGCGGCTTTACCCGGATAAAACTTCTTGCTTGCACAGCATAGCGTTAGCACATCATCAGGAATATGCTCAAACTCAGCGGTGATCGCATGAGCGTCTACAATTGCTTGCTCTAACGTTGTAGTATAGATTTGCCCAGTTAATGGGTGAACAATTTTTTTACTACCAACATCATACGCAACCACATTTAAATTCAATGGCGCACCAGCTAAACACATCATACGTGCTAATTGGCCGGCTCCTAAAATTAAAATAGTCATATTACTCTGCTGGATTTGGGTTAGCTAAAATAGTTTCGGTTTGTTCTTTACGGAACGCTTCAACTTTGGCAAATATCTCCGGTTGCTGACAACCTAAAATCTGTGCAGCTAATAATCCTGCATTTGCAGCACCAGCTTCACCAATTGCTAATGTACCTACTGCAACACCTTTTGGCATTTGGCAAATCGACAGCAATGAATCAATGCCATTTAACGTTTTAGACTTAACCGGCACACCTAATACTGGTAACGATGTGAAAGCAGCGGCCATACCTGGTAAATGCGCTGCACCACCGGCACCGGCAATAATTACTTTAATACCACGTTCTGCTGCTGAACTTGCGTAATCAGCGAGTAGTTGAGGAGTACGATGAGCCGATACAACTTTAGTTTCGTAAGCGATGCCAAATTTATCTAGCATGATCGCCGCATGTTCCATAGTTGGCCAATCTGACTTGGAACCCATAATAATGCCAACAGTCATAAATACTCCTCAGTAATGGTTTTAATACCTATAGCGGACTTATGTCCGCATTAAAGGCGGTCATTATACACGTATTAATTGTTAAATTGCGAATATCGAGTAACAAAAAAGCCATGACTAGCATGGCTTTTTGATCAGTATGTAAATTGAGCTTTAGCCTTCTTTACTGGCTAAATATTCAGAGTAAGTACCTCTGAAATCAATTATTTTGCCGTCTTTGATTTCCCAAATACGGGTTGCAACTGAGGATACAAATTGACGGTCGTGAGATACAAACATCAACGTACCTTCATATGCTTCTAGCGCAAGGTTTAATGCTTCTATTGACTCCATATCCATGTGGTTCGTTGGCTCATCCATTAATAGGATATTTGGTTTATGCATCATAATCTTACCAAATAACATGCGGCCTTGCTCACCACCAGATATTACTTTTACAGACTTTTTAATATCATTTTGTGAGAACAACATACGGCCTAAGAAACTGCGAACAACTTGTTCATCATCGCCTTCTTGCTGCCATTGCTCCATCCACTGGAATAAGTTCATATCGGTGGCAAATTCATCAGCATGATCTTGCGCATAATAACCGATATTGTGGTTTTCAGACCATTTAAACTCGCCTTGCTTCGGTGCCAAACGACCTGCTAAAGTATTTAACAGTGTTGTTTTACCAACCCCATTTTCACCGATGATAGCGATACGCTCGCCTACTTCAACTAAGCCTTCAAGGCCAGTGAACAGCATATCGTCAAAACCTTGGCCTAAGTTTGTTAATTCAAGGGCATTACGGAATAACTGTTTTTCTTGCTCAAAACGAATGAACGGTGTTTGACGTGACGATGCTTTAACTTCATCTAATTGAATCTTGTCAATTCGCTTGGCACGAGATGTTGCTTGCTTTGCTTTAGATGCATTAGCTGAAAAGCGCGAAACAAACTGTTGTAGCTCGGCAATTTGATTTTTCTTCTTGGCATTTTCACTTAATAAGCGTTCACGAGCTTGCGTTGCTGCAAACATATATTCGTCATAGTTACCTGGGTAAATACGCAATTCACCATAGTCAATATCAGCCATATGCGTACATACAGAGTTTAAGAAATGACGGTCATGGGAAATGATGATCATTGTGCAATCACGTTGATTCAGTACATCTTCAAGCCACTTGATAGTATAAATATCCAAGTTATTAGTTGGCTCATCGAGTAGCATGATATCTGGATCTGAAAATAACACTTGCGCAAGAAGCACTCGCAGTTTAAAACCAGGAGCAATCTCTGACATCGGACCGTAATGCTGATCAGTTGCAATACCTACGCCCATTAGTAGCTCGCCGGCTTTAGATTCTGCAGAATAGCCATCCATTTCAGCAAACTCAGTTTCAAGATCGGCAACCTTCATGCCATCCTCTTCACTCATTTCAGGCAAGCTATAGATACGATCACGCTCTTGTTTAATCGCCCACAGCTCTTTGTGGCCCATTATTACAGTATCAATAACTGAATATTCTTCGTAAGCGAACTGGTCTTGGTTTAGTTTAGCAACACGTTCATTTGGATCAGTACTTACATTACCAGCTGACGGTTCCAATTCCCCACTTAAGATTTTCATAAATGTTGATTTACCACAGCCATTTGCGCCAATTAAACCATAACGGTTACCTTCGCCAAATTTAGCTGAAATATTCTCAAATAACGGTTTAGCACCAAATTGCATGGTGATGTTAGCTGTACTGATGATAGCGCTACCCTCCAACGGGGAAAATCAAAGAAATAAAATTGGCTGGAGTGTAAACCAAATAGGCCTATTTTTCCATGAATTATTAGCTTTGTGAGCTATAGCTGCAACGCATTAAAATAAGCTAATTTGGATCAATTTATTGTGCTCGCATTTTGTCGCCGGACAAAAAAGGAACAGAAATTAACAATTCAAATTTCCTCTATCATTTTTTAATGATATTTTTTCACTTTAGCCATTAATTTAGCTTTGTTAGTCTGCGCGACCAAAGGACAATGATAGATAGCACACAAGGCAATATCAAATGAATAGAAAATTAATTGGGGTCATTATCGCAAGCGCTTTGATGGCACCGAGCGTAAACGCTGTTGAAGTTTATGATGACGGAAAAAACAATTTAACCATCGGTGGTTTTATTGACGCCAGAATAATCCACACACAAGGGCAAACTGAAATAGTTAATGGTGCATCACGGATTAGCTTTGATTTTAGCCGCAAACTAAAAGATCAGTGGTCAGCTTTAGCCTTATTAGAATGGGGTGTAAACCCTGTTGGCAGTAGCGATATCATCTATAACAACCGCTTTGAATCTATTCAAGATGAATTTTTATATAACCGACTTGGTTATATAGGTATAGCGCATGAAAAATATGGCCAAGTGACAATAGGTAAACAATGGGGGGCTTGGTACGACGTAGTTTATAGTACTAACTATAGCCTAGTTTGGGATGGTAATGCAGCCGGTGTTTACACCTACAACAAAGACGATGGTGCAATTAATGGCACCGGGCGCGGTGATAAGTTATTGCAGTATCGTAATACGTTTGGTGATTTTAGTATTGCAACTCAAGTGCAATTTAAAAATAATGATTTTTATACCTGCGATATTGAAGCCATTTCAGAAGCTGCTTGCCAGACATTGTGGGAAAGTGGCAGTGATCTTGCTCAACAAGTAGAATTTAATTCAACCTATGGGGCAGCCGTTACCTATTCTGTAAGCGACGACTTAAAACTTACTGCCGGGTTTAACCGCGGTGAACTAACCGTAAATTACGCAGCAGGACGTATTCAGTCTGTTAATGATTTTATTTATGGCGCAGGTGTTACTTGGGGTAATTTCAACAATGATGGCCTTTATTTTGCCGCAAATATCAACAAAAATGAAAATCATGATACCGATAACTTAGGCCGTCTGATCAAAGACGCGATTGGGGTAGAGTCATTATTATCTTATAAGTTTGATAATGACATTCGTACCTTCATTGCATATAACCTCTATGATGCTGGAACAGATTACGTGATCCAGCCAAATTTTAACGCGGATCCTAATGACAACTTTAAACGTCAATTTACAGTACTTGGCTTTCACTATCTATTCGACGAAGATACGATTTTTTATATTGAAGCACGTAAAGACTTTAGTGATTTTTCAAGTGCCGATAAAGAGCAAGAATATCAAATGGGTCTATCAGAAGATGATGGCATTGCATTTGGTTTTCATTACACATTATAACTAGAACACTTACAGGCTGATTATTTAATCAGCCTGTTTTGCTAATATTAACCACCCGCTGCGATCACACTTTTTTGCTTTACCTTTAGTTGCAAACGCTTTTGTCAAAGCCAAATAACCTTCCTTAGGTCCTAAAATTATCCATAACATTAAAATTCCCCCCGGTAATAAAATTGCTTTAAGTAATGGTCCTAGCATGTAAGAATAAAAAATAATAAATGGGATAAATAGTCCGTAACCAATAACTTGTTTGATAAAGTTCATATAAGTTCCTTGCTTAAATGAGCGCGCTCATAAATACAATTGAGCGCAGTCACTTTTTCAAATAACTTCATCTTTACTATCACAAGTTAAATATAATCAATTGATATACAATGAATAAAAAAACGCAAACCTATAATAAAATTCTTACCTCGGCTTGGCTGTTATTCTTAGAGCAAGGTTATGCTCATACATCTACACGAGAAATCGCAAAAGCGGCTAATGTGGCCGTTGGTACAGTGTTTAGTCATTTCGAAAATAAAATCGACTTACTAAAAGCAGGAATGCAGCAACAAATAGATACGATCATTCATCAGGCTAGTTTAACTGATCGCCAACATGCACCAAGGCTTAAGTTACGTCACTATGCCCTACCGTTATTTGAATTTTATTGTAATAACATTGAATTTAGTAAAATATTGATAAGCGATATGATTTGGCAAGCCGATTTTTTTGAACAGCATATGAGTGAGTTTAAAAAACGGCTGTTCGATGAACAGCAAGAGTTTGACGATATAAAAGCAAGTGTGATGTTAGATTGTTATTTTATGACCATTATTTCAGGGTTAAATGAACCTGCGCCAGAACCTGAAAAAATGCTACGCCAACTCACCAGCAAAATATCTATTCTTTAGCGACAACTTATTTCACTTTTAGCATTAAATTTAAGCTTTTAACTTACCCTCTGTTTAAGTTAAAAGCTTAACTTAAAGTAATAGCGATTTTCTATGGTTAAGTGCAAACTCTGTAACTTATCTATTGATAAATTAAACGTCGTTAGTGTGTAAATAAAACTCACCTTCTGAACCCCTACTAATTCGCTGCAATTACTGACTTTTTACTGATATTTTTTGATTTAAGACGTTGTATCAATGAAGATCCCTCCATAGCCAAATAAGCATAACTCTTGTGATACGTTTAATCGAATTACTAACTTTGATTTATCAAGCTCATAATTCTTCTTAATAGCTTTTAGTTGAAAATAACTTTTTATGCAGAGTTATCTTAATTAACAAATATAGTATGATGTGTTCTTTTGTGGTTTATTACTGTCTTATTATTTAGTTAAGCATATTAGTTTATTGATGAATTATAGAAATCGAGTGCCTGCTTAACACTATGCACCGGGTTTTCCCTGTGCTCTAAACCTTCATTAATTCTGCTATTCCAAATAATATCATTAGCATATATGTTAAGGCTATTATTAAGACCAGCAAAGGCACTTAACATTAAAGGATGCTCGGCGCCTCCTACTGTTATATAGAGCGACAGCGGTATGTTATCGTCTGTATTGAGGCATCGTTGCGATAAGAATCGATCAAACTCTTTTACAACGGTCATATCGTCGTACCAAGCAGCCGGACTAAATGCAAAATAACCGTTAAACAGCCAAGGCTTTGTACTCATAGTGTATAAAACAAAACTCCCTCCTGCTGAATAGCCCGACAAAACACGATTATTATCTAGCTTATAATGTGATTCTAAATACGGTAATAACTCACCTTCAATAAAAGCCAAAAATTGATCAGCTTGACCAAATAATTCTGGTGAATTTTCACTTGCTGGTCTTGCTTGGGTATTCACATCTTGGCGTGCATACGGTGGGACTAAATCTCGATTTCTAGTAAAGGTCCAAAATTGATTGGGGATCGATACCAAAATTGTATCCTGCTGCGCTGGTAGCTCAGCCATCACTGAATCCCACTGCGTAAGATTGAAGTTACCGTCGGTTCTAATGATCAAGGAGTAGCGTTTATTTGGCTCAAAATTGCTAGGTAAACGAATAAACACTTTCCTATTTTCATCCAATACCTGCGAATAAATTGTGATGTCTTTAAAATTTGACGTGTAATGCGCGTTGTATTTATAAATGACAATAGTGCATGCAATGAAGGCGGCTATACTCAATAGAATTATGATTGCAGTGCGATTAAGTTTTTTTAATAGAAGCATAGCTTTCAGGTAAAGATTGTTTTAAAAACAATACCCTTTCTGTATTTTAATTAAACTACCGTTATGTAACAAAGTATGATTTACAGTTGATACGCCCATTGTTCACTCGCTACATGAGTGAATTTAAAACGGCGAAGTAATTGCTGGCTTTGGGTGTTTTCTACCGCCACTTTAGCCTTTAAATTAGTAATGTTCAACTCATTGCCTAACAGCTTAACAACGGCTTTTATATTTGTTAGCAAGAATGCTAATGCTTCAGACATATACCCATTCCCCCAATAATTTGGAGACAACTCAAAACCTAACCAAGCAGTATCTTCTTCAATATCATATAAACCAATGCAGCCAATCAAGGTCGACGTATTTAATAAGTACATTCCAAAGCGCAGCGTATTTCCTTCATACATGCCAGTAATATCATCTTGGATCAGTTGTTTTACGTCATCACGCGTAAGTGGCACTGCATAGTCATTAAACTGAGCAACTAACGGCTCAGACAAAATAGCCCACAACGCACTACAGTCCCTATGCTTAATTGGCTTTAATGTGATTCGACTTAGTGCAAACTCATTGTTCATAAATAAAATTAAATTACGGCTTTAAAGCCCGCTATTATTCCCTTAAGATACCCGCCATACAAGTTAATAACTGAGCTAATTATGAATGACGAATTTAAAGTAATACAACCTACAACCACAGTGTATTGCCCAAAGCGCGGTGAAGGTTGGACCCTTACAGGTATTACTAGCATTAATGAATTTACATCTGTTATGTTTGATGGTGTGCGTTATACGTTACCTGCACGTGAAATCATTGAACAGTTATTACCTAACCAGCTTGCTCGTGAACAAAAATAGCCACAACTTAAAATTCCCCGTTAAAGATACAAAATTAAGCCTTTAATATTATAAAACACCTCAATTTAGCCAGCATTTCGTGTATAAATGCCAACCGTTCGTTAAGATATGTTGCTTTTGTAATCAACCATTAGGATAATTGTACAATACTTTGAGGTTAATAACGGATGCGCTCGGCTTATAGGAATTAAGCAATACAATTTTGGGAACAAGGATAGGCAGCTATAAACCAAATTGTAATTACCTCAGACTAACTATAGCTGTAACAATGGATCCTCGTTAAAAGGCCTACTCTAAATGAAAACAACACTAAAAATTACAACCCTGTCTGTTGCTATCCTTTCATCTTTGCAAGTTGCGCATGCAAACCAATGTAACGGTCAACTTTATGGTATTAATGCTGGACGCGGTGACACCGGTATTATATTTAAACTAGACGAATATACACAACAAACTCAAGCACATTCTAGAGCTAAATACAGCTCTTCAGCGCTTGCTCATATTCCGGAAACAAATCGCTTGTATTACATCTCAGCACCTCACCCTATTGAATATCAAGTAGATGTTGAGCACTTAGGTTTTAATTCAACAGAGCTCAAATCTCTACCTATTAGTGGCAGTAAGTTTAAGTACATCAAATTGGCCTATGTTGATTTAGATACAAACGAACATGTTGAAGTTGGCAGAACAAGTAACATGTATCGTTTAGTGTATGACCAACAAAATAATCGCTTACTTGGATCATATAAAGATAAGCTATACGCGATCGATCCTGAAACTAGCGAAACAACTTTACTTGGAAATATTACAGGCCTTGAAAATGACCAAGGTATCTGGCGTGGTGACATGGTATTTAAAAATGGTGAATTAATCTTAGTCACCAGTACAAGTTTATATACTGTGAATGTGCAGGAACTTACGGCAACAAAATTATCTGATCACAACTTAACGACTGTCACAGGCGCTGCACTTAACCAGCAAGGTGATATTGTATTAAGCCGAACTATTTTAACTGATCTAGGCCATTCTAATAAATCTGAGTTGTACAAAGTAAATAAAAACACTGGTAATACCTGCCATGTTGCAGATTTTCCAGTACGTTTAAATGATTTAGCAACTAATTTTAACGAATCAGTTGCATGCTACGATGCACCAGTTTGCACCGTGTCAGATATTCCAAGCTTTACTATTGTACCGATTGTTGATTCAGTAGACGAAGGTAGCGCATTATCTTATAAACTAGAGCTAAGCAATAGTTATGAACAAGATAGTGATATTTATGTATCGACTTCAGCAGGAACAGCAACAAGTAGCGACTACAGTTTCTCTGATCAAGTCGTTACTATTGCGGCAGGTGAAACAACTGCTTCATTTACAATCCCAACAATTGATAACGATGACTATAGTGAAACTAAAACCTTTACCGTCAATGCCGTTGCTCAGCTTAATGTAACTGGTTCAAGTTCTCTACCAGCGTCTATCTTAAATGATGATGCTCAGTGTATTGCCGAGAATTACACACGGATCAGTTACTCTTTTATCTCTGAAAATTCTGGTTATAATAATGATTGGGGTATTAAGGTTAATAACCAATATATTAAATTGTTAGATGAGCATGGAGCATCAGGTTATTACGACGTTAAAGCCAGTGATTCAATCGTTTACGTACTTTCCGTGAACGGTAATGCAAACAATCTTAAAACAGCCTATAAAGCCAGTGGTACTAAGCAATATTGGGAAGATCAAAACGACAGAGACTACAATGACTTCGTCGTAAATGTCACAACACAACCAATTCAAAAAGGCTGTAATTAATCTGAACTTAGGATAATAAATCCCTTACCCAAGGTTCAGGTAATTCATAACTTTCCTGTTTATCATTATCAAATTTACCCCACAAAAAAAGCCAGCATCGCTGGCTTTTTAACGTCTAAATTGAAAATTAACGTAACGCGTTAATTCGACCATAAAGTGGTGGGGGTGAAGAGAGTAACTCAGCCATACCTTATACCAATCGACTTAAATATTTAACCATTCTAGCGGGCTAAATAAAGTGCTGACTGCGTTAGTGATTTTTTATGTACGACTGCATGGATGCAGGAGGTAGAGCAATGCAGGAGCAATTGCCGAGAACAACTACATGTCAAAATTCCTGCCTTGTTATCACTGTATTTATCTGTCGCTATAAATGGTCAGTAACTTAACACGACTAGTATTAACCACTAGCAATACCCACCATAACAATAAAATAGACACCCACTTTTAATAATCTCAGACTAAACATGATTTTTATCTGGTAATTTTACTGTGTCCCCTAACATGCTCTCAATTTATCATGCAAATAAACAACTCATGATAAAAAACCTAAATAACAAACACACTAAAAAGTGCATTATTGCAATGCGCAGCTTTTTGTTTGGTTGACGTTTTAAGCAAGTAGCTTTTCTATATTATGAACAAGACAATAAAGTTGCCGCATAATGCAATGAAAGCATTACTTTCGTTTTTCCGAGTAAGGTCAATTTATTCATGCATTTTTAACTGTAATATTGCACAGTTTACTTACAAGCAAACAGGCTCAATTACAGCCTAACCTTTTACCATTCCTTAAATAAAAAGCTTTCATCGCCCTATTGAGCTGTCTTTTTGAGCTTCATTTTGTCGATGTAACTTACTTGCAGTCTTCCAACGCTTATCGACTAACCGTGGGTTTAGAACACAAGATCCCCCGTTTAGTAATAATGTGTTACAGGCGACAGTGGTGCTTTTTATAAAAATAGTACGCACTAATTAGATACGCAGTTTAATCAAGTTGAAGGTTAGTGATCGACTCGCCATATCCATATAGTGTGGTATCACCAGTACCAAAAGTAGGCGCTTGGAAGCGAAAGCTCTTGTCAAAGCTCAAAAACAAAAGGCATTAACATTGCGCTAGGCAATGACTATTTAGCGTCACAAGGTTTAGTGTCATTGAAAGATATTTGGATCAATATTCATGATGGGAGATGAGCCGCCCATTGCACTTGCTATTAATAAAAAGCGCATGATGAGCAGTCTGGGGCTTGATGTTAGAGACCCCCGGCTATCCGATTTGCTCTCACTCTTTAATCAACACCCATCGCGCGGTTTTAACCCACTTTTTTAAACAGGCAATTTCTTCCATACAGCGTAGTTCATTTAAAATCGACAAATACTGCTCTTCATTTGACGTATACATAACAAATGCATCACCTTCGCTATCAAATTGAACAGATGCAAAATGTGTATTTGCTCTCACAACTTGCTCTATAGATGGGCCATTGCCGCTAAAACCATAGGCATTAAACAACTCTGTGAATGATCGCTTACCATCCTTTAAATCAATTTCCACAGGGATCGTAATTGAAAAATAGGTCTCATCAGAATATATGATTGGAGGATAATATTCTGTAATGTCAGGGTTAGCCAGTGGACGAATCCAATAGAACACGAACAATACGAGTAAAATGCAAACTACAATTATTTTCAAAATTTTCATCCTTGAGAACTAACGCTGAGTTTTACGACAATTTTGATGCCGCGAAGCGGTGTAACAAGTAAAAATGACACCCCCATTTTAAAATCACCTAAAAATAGCATCAAATAAGTTCAGATCAAATCAATTTACCGCCTAAAACTCATTCAAAATTACATTTACAATTATCTTGGGAAGCTTTTATTCTACAAATCCAAAATTACTGACATGCAAACCCTTGCCTTGGGGCAATATTTGACGTTTTAGCTGGGTATAAGTACTGGCCAGTAGTTTTTCGCTGTTGTTAACGTTGCTACATTTTGCTGGTTATTCATTACGGCGTTAGCACATATATAAATACAAAATGTCTTTGCGACTAAAGCAAGTAACTTGCCTTTCCCCCCTCTGCGATGTTCATAAGACTTTCCTGTAAAGCAGTCTTCACCACATAAAAATGCTCGGCGAACACAACGTGAAATACAGTGATAATACTTTGTAGCGGCACCATGATTATTTTTCACACTAATTAAAACTTAGTATTTAGCTTTGTAAAATGCAAAAATTAAGGTGAGTGTCTTACTTATTTATTATTTATAAATTAAACATTGGGTTATCGTTAAAATGAGAGCCCAACTAAATAAATTATTTTAAAATCTAGAAAAAGCCATATTACTTATCTATATGTTCAAATAAATTGATAGGCTTTATTAACAAACAGGATACGGCTGTTACTTTTGTTTATTGCTTAATTGTGTTTTGATGAATTACCTAAAATTTAGATCCCTTTGGTTCTTAAGTAGCTTCATTTATAACAAAGCGAATAAAGTTTAAAAATAAGAAGAGAAAATAATGACAAAACTTAATAACAATAGCGTAGTTATATTAAGCGCAGTTCGTACCGCTATCGGCAGCTTTGGTGGCAGCCTTAAACATTTCACGCCCGCCGAGCTAGGCACTCTATGTGCGAAAGAAGCACTAGCCAGAGCCAAGCTATCACCCAACCAAGTTGGCTCCACTGTAGTCGGTAAAGTAATTCATAACGGCCCTAAAGACGCATACCTTTCAAGAGTCATTGGGCTAGATGCGGGGTTACCTATTAGTAGTCACGCAGTAACTCTCAACCGATTATGTGGCTCTGGTCTTGAAGCCATTATACAAGCAGTACAACAAATACAATTAGGTGATGTAGACGCAGCCCTTGCTGGCGGAGCTGAAAGCATGAGTAGCTCAGCTTATACCCTCGAAAGTAATCGCTGGGGGCAAAAAATGGGGAATAGCATCATGCAAGATGAACTCACCTCCACATTACAAGACCCATGGGATAATAACCCAATGGGAATAACCGCTGAAAACATTGCAGATAAATACACTATTAGCCGCGACCAGCAAGACGCTTACGCAGCTCAAAGTCATCACAAAGCAGCAAAAGCGATTGCTGCAGGCCATTTTAAACAGCAAATACTCCCTATTGAAATCAAATCAAAAAGTGGCAGCCATATTTTTGATACTGACGAACACGTGCGAGCCGATACCACAACCGAGAAGCTCGCTACCTTAAAGCCCTACTTTAAAAAAGATGGAACCGTTACCGCAGCAAACTCATCAGGTATAAACGATGGCGCAGCCATGTTGGTACTCATGTCTGAGCAAAAAGCGAATGAGCAAGGCTTAAAACCGCTTGGTCGATTAATAGGTTATGCCAGAGCGGGCGTTGATCCCTCGTTAATGGGCACCGGCCCAATTCCTGCGGTAAAACACGTATTTGAAAAAACAGGCTTAACCATTGATGATATGGATGTAATTGAGTCTAACGAAGCCTTTGCAGTACAAGCTCTGTGCGTTGCCAACGAGTTAAATTTCCCAGCGCATAAGGTAAACCCGAATGGCGGTGCAATTGCCTTAGGCCACCCTGTTGGCGCAACGGGCGCAATTTTATCAACTAAATGCTTGTACGAACTCAAACGAATTAATGGCAAATATGGGCTAGTCACAATGTGTATTGGCGGTGGGCAAGGCATTGCAGCCATTTTTGAAGCGCTTTGATTCTAAGTTTGTAACAACTATTTGATACCACATTAGTTTAAACATAAGAGCTTTATTCACAAGGAGAACTAAGAGACGCTTTGCTGTTAGAGGAAACAAACAATGTGAAAGGCTATTTTTCTTCTCGTTTGCTCCTCTTTCATTTTTCTTTGTGCAAATAGCTCTTTAAAGGCTTTTTTCACAAAGGGAGCAAAGCGCTGCTACACCTTATAGGTTAATAACAAACGCTTTACTTCAAACCTCAGCAAGCCATTCGTCTACAAAACGTGTTTTAAAGTTAACTTTCTTACGCCTAATAAAACACCACCAAATGAGATTAAAAATAATATTGGTAAAAACAGTAATGCATCAGTGTTGTCTATATCTGTAGCTGGGCTACCAATAACCGCCAGCGTATTAATTAACAGCAGTATTAAACTTGATTGCAGGTAGCCCTTGTAACCAATAGCTCCTGCAAACAACAGCATAATAAATGATCCTGATATCGCAGGCGTAAAAGGTGCAGCGGCGAGTAACATGCAAACAAACGAAAATATGACAGCACAACCAATTATTATTTTAAACATAACATCCTCCATGGTGTTTAACAGTTAATTCAATATAGCTTAACTTAAAGCACCTTATCGTGCCTTTTTTCCACCAGCTATTTATAGCTGTATTATCAAAAATCGTATTCCACCTAACAGGTTTCAACTAACTTTTTGATTTATCAATAACCCCAATATAAAACTACTTATTTCCAAACTGCCGCTCACAGGGCTCGCCATCTCTATCTCCGTCCATTTCATTATTTTTAATTTTACAGCCGTTTTATCAGAGACAGAAAAAGCACAAATTCCGCCACACATAAATGCTATTTGAAAGCTAGATAGCGAAGAAAAACTAAATTGCAGAGAATACATGTACTGCCCTAATAACTGTACAAAGGTAGCCATGCCTAAAATAATCAAAAATGGACATACAACTAGCGTAAACCAAAACCAAAACCAAATACGTTTAATGCCTTTTATAATTAATACCTTCCATAAAAAATCCTTTTCCTTAATTTAACTCAGTAATTAATTAGCCAGTGAACCACCAGCATTTTATTTTAAAAACAGCTTATAAAATTGCCGCATGAATTTGATGTCTGAAGTCAAGATTTGACCCCTTTGGTTTCTTGGATTGTTATGTTTACATACCAAACCAACTAGTCATTTTGAAATAGACCACTTTAGTTTCGCCATTTGATGTTTCAATGGTTATAGCATCGTATACATCATTGCCGTTGGAGAGCATAGATTGACTTACTTTTTTAAAGTTTGGATACTTCTCTTGCAGCCATTGATTCTCCATTGGTATACCATCAAAGCTACTTTTAGCATTAGGAAAAACAACTGCATTTTCAAACGAGCTACCTTCAATCCCATCATATGAGGATGAAGTTGAAGCACATCCGACCATAGCTAGACAAAATACTAAAATAGATAATTTATACATAACTTTCCTTGTAAACATAACACCTAATTAACAGGCAAAAAATGGTTGGCTAAAATGTGTAGCGAAGCGAAACCGAGCAAACTATTTTTAGTCCCGCTTGATTGGCTTATAGTTATATGCAATTTACGGGATGCCAATTTCCCATAGTTGTTCATTACTTAAAAGCTCATTTGTCCCGTCATTTGCTTGGATTAAACCTAAACAATATTTATTAGAAATAAAGAGCTTGTTAGTTGCCAACATAACGACTACCACATTACCTAATTCATGTGGCTCTAGCCAAACATTTTGGGTAAATATTTGACCATCTATTTCTAATTTAATGTCAACGCAAGGGATCAATTTACCATTGATAAATTGATCTCTTAAAAACTCTAATTTGGCATAAATGCTAGATTCATTCATTTTGCATATAACGCCCGCTTAAATTGCGTAAAAAGCTGGCTTTGGTTTTTGCTCCGCAAAAAATATGAGCGCTTTTGGAGTCAAATTTAAAGCCCTTGTAGTTATATGTATTAAGCACAAAGCTTAATTGCTATCTCTTTACCGTTATTCCAGTACATATGAGGCCTAATTTTGTCAGAATTTAAAATATCAGTAACGCTATTATACTGATTAAAAAATGGAATAAGTTTAGAGGCTATAAGATTTGTTAATCTTGTAATTTTAGCTTCTGTATTTAGGCCTGACTCAAAATCAGACAGCCTATAAAAATCTCTAATTTCTTCATCAGAACTTAACAGCTGCTCAAATCGAAAGCGTAAATGGCAATCTAGTTCTTTTGGGTAGTCTACTTCTTTTGTTGCTTGAAAATAGATACCAACATTAAAGTAAACACAACCGCTGTTCCGAGAACATTGGATGTTGAACCACTTTGCTAATTCACCCTCAGCACAAGCCCAAGAAGCCCCTTTCTTTTTAAATCCAAAAGCTTTGAATTGAGCTTTTAATGCTTCTTGAAGTTTTTTACTTATAATCGACGACATATAGTACAACCTCAAAAATACATATAACGCCGCCAGCAGCGGCCGAGTGAAACGAGGTCCAGCGACCGTAGGGAGCGATGCTGGCTGGCCTTGTTATGAGCTTTTGCTAGTGCCACAACAAATTATTCTTATAGTTCACAGGAGGTTTTCCATCAGTAGTTAACCCTAAGTAGTAATAAAAACTCACCATTTTACCGCCAATGTCGGCGGAACCAACAAAATACCAATGATCTGTATAAGACACTAAACCGAAGTGTGAGCTATGAGAAGCCTCTGAAACTTTAATTTCAGCCCCCTTTAGAAGGGACGCAACATCCATTCCGCGAGGACAGGATTTGAAACCATGGTTTTCATATAGCTCGTTAACGGGTAAGCCTTTCGTAAACATTGCATTATTATCAACAGTGCAAATGAAAGCGTTCTTTTCTAAATATTTTATGCCTATGTCACCTTCAAATTGAGAACTATCTGAAACATTTTTTATGGTTGTGCAACTAACCAACAGAATTATCAGGCTACAAATTAGTAAGTTATTCATATGGCTCATAACGCCGCCATAAATTGCGGCTTTGTAGTTGATTTTTTTTGTGGTAGCGTAGCGTTAAACCACCAAAAAAGCGACGGAAAAGACGTCAATTTGATGGCTTTGTTAAATGCGGACTCCCCACCCAACTAGGCTTATTAATATAGTGGTAGTGGAACAGCAAACCAGTAATACCACCGGCCAAATTCCAATATAGATTCTCTAGCGAGGTGGAAAACCCAAAGCAAAAGAATGTAACAGTAAGACCTAGCAAAAATGCCGTGTAATAGTTGGCAAGCTTATATTTAGTGAGTACAACGTAAATTGGCCCAGCAACAACTGTTGCTATAACGCATGAAAAAATAGCTGTAATAAAGTAAAACAGTATAGCTCCACCAATTGCGCCACCTATAAAATCCCACCCACCAGCCAAGAACGATGCAACCATACCAATAAAGACCACCACGCTACCCAAGAACGAGGAATAAATGGCGCTGGTAAAAATATTAGCGATGATTTTCTTCATAGGCATTTAACAACTTTGTCTACGACATTTGTCGTTTTATAAACCGACAAATGTCCATATATACATTGCATTTATCTTAGCCCTCAAATAAACACCTGTAAACAGCTAGTTAACTTCAGGTCATACTTCATAAATGCAGAAATACCCCAAAATGGTGGTGATCAGTAATATTGGACAAAACATCAAGAACTGTATAAATAAACAGTATCGCTAAATATGCCATTTTTTTGCTTATAAAACATTCAGCTCACTGGCTGGTAATTTAGCTCGGTGGTTTTAATTTTTGCTGCTGTTGATTATGATGAGCGCACACCCTGCCTTTTTAAATCCATTAAGGTTTTTTCAGTCATTTTATTAAGGATTATCTCATGTCTAGCTATAATGAATCTCCAGAGCAAATTGCACAGGCCACTGAAGGCTATGTGATGCAGCAAACTATGTTGCGTATTAAAGATCCAAAACCGTCGCTGGCATTTTATGAAAACGTATTGGGCATGAAACTATTAGGAAAGTATGACTTTCCTGGTATGGAGTTTACTTTGTACTTTTTAGGCTACGAACAAGACATGCCAAAGGGTGATGATAAAGAAAAAACCCAGTGGGTGTTTCGCCGCCCTGCACTCATTGAGCTTACCCATAACTGGGGCACTGAAAACGACGACAGCTTTAGCGGTTATCATAGTGGTAATGAAGAACCAAAAGGCTTTGGCCATATTGGTATTAGTGTGCCTGATGTATATGCAGCGTGCGAGCGCTTTGCTAAGTACGATGTGGAGTTTGTAAAACAGCCAGATGGCGGCTCAATGAAAGGCCTTGCCTTTATTAAAGACCCAGACGGTTACTGGATTGAAATACTCTCGCCGGAGGGCATTACTGAGATTATTCAATCGCAATAAAAACCATTAAAAATAAAAAAGCCTGCAAATGCAGGCTTTTTGTTTACAAGTACTGTGAAAAACTTGAATTTTTTTAACGACGTAGTGCGTCTATTCGTGCGTCAAGCGGTGGGTGAGATGAAAACAACTCAGCCATGCCTTTACCACTGGCAATACCAAAGGCCATCATTGAGCCTTCTAATTGCGATGGGTGGTTTTGCTTTAATCGCTCAAGGGCTGAACGCATTTTATCTGCGCCTACCAACTGAGCTGCGCCGTTATCGGCTGCAAATTCACGTTTTCGGCTGTAATGGGCAACCACTATGCTTGCCAATACACCAAATAATACTTGGAATAACATATCGAATAAGAAGTAAGTCCAGCTGCTGCCGCCCTCTTCTTCATCGCTATTGATAAAGTTATCTACAATGCCAGCCAGCACTTTCGCGGCAAAAATAACAAAAGTATTAACCACACCTTGAATAAGCGTTAGCGTTACCATGTCGCCATTAGCAACATGCGATACTTCGTGCGCCAGTACGGCTTCTGCTTGATCTTGGCTCATGTTATGTAATAAACCCGTACTTACCGCCACCAACGAATTATTTTTACTTGGGCCGGTTGCAAAGGCGTTCATTTCTGGGCTGTCGTAAATCGCCACTTCTGGCATGTTAATGCCAGCTTTTTTAGCTTGAGCAGCCACAGTGTTTACCAGCCATTGTTCGGTTTCGGTACGAGGTTGGGTGATCACTTGCGCACCGGTTGATTTTTTTGCGATCCATTTCGACATAAATAACGAAATAAACGATCCACCAAAACCAAATACAGTCGCAATTAGTAAAATTCCGCCAAGGCTACGATGGCTTAAGCCCAGCGCACTCATTATGATTGAAAGCACCACACCTAATACCAACATAACCGCGAGGTTAGTTAATAAAAACAAAAATACACGTTTCATACGAGTTCTCCAAAAATAACATTTATTGCTGAGCGATTTACTATGTTTGATCGGCTTTGAGCAATCACTGCGTTATGACACACTATGTCATAACGTCAGCGCTATTCTGTGACAAACTATGTCACAACACAAGGGTTATTTATGGATTTATTGATAATTTTTCAAGCAGGGTTTTATAAATTTGTAATTTAGGGGTTTGCTCTGTGTATGGGCTAATGGCAAGCAGTGGAAATGGTAAACGTGTTTTCAGTGAATCTAGGTTTGCTTGGTATTCATCCATAGTGGCATCAACTTGGTTAGCAATCCAGCCAATGCAATTAACACCCATACTTTGCATATGTGCTGCCGTGAGTAATGCATGATTTATACAGCCTAGTTTCATCCCGACCACTAATATTACTGGCAGTTGCTCTGCTTTTACCCAGTCGTATAAATACTCGTTATTATTAATAGGTAAAGCCCAACCACCCGCGCCTTCTGTTAACAGGTAATCTGCGCCTTGTTGCTTAACATGTTGATAAGCCATGCTCAGCTTTTCTACTGTTATGTTTATACCCGCTTGCTCTGCAGCTATGTGGGGAGCTATTGGCGGCGCAAATGCAAATGGGTTAATTATGTCGTATTTAGCGCTGACTGTGGCACTTTCCATTAGCATTAGCGCATCGGCGTTTACGAGCTGCTCAAACGCCATTTCACACCCAGAGGCAATCGGCTTAAAACCTATTGCGCGCTTTTTATGTTGTGCGAGTAACTTTAGCAGCAAACTGGTTACATGAGTTTTACCGGCGTCGGTATCGGTACCGGTAATAAAAAACTGGTTCATGGCATGGCCTTATTATTTTTACTGGGCTTTTTCTAATGATAACAATACTACATGGTAAGATACATGGGCTTTATTGTTTACAAGCGGATAGGCATCACAGACTTTTTTTAGTGCTGATTTAGTTAATAAACCACGACGACTTGTTGCATGATTTTGTGTGGTGGCACCAATGGCTTTAATCGATTTTATAGCCGCTAATGCACTGCTGTGCTGATCGGTATAGATGACTTTTTTTGATGCGTTGATCTTAAACCCGGCCTTTTCGACCGATTGGTTTATATTATTATGGCTTGCAAACTGATTAATATGATTATGTGAATCAAGCACTGCAAAGGCGGTTTTTATTTCGTTTAATGACCCTGCAACAACCGTACTAATATAGGCTTGCCCGCCTGGTTTTAATGCTTGGTAAAGCGAGTGCATTAAGATTTCAAAATTAGCAGACCACTGCAGCGCAAAATTACTAAATAGCACATCAATACTGTTAGCTTGCAGCGGTAAGTTATCCATATCGGCGCACAGTTTAGGGGTGTTTAAATTACTGCTTTTTAGCATGTTAAAACTTAAATCTATGGCAACAACTTGGCCAAATAATGCCTTTAAAGCCTGACTATTTACAAGCGGCCCTGCGCCTAGGTCAACACAGAGCTTTTTAGGGTTTGCACTAATAAGTTTAAATAAATCATTTGCCGCTTGTTTTTGCACATTGGCATGCTGGCTGTAACTATTTGCTGCTTTTGAAAAGTTATGCGCTGTGGTTTTTTTTAAAGCCTGAGTAGCTAAATACACTGTAGTGGGGCTAAGTGGCTTAGTTTTAATTGCCTGCGGGCTTATCATGAAATGACCTTTTGTAAACTACCAACGAGCTGTTTTATATCGTCATGGGTGTGGGCTGCACTTAAGGTAATACGCAAACGCGAGGTATTGTGTAAAATAGTTGGCGGGCGAATAGCCGTTAGCCAAATGCCCTGCTGCTTTAGTTGCTCACTGGCTTTTAACGTTTGCTCGGCGCAGCCTAAAACAATCGGTTGAATCGCGGTGTTTGATTCCATTAACGCAATGTGCTGCTCTTTTGCTAGGCGTTTAAACAGCGCAATATTAGCGTTTAATTTGGCTCGCCTGTCGTTGGCGTCTCTTATGCTTTTAATACGTGCCAAAGTATGAGCGGCAATAAACGGTGACATAGCGGTTGAGTAGGTATAATCACGATTAAACTGCAGCATGTAATCTATAAAATGCCGCGAACCTAATACGCACGCCCCGCTACTAGCAACCGCTTTACCAAAGGTGATCACTAAAATATCGGGCAAGGTGTCCGCTGTAATTAAGGCTTCACAACTGCCAAGCCCCGATTTTCCTAAAACACCAAAACCATGGGCGTCGTCTATCATTAACCAGGCGTTATGCTGCTTTGCTAAGGTAAATAGCGCTTTAATTGGCGCGGTATCACCATCCATGGAGAACACACCTTCAGACACGATGAGCTTATTGCGCGCTTTTGATTTTTCTAGCCGTGAGCGTAAATGGTTTATATCGTTATGGTTAAAGCGTATTAAAGCTGCGTTGGCGTGTAATGCGCCATCAATTAAACTAGCGTGATTGAGTTTATCTTGAAAAATAGCACTGTGTTGCGCTGTCGCTTTATCTTGAAACAAGGCTTTAATAACACTACTATTTGCACTAAAGCCCGAATTAAACAACATGCCTGCCTCATAACCCAAAGCACTACATAAAGCATGCTCAAGCGCTTGCTGTGGTTGTTGATAACCCGTCACTAGTGCTGAGCTGTGGCTACCTAATAATGGCGCGCTGGTTAACTCCACCGGCGAATCGCCAAACCCTAAGTAATCGTTACTCGCAAAGTTAAGGTAGGTTTTATCATTAACCGTAATAGTGCGCGCTGTTGCGCTTTGCACTACATAGCGTTTACGCAAGAGCTGTTGTGCTTTGCGTTCATCTAAATGGGTGTTTATAAATTCAAATGACATAAATGCTTTAACCTGCAACGCGATACTTCAAACCATTACCATAGTACTAAGCGCTTTACGCTTCGTAAAACATCTCAGAGGTTGCTTTATCTGCGACCGCTGACGATAACGATGCAGCATAGGCCTCGTCTGAATAATCGTGGCGTGTTTCTGGGTTCATACCGAGCTTTTTGATCAAGTTCATATCAGCGTCAGCTTCAGGGTTTTCTGTGGTTAATAGTTTATCACCATAAAATATAGAGTTAGCACCGGCAAAAAAGCACATTGACTGCATTTGTTCGTTCATTGCTGTGCGCCCTGCCGATAAACGTACGTAGCTATGCGGCATCATAATACGTGCTGTGGCAATGGTACGAATAAACTCAAACTGATCTAAGTCATCAACATTTTCAAGCGGTGTTCCTTTTACCTTTACTAGCATATTAATTGGCACGCTTTCGGGCTGCTGGGGTAAATTAGCCAACTGCATTAATAAGCCATAGCGGTCGCTTGCTTGCTCACCCATACCGACAATACCGCCGGAGCAGACTTTCATACCAGCGTCTCGCACATTACCAATGGTGTCTAAACGATCTTGGAATGTCCGAGTTGATATAATTTGCTCATAGTATTCAGGTGAGGTGTCTAGGTTGTGGTTATAGTAATCAAGGCCAGCATCACGCAGTTCATGGGCTTTTTCGTTATTTAACATGCCTAAAGTCATACAGGTTTCAAGGCCAAGGGCTTTTACTTCTTTTACCATTTGCGAAATGTATGGCATGTCTCTGTCTTTTGGATCTGACCATGCAGCCCCCATACAAAAACGGGTGGCGCCTTTTTGTTTTGCTAACCGCGCTTGCTCTACCACTTTTTCTACTTCTATTAGGCGCTCGCGTTCTAAATCAGTTTTGTAATGCCCCGATTGCGGGCAATATTTACAGTCTTCTGGGCATGCACCGGTTTTAATAGATAACAACGTAGAAATTTGTACTTCGTTTGGATTAAAATTAGCGCGATGCACAGAGGCGGCTTTAAATAATAAATCGTTAAATGGCATTTCAAATAAGGCTTTCACCTCACTGTGGGTCCAATCGTGTCGAACTGTTGCAAGCTCCATAATACTCTCTTTTATTTTTTGCTCTTGGTGTTATTGGCTTAGAATACGTATTGCCGTACCATTGTCAACGAAGCCCACTTAGTTAAAGTTTACATATGAACAAAAAACAAACGATAGACCTTGATTTTGATCGTCAGCACATTTGGCACCCCTACACATCAATGACTCAACCTATTCCGGTTTACCCCGTTACTCATGCAAATCACAACCTTATTCACTTAGAAACGGGCGAACAACTTATTGACGGTATGGCCTCTTGGTGGAGTGCTATTCATGGTTATGGTCATCCAGTATTGAAAAATGCAGTGATTGAGCAAGTAGATAAAATGAGCCATGTAATGTTTGGTGGCATAACCCACCAGCCAGCAGTAGAGCTTTGTAAAAAGCTGGTTGCAATAACCCCGAGTAAGTTGCAAAAAGTATTTTTAGCCGACAGCGGCTCGGTAAGTGTTGAAGTGGCGATAAAAATGGCTTTGCAATATTGGCTTAGTCAAGGAGTAACCAGCAAACAAAAACTGATGACGCCGCTAAAGGGTTACCATGGCGATACCTTTGCAGCAATGAGCGTATGTGATCCTATTAATTCAATGCACTCTTTATACCAAGGCTTTTTACCTGAGCATGTATTTGTGCCTGCACCAAAGACTCAGTTTGGACAACAGTTCGATAAACTAGAAGCACACCACCTTGCACAGTATTTCGAAGAACATCATCAGCATGTTGCAGCTTTTATCATCGAGCCAATTGTACAAAATGCAGGGGGAATGAACTTCTATCATCCTGAGTATTTAAGAACCGTGCGTGAACTATGCGATCGTTACGGCGTATTATTAATTTGTGATGAAATAGCCACAGGGTTTGGCCGCACAGGTAAGCTATTTGCCGTAGAACATGCTGATATTGAGCCAGATATTTTATGCATAGGTAAAGCACTCACAGGTGGCATGATGACGTTATCTGCAACATTAACCACAGATAAAATTGCCATTGGTATCAGCGAAGGTGAAGCTGGGGTATTAATGCATGGCCCAACATTTATGGGCAATCCATTGGCCTGCGCAGTGGCTTGTGCGAGTATTGATTTATTACTTGAGCAAGACTGGCAAGCACAAATAGCCCACCTAAACGATGCGCTGCAAGCATTACACCGTTGTAATGATCTTGAGCATGTTGTTGATGTAAGAACGTTAGGAGCAATTGGTGTGGTTGAACTCGATACTGTTATCGATGTAGCAAAGATACAAGCTTTCTTTGTTAGTAAAAATGTATGGATCCGCCCTTTTGGTAAGCTTATCTATTTAATGCCACCGTATATTAGTTGTTCAGGCGATATCACCACATTAGCTAACGCCATTTACGCCGCAATTGCCGGAAAACATTATTAGCATATCATCAAGACCCCAAATAATTACCCAACCTAATCGTAATTTGGGTAATTATTACCACTCAAACATATAAGCCATTTTGCTGATCATTTTCAGTGGAATGTTATGGCTATTACGTTTGGCGTACAGGTGTTGCATTGATTTGTCTTTTACTTCACCCACAATCACTTCTTTAACTTGGTAGCCTAGTGCAACAGCGGCTTGGCTATAAGCAATAAATTCCCATTTCTTGATGTTAGTATTATCAACAATAATAAGTGGGATTTCTTGCGCTAACGCATTTATAAAACGAGCTAAATTTAAATTGTGGTATTGCGACAGTTTGAACTTATCAAACTGATACTCCCCTTGCTCATTATAAAAATAATCATCGGTCGAACAAATTAAGTATTGGCTTTGATCGCCCGCTACCATTTCATCGGCTAGGTTTTGCGCATAATAAGACTTACCACACCCTGGTAAACCACGTAAAATAAAGACTTGTTTCATAATACCTATATGTTTAGCAAGTTAGTTTAAATATCGTAATTGCATATAATGCCACAAAACCCGTTTTTATCGCAGTGAAAATCGCCTTTAAATTTTGATCTAAGTTGTTTCTTATCACAAAGAATTAAAGTTCTAGGTTTTAAACGACAAAAAACCACAAAAATGCAAAAGAATAAGCAAAGAGTTACTTTTGAATGTTTTTTTATTTTACATTCAAAGGTAAGATACACCGTTCAAGTGCAATAGCGCACATATTAATGTAGGCAACTTATATCATTGGAGTGAAGATGAGCCACTTAGCGATTTCAGAGCTATTAAAAGGCAAGGTTGCGGTAGACAGCCAAGTAACAATTAAAGGCTGGATCCGTACACGCCGCGATTCAAAAGCAGGAATTTCATTTTTAGCCGTTCATGACGGTTCGTGTTTTGATCCTATTCAAGCGGTAGTACCTAATTCACTAAATAATTATGATGAAGTTACTAGCCTAACAGCCGGTTGCTCTGTGTCAGTTACTGGTGTTTTAGTACAATCAGCAGGCCAAGGTCAATCTTTCGAAATTCAAGCAAATAGCGTACAGGTACTTGGTTGGGTAGAAAACCCAGACTCATACCCAATGTCGGCAAAACGCCACAGCATTGAGTATTTACGTGAGCACGCTCACCTTCGCCCACGTACCAATATGATTGGTGCGGTAACACGTGTACGTAACTGTTTAGCGCAAGCTATTCACCGTTTCTACCATGAGCAGGGTTATTACTGGATCAGCACCCCTATCATCACCGCAAGTGACTGTGAAGGTGCAGGCGAAATGTTCCGCGTATCAACGCTTGATATGCAAAACTTGCCACGTACAGATAAAGGCGATGTTGATTACAGCGAAGACTTCTTCGGTAAAGAAGCATTCCTTACTGTATCAGGTCAGTTAAATGGTGAGACTTACGCCTCAGCGATGTCAAAAATTTATACTTTTGGCCCGACTTTCCGTGCAGAGAATTCAAATACTTCTCGCCACTTGGCAGAGTTTTGGATGGTCGAGCCAGAAGTTGCGTTTGCCGATTTAGAAGATATCGCCAAACTTGCTGAAAACATGCTGAAGTATGTGTTCAAAGCGGTTCTTGAAGAACGTCGTGATGATATGGAGTTTTTTGCGCAACGTGTTGAGAAAACAGCTATCACGCGCCTAGAAGAATTTGTTGAGAAAGATTTTGCACAAGTTGATTACACTGATGCAGTAGAAATTCTTAAAAGCTGTGGTAAGAAATTTGAATACGCCGTTGAATGGGGTGTTGACTTACAATCTGAGCACGAGCGTTACTTAGCAGAAGAGCACTTTAAAGCACCAGTGGTTATTAAAAACTACCCACGAGACATTAAAGCATTCTACATGCGCCAAAATGAAGACGGCAAAACCGTTGCTGCAATGGACGTTGTAGCACCAGGTATTGGCGAGATCATTGGTGGTTCACAGCGTGAAGAACGTCTTGATGTACTTGATGCACGTTTAGAAGAAATGGGCTTAAACAAAGAAGACTACAGTTGGTATCGCGACCTACGTAAATACGGCACTGTACCACACTCAGGTTTTGGCCTAGGTTTTGAACGTTTAGTTGCCTATGTAACGGGTATGGGCAACGTACGTGACGTAATCGCCTTCCCTCGTACCAAAGGCAGTGCAACTTACTAAAATGAGTTGATGCTCATTACTGCAATAGATTACTGCAAAAGCCAACCTTAGGGTTGGCTTTTTTTTTGCTAAGTCAATCAGTCGACTTCCCTATTAGACCTTTTATTAATTGATTTTCTGTGCTTTATATTTAAGACTGAAAATTACAACTCAACAAAGGTCAATGGAATGAATTTAAAATCGCTATGCTATACACTCTTCGCTGTCAGTATTGGTTTTCTATATTACTTCGAGCAACTATCGATAGTCGCGGCGCTAATCATTGCAATTTTTACTGCTCTATTCGCTTTTACAGCCAAGTTAACTGACAAAAAACCAAACCCTGCGTCAGACATTAATAAACAGCCCCAACTCAGCAATGTTGCTCAAAACATCACAGTGGCAACCTCTCAAAATGCAATTGGTGCAGCAGAAGTCGGATTCTATGTAGATAGCCTAACTAAAGAAATTGATGGTTGTTACAGTGAAAGCGAATCGGTTAGCGCTGCAACACAGGCGTTATCCCATAACAGTAGTGAACTCACTAATAGTATCACCATCGTAAATGCAGCAATGTTGCAAACATCTCAGGCATCAACATCAGCAGAGCAACGCTTGCAAATAGCCACACAACAAATTGATTCGTTGTCTAACTCAATTACTAACGTCGCAAGTAAGTTAGATTTATTATTAAAAAGTGCAACTGATATTCAAAGCATTACCCAAGTTATTCAAACCATTGCTGAGCAAACTAATTTACTGGCATTAAATGCCGCCATAGAAGCAGCACGAGCGGGTGAACAAGGCAGAGGCTTTGCTGTAGTTGCCGATGAAGTACGTAATCTTGCCAATAAAACCAATCAAGCCACTAAACAAATTGCACAGATGCTAACTGAGATCAATACTAATAGCGTGCAAACAAATGATGATATGAAACAGGTTTCTTTACAAAGTGATGAAGTGAAAACCGAACTCGAAAATGTTACCCAAGCATTTTTAACAATAAATCATGATATTACAGACTCATCATCAACCTTAGAAAACATGCAGCAAGCAGTATCTGCTTTTCAACAAGCAACCACACAAATAAATACCTCTGTATCAAGTATCAGCCATTTGCTAGCTGAAATAGCAACCAAAGGTAACTCAATTTCATCACAAGCAGCTATGTTATCGATAGGATCTGAAACCATCTTTAGAGAGCTCAGTAAAGTTGAACACAATGCCTTTTTCAAGCCTATACTCAAGGCAGCAACAACGGCAAGCAATGCAATCGCGGTAAAATTTAATGAGTTGCTAGAAACGAAGCAATTAACTGAAAAGCAGTTGTTCTCACAAGAATATCAAGCAATTAAAAATACTAACCCCACAAAATATACAACACCATACGATACTTTAACCGATAAAATTTTACCGCCAATTCAAGAGCCTATCCTTGAAAATGACAAAATTCTTTTTGCTGGTGCCGTAGACAAAAAAGGTTACTTCCCTACCCACAATAAGCGCTACAGCCAGCCATTAACTGGCAATTACCAACAAGATTTAGTGAATAACCGCACTAAACGTATTTTCAACGATGCCACCGGCAGCCGCTGTGGTAGCCACACTGAGAGCTTTTTATTGCAAACCTATAAACGTGATACCGGTGAGATTTTACATGACCTATCAGTACCCATTTATGTAAATGGCAAACACTGGGGCGGTTTTAGAATTGGGTTTAAAAGTAACTAAAAAGAAGCTATCAGCTATCAGCTATCAGCTATCAGCCATTATTAACCGCCGTTTTGGTGCAAAATACCAAGCCTTGAATTTTGCTATTTTAATTACTTGTTTACAAAAGTAATTATTGGTGGAATTATCAGAATATGTAATAGATGCCGTTTTGGGGTTTATAAACCATCAAAATGGTGTTTAATAAGCTGTTAGACCTATGTGCGTACTTGGCAACAGTTAAAAATCAAGGAGATTAAATGATTGGATCAATTTGGGGTAAATGGGATTTACACATTCACTCTCCATATACTCATCAGGCTAATGAATATGGGGCTTCTACTATAGATGAGTTTGTTGACAAAATAATCTCTTCAAAACTTAGCCTAACCGGGATTACCAATTACTTTTTCTTTAAAGATAATGAATTAGGTGAAATCAGAGAAAAGTTTCAAGAGAAAGGCGTTGAACATACAGTCCTAGGAAACCTAGAATTTCGTATTGATCAACAAAATAAGGATGGTGAGTGGATTAACGTTCATTGTATATTTTCGGAAAATATTAGCACCCAGCAGATAAACAGCATTTTATCCACACTTCCCATCTCCAATACAACTTCTGACGGTAAGCATATCTATTGCTCCCAACAGTCTTTTACTGAATCCCAAACTAAAACATCTGAAGCGTTTGTAAAATTTGATTCATTGATAGCTCATCTAAATAATAACTTAAAGTTCGGAGTTGATTTTTTAATAGCTGCTTGCCCAAATGGTTATGGTGGCTTTAGACCTGATATGAAGGAAGGGAGGTCTCTAGCTGTTGCACTAGAAATAGAGAAACGGTGCCAAATTATCTTAGGCCGACCTCAAGACAGGAACTTTTTCCTTAAAGAGGATAGATATCCATCTGCAAAACAAAAACCGGTATTTCATGCTTCAGATGCTCACAAGTTGGAAGATATCGGAACAATGTACTCTTGGGTTAAGGCTAAACCAACCTTTGAAGGCTTAAGGCAATCTATTATTGAGCCAGATTTGAGAGTTCAGCAAACTGACGACTTTGTCGAAAACACATACATAAAGCCTTGGTTTAAATCAGTTGAGTTAGGTGGAAAGGTATTTGCTGGAGAGGATATTAACTTTTTTAGTCAAACTATCCCATTAAATCCAAACCTAGTCACAATAGTGGGCGGTAGAGGGACAGGTAAAAGTCTTTTTTTAGATGCGATGCATTCAAGATTCAATCATCAATCTGAGCACTCAAATGCACGAAGAGTAAGTGGAGAAAGCCTTTGCGTTGAACTAGATCAAGGTGATGGAACAGTTTTAAAGTTCGATTCATCGGCAAATACCTACTCCTATTTGCATGTTTCACAAGGAGATGTGCAACACTTTAGCCAAAAGCCTGATGACCTAAGTGGCGAAATTAAAAGAATGTTAGGAATTCATGGTGTGGAATTTGATTCTGTTACCAGTTCTGAAATATCAAATAACCTGAGTAAATATCGCACGTTCGTTGAATATTGGGAAGATGTTGACTCTCAAAATCAGCGTGTTAATACGCAACAATATCAACAAAGCGTTATCGACAATAATACTCAGTTAATTGGAACACTTACCAATCCACAAAATAAGCTGTTAATTGAACAGTATCAAAAGAACTCAAAGAATATTAACGAAAAAAATAACTTCATTGACGAAGCAAGAAGCACTTTAGCTCTTTTGAATCGGCACGCAATAGAAATAAATCAAAAAATTACACTCTTAAATACCAATCTATGCTCAACCAATCAAGCGCCATTGATTGATGATTCTTTGATTAAATATCCTATTAGCAAAAATATTGATATATGCAATAAAGAAATAGAAGCACTAACAGAATCAAATAGTGAAATAGCAAGCCAGTTTAGACAACAAGGTATCAATCAAGATATATCATCCTTGTTAAGCAAAGTGACTGAATATCAAAAATCTATTGATCTGGCGTCATCAAAATTAGATGAGATAAACCAAAAGACGATGGATTATCAAGCGTTTGTTAAAGAGCGTGGTGAACTTGCATTAAAGTACAAAGAGTACATTGATTACCAAAAAGACAATATAGATCAGGCCTTTCAAAATCTTAAGATAAAACAGCCCAATTGGAATGATGAGCAAAATGAATTAGTGCAGGAGATTCTTTCAGACATACATATTAATGGTCGTGTCGTATTTAATGTAAATCATTTCTACAGTGGAATTGAAGAATGCCTAAATCGTGGAAAGTTTAGAAGCACAAGTGAAAAATCGACATTTGAACGGTTGAAAGAAACATTTTGCGTAAGATCAATTGATGACTTTTTTAAACTGCTTTCCGGGGAAAATATTATCAACTGTGATGGAGCTCCTACAAGTATTGAAGAGTTCTTTTGGAAGCCTGAGTTCTTTAATAAGGGAGGACGATTTGAGTTGTTAAATTACCTCTACTCACCTTCAAATATTAGAAGATATCTTTATGCTAATGCAGATTTCCAGTACAAAGGTAAAATAGTAAATAAATTATCTGTAGGGCAAAGGGGTACATTCTACGTTTGTTTAAAATTAGCAACAGACCCGTTCGGTAGTCCATTTGTATTTGATCAGCCAGAGGATGACTTAGATAATGAATTTATTATGTCACAGCTGGTTCCCCTTTTTAGGAAAATTAAGAAATACCGACAAGTTATTATAGTTACTCATAATGCAAATTTGGTGGTAAATACCGATGCTGAACAAATTATTATCGCTGATAACCAAGGTGAGAGTATCCGCTACACTTCAGGTTCTGTTGAAGACGGTAATGTTAAAGAAAACATAGGGATAAGAGCAGAGATTTGTAATATTTTGGAAGGTGGGAGTTATGCTTTCGAGAAGAGAGAGCGTAAATATGGTATTCAAGAATTGGCCTAATCGGGTAGCCGGAGATCTCCTCCAGCTCCCACACCACTCATCATGCACTTTTTATTAACAGAAAGTGCAATGGGCGGTTCATCTTCCGTAATGAATATTGATTCAAATATCTCTCAATGACACTAAACCTTGTAAAGCTAAGTAGTTATTGTCTAGCGCAATGTTTATTCCTGCAAAAATGTCGATAGTTGATCAAAACGAACTAAAAAGGACAGGCATGTTTTAAATTTTGCCTTACATCAAAAATCGTCTTTGGAATTACTAATCCCCCAGCATTTATGCACTATCAAATTCACCATTCGATGATTATTAAAAATTTTACATTCTTGGATAGGATATTAAGCTGCAGAGCAAGGCTTGGCTAAAGACGTATGCTTTTTTGATGAGATTGTTTTTCAATTACTTGACGAACTTAGTGCTAACCTACCCCTTTGTACCATTTTACATCGTTGGTTGACGCGTGCAGCTTTAACCGTTGTTTACTGCCTGCGAAATTTGAGTACTGCTGCCTAAATCGCATTATTGATTCAAGCCATTGCGCTTCTTCTATATTTAAAGTGAGTAGCACTTTTGGCATAGCTTTCTTTATATGCCCTTTTTTCTTTGGATCTATGCGACGGCCACTCCAATCAACTAATTCAATGTAATCAAGTAAGGCAAAAGGGATCGTGTTTTTGATGTGGTTACCACCAAATGATTTTAGCTGGGATGGCTGGCTCTCATGCTGAATATTTATGATAAATTGTTTAAAAAATCAATAACGTCCTCTTGTAAGTCACAATACTCATCATCATTCAAATGCAGTACATCTAAGACTTTTGATTCTATAATACCCCACTGTGGTATAGGCGAGCCTCGTCTGACCATAGTCACTAAGTTTTCAGACATTTTCAAAATAGCAAAGCAGATTTGCTCATCTGTATCTGTCACCTCAGCAAGAATAGCTGCATTGTGGTGGTTGAGGATTAACTGACATATCTCTTTTGGTAAATGCCAACTATTAGCAAAATAATAGCCAACAACTGCATGGTTTGTTTTATATAAACGCTCTTCAATCTCAATAATAGTTTCTTTGTCTGTTTGATTAGCGCAGTGTAAAGCGGTTAAATAATTATCATATTTTATTGCCATAGGAGGCACACCACAATCATGAAAAAGCCCAAGCGTATACAAGGGCTCTATGGCTATCTGTTTTTTAAGACGCTGACCTATCATCATGTTTACATTAGCAATGTCGGTTGAAGTATCCCAAAATCTTTCTAAACTAATACAGCTGTTATCGGTTGCAAACATTTCTTTTAATTTCAAGCCCTGTGCAAGCACATTGACTCCGTCCCAACCAAGAAACATCACGGCTTGTTTTATATCAGCAACAGTACGAGATAAGCCATAAGCAGGAGAATTTATTATTTTTAGTATTGCTGATGAAATTGCTAAATCTTTTACCACTACCTTAGCGGCATCAGCAATAGGCGCATCGCCAGTTGCTATTAAATTTTGTAACTCAGTTAATATTTCAGGTTTAGGAGGAATAATAAAATTTCTATTTATATCTTTCAGTATCTGTTCGTTTATCTCAATCATGTATGTTTGATCCCTGAAGGTGCTTATCATTATAAGAACAAATAGATAATTAATAGTAGAAGTTCATCGCAACTATGACAACTAAAATAGGAAGCGCTAAATGAATTACAGCCCAAATAGTTAAGCTATTACTGACAAACAAAAAAGCGCTGTATATACATACAGCACCACTTGAAGTGCTACTTTATTAATCAATTAAGCTATAAAACAAAAACGGCAAGCCGAGGCTTGCCGTTTTATTACACTTAAAAAAGGTTTACTTACAAACGAATACCGCCGTCAATCTCAACCACGCGACCGGTGAAGAAGTCGTTTTCGATAATATACTGCGCTGTGTGCGCAATTTCATCCGCTTCACCAAAGCGCCCTACGGGTGTTACTGCTAGCATACGCTGCTTGGCTTCTGGTTTCATAGCATCAGTCATATTAGTACGAATAACGCCTGGTGCAATGGCACCTACACGAATACCAAAACGGCCAAGCTCTTTTGCCCAACCTGTAGTCATCGCTACCACACCCGCTTTCGACGCAGCGTAGTTAGTTTGACCAATGTTACCTGCACGAGCAACACTCGACATATTAACTATCACGCCACCTTTACCCGATTCAATCATATGACATGCAGCTTCACGCCCCGCTAAAAACACGCCGGTTAAGTTTACATCAATCACTGACTTAAATTGATCAAGGGCCATTTTAGCAACCACTTTGCCTTCTTTGGCTTTGATAAACATACCATCGCGTAAAATACCGGCATTATTTATCAATACACCAATATGACCAAAATCTGTATTGATGGTATTAAATGTATTTACCACCGCATCTTCATCAGTCACATTGGCAACATAGGCTTTTACAGTTACACCATGTTGGCTAAGCTCAGCAACTGCATCATCTAACAACGCTTGTTGCATATCAATTAACGCAATATTAGCACCAAGCGACGCAAGTTTATGCGCCATTGCAAATCCTAAGCCTTGTGCGCCACCGGTGATCACCACGGTATTATTTTTAATTTCCACCTGTTACTCCTTCGAGAATAATTTAAATATGGCGCTAAAGTCTTCGCTGCCCGCACCTTGGTGTTGCAACATGGTATAAAGGTTTTTAGCCATTGACCCCATCGGGGTTACTGAATTACTTTGCTGCGCGGCTTCCATCGCAAGACCGAGGTCTTTAGCCATTAAATCAACCATAAAGCCTGGTTTATAATCATTACTAGCCGGGGCTGTGGCCATCACACCTGGGCAAGGATTGTAAAGCTCAAGGGTCCAGTTACGACCAGAGCTGGCGGTCATAATGTCGCTCAGCACTTTTGCGTCAAGGCCATTATTTATACCCATTTGAATTGCTTCACTGGTTCCCGCCATTAAAATACTCAATAGCATGTTATTACAAATTTTTGCGACTTGTCCTGCGCCAATATCACCTGCATGAAAGATATTTTTACCCATATCAGCAAGCACCGGTTGGGCCTTAGCAAATTGCTCATCGCCACCACCGACGATAAAGGTCAGTGTACCTGCCGTTGCACCGGCAACACCACCGGATACCGGCGCGTCAACAAAGTCGATACCATGCTCACTAAGCTCAGCGCCTACGTCGCGTGCTGATGCTGCATCAATCGTTGAACAATCAATTACTAACGTTGACTTTGCTAAAATATGTACAAGTCCGGTATCACCTAAATAAAGTGACTTAACGTGCTTACTGGCCGGTAGCATGCTGATCAATACATCAACATCCGTTGCACAATGTTTAGCATCATCCGCGGCGATCGCGCCATTTTCAGCAAGTAGATTTACGACCGATCGGTTTAAATCAAACACCTTAACCTGATGACCCGCTTTAACTAAGTTGGCAGCCATTGGGCCACCCATGTTACCTAAACCAATAAAACCAATAGAAAGTGACATAACATTATCCTTGTGTAAGTTGTTTTAGTGGATGTGAGTCGTGATCCCAACGTTGAACAAAAAAACTCTCGACTAATTCATCAGGGATCTGTTCAATCGTTTTAAACTGCCAATTAGGCGCACCGTCTTTATCAATCAGTAACGCACGAATACCTTCTTGAAACTCGCCGACTTCACCACAGCGAACCGACATACCCAGTTCCATTTGAAAGCATTCGCCTAAACTTTTTCCTTTTGAACTGGCAAGTTGACGCTCAACTAAGGCGCAACTGAGCGGGCAACCATGCTTTAATGCTTTTTGTGCTCGGATAAGCCACGTATCGTCAGTTTCTAGATTTAAGATATAATTTACTTTATCGCGTAGATCAGTAAATTCACCCAATTGTTGAATGGTGGCTAAATGCGCCTTTACATTGCCTTTTGGCATTCGCCCAGAAACATTATCAAGTTCGGTAAGTAAACTGGTCAGCTTCTCGTGATTCAATGAAGCCGTTTTACCCCACTTAATGCTGCACAATTGCTCAATCAGAGTGTCGTATTTATCCGCCTTGAGGTAGTGATCTGCCAATGCCACATACATTGTATCGTCACAATTAATAGACGCTGCAGTTAACCCCAAAAATAAGCCGACATGTTCAGGCATTTTATGCAGAAAATAACTACCGCCTACATCTGGGTATAAACCAATTGTTAGCTCAGGCATAGCTATACGTGAGTTCTCAGTTACCACACGATGACTTGCTCCGGCCATTAAGCCTAAACCGCCGCCCATCACAATACCATTACCCCAAACAAGGATCGGTTTATCATAACAATGAATGAGGTGGTCAAGGCGATATTCGTGAGCAAAGTAATCTTCTATTAGATTTGCCGGTTCACCACTGTTCATAGCATTATGCAGGCTGACTACATCACCACCGGCACAAAATGCTTTATCCCCTGCCCCTTTAAGTATCACCATCGCAACATTACTGTCAGCCGCCCATGCGTTAAGTTGCGGCGCTAATAATTTGATCATCTCAAAATTAAGTGCATTTAACGATTTAGGAGAGTTGAGCGTGGCAAAACCAATGAGTGAACCGTTTGCAGCGCTCGCAGTTTCAAACACCACGGGCGCATCTGGTGAATTTAATTGCGTTAACTCAATCATTAGCCATTCACCCAATTTGCTTTGCGTTTTTCTAGGAAGGCATTCACCCCTTCTTGTTGATCTTGTGTATCAAACAAACCAACAAATAATTCACGTTCAAGCGGTAATACATGCGCCATTGGCTGAGTGCGGCCCTTTTGGATCAGGGTTTTACAGGCACTAACAGCAACAGGACTTTGATCTGCCACTTGAGTAGCTAATTTAAGTGCCACAGCAAGACTTTCGCCTTGTGGTACCACTTCTTCAACTAAGCCGATTTGTAGGGCTTTATCTGCTTTTAGACGCTCACCACATAAGATCATACGTTTAGCCCAGCCTTCACCAACTAACCATGCTAGGTTTTGCGTGCCACCCGCACACGGTAGTAAACCTACTTTGGCTTCTGGTAGTGCCATTTGTGCTTGCTCTTCTGCAATGCGAATATCACATGCTAACGCCACTTCTAGACCACCACCCATGGCATAGCCATTGATCGCGGCAATGGATACACCTCTAAATGCAGTTAATGCTTCAAATGCGTCACCAAATACTTGCGACATAGTCGCTGCTACGCCTTTATCGCCACCAGCAAATACATTTAAATCAGCACCAGCACTGAAGAATTTTTCACCTTCACCGGTGATCACTAAGGAGTAAACATTTTTATTGTCATTGAGCTCATTTACCATATTTTTTAAGGCAATTAACGTGTCTTTAGTCCAGGTATTCGCTGGCGGATTAGACATGGTTAAAATCGCTACGTGACCTTCAATGGTTAATTCAATACTTGGGTTTGACATTTCGCGCTCCTTATAAAATATCGGCTGCTGATTCAGCTAAAATACGGCGTGCAATAATCACCCGCATGATCTCGTTAGTACCTTCAAGAATTTGATGAACGCGCACATCACGAACGTGGCGCTCCAGTGGGTATTCTTTGATATAACCATAACCACCATGAATTTGTAGTGCGTCATTACACACAGTAAAACCTACATCAGTGGCAAAACGCTTTGCCATGGCGCAATAAGTGGTTTTTTCGCTGTCATTATTATCAAGTTTAAAAGCCGCTAAACGCACCATTTGACGCGCCGCAACAAGCTCGGTATTCATATCGGCAATTTTAAATTGCAGCGCTTGAAAAGCAGCCAACGGTTTACCAAATTGTGTGCGTTCTTTTAAGTATTCACGGGCTGTTTCAAGTGCCGCTTGGGCAGTGCCAATTGAACAAGTTGCAATATTAATACGCCCGCCATCAAGGCCTTGCATTGCAAACTTAAAGCCTTCACCTTCTTGACCTAATAAATTATGAGCAGGTATGCGTACATCTTCAAAACTAATTAGTCGTGTTGGCTGCGCATTCCAGCCCATTTTTTCTTCTGCTTTACCGTATTCAACGCCTTTGGCATCAGCCGGTACTACAAACGCAGAAATACCCGCCGCACCTTCACCGCCAGTACGCGCCATAACTACTAACACTTCGGTCTCGCCTGCGCCTGAGATAAACATTTTTGAGCCATTGATCACGTAATCATCGCCATCACGAACCGCTTTTGTTTTCAATGAGGCTGCATCGGAGCCTGAACCAGGCTCTGTTAAACAATAAGAAGCTAGTAGTTCACCCATAACAAGTTGGTCACAATATTGAGCTTTTGTTTGCTCAGTACCAAAACTTGCAATCATCCAGGTCGCCATATTGTGAATGGTCAACATTGCGGTTGTAGCTGTACAACCCATCGCCAACTGTTCAAAAATAATACTTGAATCTAAGCGCGACAGGCCTAAACCGCCTGCTTCCTCTGGCGTATACAAACCACAGAAACCCAGTTCACCTGCAGCTTTAATGGTATCTTTTGGAAAAATATGTTCGCGGTCCCATTTTGCTGCATAAGGAGCCAGTGCTGATTCTGCGAATTGACGAGCTGTTTGAGCAAATGCTTGCTGATCTTCAGTTAAATTAAAGTCCATTGGAGACCTCTTGTTTATAATTGCGTTGTCAAATTAGATATTCGTGAAGAGCAACGAAGGCAATATTGTGTGTGAAATAGCCTTCGTGCCCCTCTTTTTTATTATGTGGAGTAAGTTAAATTAGTTATTTAAGATTAATGCTCATGTTTGGACCAGAGGCAATCTCGTCTTCAAACCAACGTGAAGTAATTGTTTTGGTCTCAGTATAAAAACGAATACCTTGCTTACCGTACGTATGCGTATCGCCATAGAATGAACCTTTCCAACCGGTGAACGAAAAGAATGGCAGTGGCACAGGAATTGGTACGTTAATACCCACTTGACCAACTTCAATCTCATGTTGGAACTTACGCGCAACCGCACCACTTGAGGTGAATAACGACGTGCCATTACCAAATGGAGAATCATTTATAAGCGCGATTGCTTCATCAAGCGAATCAACAAACATACACGCCAGTACTGGGCCAAAAATTTCTTCTTTGTATAAATCCATCTCAGTGGTGACGTCAGTAAATAAGGTAGGTCCTACCCAGTTACCTTTTTCATAGCCTGCAACAGTAAAATCAGAGCCATCAATTAAACACGTTGCACCTTGCTCTTTACCTTGTGCAATCAGTGACAAAATACGCGCTTTGGCTGCGGTCGATGTTTGCGGACCATAGGCTGCATCTTTGTCATCCCACACACCCGGGCGCACATTGGCAAAACCGGCTTTGATGTCTTCAACCCAGTCTTTCGCTTGACCAACAAACACCGCCACTGAAATACCCATACAACGCTGACCCGCAGCACCAACAGAGGCACCAACAAGGTTATTAACTACATGTGAGCGACTTGCATCAGGCATGATCACCATGTGGTTTTTAGCACCGACACAGGCTTGTACACGTTTTAAATTAGCAGTGCCTTTAGAGTAAATGTATTCACCTACGCCACACGAGCCAACAAACGAAATTGCGCGTACTGCGGGATCTTCTAATAAGCGGTCAACTTGTACTTTAGTGCCATGAACAACTTGTAGTACACCTGCAGGTGCGCCGGCTTCAATGAACAGTTCAGCGAGTCGCATTGGCGTCAGCGGATCTTGCTCAGAGGGTTTTAAAATAAAGGTGTTACCACAGACAATCGCCAGTGGGAACATCCATAGTGGGATCATCGCTGGAAAGTTAAACGGCGTAATACCCGCGCACACACCCAGTGGTTGCATGTATGAGTAAGTATCGATTTTACGGGCCACGTTTTCCATGGTTTCGCCCATCATTAAAGATGGCGCATTAGCTGCTTGCTCAACCACTTCAATACCACGCCAAACATCGCCTTTGGCATCTTCAAAGGTTTTGCCTAATTCATGGCAAATAATGGTGGCTAGTTCATCGTGGTGCTCTTTTAAAAGTGCTGCATACTTCATCATAATGCGCGCACGTTCAGTAATTGGCACGTCTTTCCAGCTTTTAAAGGTGTCTTTGGCAAATGCGATAGCCGCATCCATTTCAGCGTCGGTAGCACACGGAACTTGTGCTAACACTTCTTGGTTTGCTGGATTAATAACGTCAATCAGTTGATCTGATGTTGATTGAACAAATTCGCCGTTGATCAGTAATGGTACTTGGTGCATAACGCACTCCTCCCCAGAGGGTAATAAATTAAGCCGCAGTAGTTATTGTTAAAAGAGCCTACGGCTGTAAGAATTTAAATTTAACTAATTTATAGTGCTTCAACCGCCAGTGCGACCGCCTCGCCACCGCCAATACATAAAGATGCTACGCCTTTTTTCAGGCCACGATTTTTAAGAGCATGGATAAGTGTCACTAAAATACGTGCGCCGCTAGCACCAATTGGGTGGCCAAGTGCACAAGCACCACCATTAACATTCACTTTGCTGGCATCAAGTTTTAATTCATTAATCGCCAACATTGTTACCATGGCGAATGCTTCGTTAATTTCCCATAAGTCAACGTCGTCAGTTGTCCAGCCTGCTTTTGCAAGCAAACTATTCATTGCGCCAACAGGAGCAAGAGTAAACTCACTTGGTTTTTGAGAATGGGTACTGTGCGCAACAATACGACACAGTGGCGTAAGCCCTTGTGCTTTGGCGTGCGATTCACTCATTAAAATAAGGGCTGCGCCACCGTCTGAAATTGACGATGAATTAGCCGCAGTGATGGTGCCGTCTTTTTTAAACGCAGCACGCAAACCGGGAATTTTTTCTGGGCGTGCATTACCTGGTTGCTCGTCAATGCTGATGGTTACATCGCCCTTGCGAGAGCTAATAGTGTGCGGCGCAATTTCATTTACAAAATCGCCATTTGCAATCGCTGCATTGGCTTTGGTCAGTGAATTAAGTGCAAATTCATCCATTTGCTCGCGGCCAATACCGTATTCATCAGCCGTATCTTGAGCAAAACAGCCCATCGCTTTATTATCGTATGCGTCTTCTAGGCCATCACTCATCATGTGATCTTTAATTTCGCCATGGCCCATACGCATACCGCCACGCGCTTTAGGAATAAAATATGGCGAGTTGGTCATGCTTTCCATGCCACCTGCAACCGCGCTGTTAATTGAACCGGCTTTAATTAAATCATGTGCAAGCATGGCGGCCTTTAAACCTGAACCACATACTTTGTTGATGGTCGTAGCGCCAGTACTGCGCGCAAGACCTGCTTTTAACATTGCTTGACGTGCTGGCGCTTGACCTAAACCTGCCGGTAATACACAGCCCATGATCACTTCATCAATAGCTGTATCGCTTAATCCGGTGTCAGCAAGCGCACTGGCAATGGCTGTTGCACCTAACTCAGTGGCGGCTGCATCACTAAGGGCTCCCATAAAACCACCCATTGGGGTGCGTTTTGCTGCTACAATAACAACGGCTTCGGTAGTCATAAAAAAGGCTCCATTTTATAATTGGCTATATTCATATGCAGAGATTAGCCAAACACTGTAATTTATAATCTGCTTATGAGCATACATAATATTTACGTTTACGCCAACGTAAATCTAAAATCAAGATTTTTGCGCCCAACGAAAGTGTAAACATATCTTTATTTTGCTGTAGCCTAATACAAACAGCGCCCCTGCAAGCTGCATTAATACAGGTTACACCTGCTATTTATGGCTTTAGGTTATTAGTCTAAAGTATAAGTTCTACAATCCACTTTACCTTTACGTAAACTTCACTTATATTGGAGTTATTCGAATGAGGTAAAAACACTATGAATCAAGATAATCAAACAAACTTTGCAAGTTCAGCCGCCGAACCGGCAAGCAATGAACAAACCTTTAGTATCAGTGAACTGGCTAAAGAGTTTGATATAACCACCCGCTCAATTCGCTTTTACGAAGATCAGGGCTTAATTTCACCTGAGCGTAATGGCCAAACCCGTATTTATTCAAAACGCGATAAAGTGCGTTTAAAACTTATTTTACGTGGCAAGCGGTTAGGTTTTACCTTAGCTGAAACAGGCCGTTTGTTTGAACTTTATGATGCCGATAAATCCAGCGCTAAACAGTTAGTGACTATGCTTGACTTAATTTCAGATAAAAAAGCTGATCTAAGCCAACAAATGGATGACATTAAAGTTGTCTTGATGGAATTAGTAACCGCAGAGCGTCGTTGTCGCGACACCTTAAATCAATTAGATGAATAACTAGTTTTAAACAATAACGATTAAATGACTATTCATTAACAGTCTCTCACACAGGAATGAATCATGAGCACTATTTCACTATATAAAGAAATGAACTTTGGCCTTGGCGAAACCGCAGATATGATCCGCGATCATGTAAACAGTTTTGCTAGCCAAGAAATTGCCCCTTTAGCTGAAAAAACCGATCTTGATAATGCGTTTCCTAATCAGCTTTGGCCACAACTTGGCGAAATGGGCTTACTAGGTATGACCGTACCCGAAGAGCTCGGTGGTGCCGGTCTTGGTTACCTTGAACACGTAATCGCAATGGAAGAAATTAGCCGAGCGAGTGCCTCTATCGGCCTAAGTTACGGTGCTCATTCTAACCTGTGTGTTAATCAAATTAATCGCAATGGCACGCAAGCACAAAAAGAAAAATACTTACCTAAATTAATTAGTGGTGAGCACATTGGTGCCCTTGCCATGAGTGAGCCAAACGCAGGCTCTGACGTAGTATCAATGAAACTTAAAGCCGAGAAAAAAGGCGATAAGTACATTTTAAACGGTAATAAAATGTGGATCACCAATGGTCCAGATGCGCATACTTTAGTGATCTATGCTAAAACTGATTTAACCGCTGGCGCTAAAGGCATCACCGCATTTATTGTTGAGAGTAATTTCCCTGGTTTTTCTACCGCCCAAAAACTCGACAAACTCGGGATGCGCGGCTCAAATACCTGTGAATTAGTGTTCGAAAACTGTGAAGTACCAGAAGAGAATATTCTTGGCAATTTAAACGAAGGCGTTAAGGTACTAATGAGTGGCCTTGATTATGAACGTGTTGTGCTAGCGGCAGGCCCGCTGGGGATCATGCAAGCCTGTATGGATATTGTAGTACCGTATATTCATGAACGTAAGCAGTTTGATACACCGATTGGTCAATTTCAGCTGATACAAGGCAAAGTAGCCGACATGTATACACAAATGAATGCAGCCCGCTCTTATGTATACACTGTTGCGCGTTCATGTGATCGCGGTGAAACGACCCGTAAAGATGCCGCAGGCGCAATTTTATATGCGGCAGAGCTGGCAACTAAAATGGCACTTGATGCTATTCAAATTCTTGGTGGTAACGGTTATATCAACGAATACGCCACTGGCCGCCTATTGCGTGACGCTAAGCTTTATGAAATTGGTGCCGGCACCTCAGAAATTCGTCGCATGCTAATTGGTCGCGAATTATTCACTGAAAGCCGTTAAGGATAAGCGCTATGACTATTTTAAAATCAAGCGTCAACCCTCACGACCCGCAGTTTTTGCAAAATCATAAAAATATGGCGGCACTGGTTGATGATTTACGCGATAAAGTAAGCGAGATCAGCCAAGGTGGTGGCGTAGCGTTAATAGAACGCCATGAAAGCCGTGGTAAAATGTTCGTGCGTGAACGCATTAGTACCTTACTTGACGAAGGTTCACCATTTTTAGAGATTTCACAATTTGCAGCCTTTGGTGTTTATGAGCAAGCGATTCCTTGTGCCGGTGTAGTTGCTGGTATTGGCCGTGTTAAAGGCGTTGAATGTATGATCATCGCCAATGATGCGACAGTTAAGGGCGGCACCTATTTTCCACTAACCGTTAAAAAACATTTACGCGCACAAGATATTGCCGAGCGGTGTCACCTACCGTGTATATATTTGGTTGATTCAGGTGGTGCCAACCTACCTGAGCAAGATGATGTATTTCCTGACAAACTGCACTTTGGTCGTATTTTTTATAATCAAGCGCGTATGTCGGGCAAAGGCATTCCACAAATTGCAGTCGTTATGGGTTTATGTACCGCAGGTGGCGCGTACGTGCCTGCAATGGCCGACGAAAGCATCATTGTAAAAGAGCAAGGCACAATATTTTTAGCCGGCCCACCGCTGGTAAAAGCGGCTACAGGTGAAGAGGTAACCGCAGAAGAACTTGGCGGCGCTGATGTCCACTGTAAAACATCAGGGGTTGCCGATCATTACGCTGAAAATGACGCTCATGCGTTATCAATTGCTCGCCAATGTATTGAACGAATTAATTATCAACGCCCTACTTCGCCAATATTAGAGCAAGTAAAAGCACCGCGTTATGATATTAACGAATTATACGGCATTGTTGGCACCGATCTTAAAAAGCCATTTGATGTTCGCGAAGTGATTGCACGTACCGTGGATGACTCTTCGTTTGATGAGTTTAAACGTTACTTTGGCGATACCTTAGTGACTGGGTTTGCGAAAATCTATGGTCATCCGGTTGGGATTGTTGCTAACAATGGCATTTTGTTTAGTGAGTCAGCTCAAAAAGGCGCGCACTTTATACAGCTGTGCGCACAACGAAATATTCCACTGGTGTTTTTACAAAATATTACCGGCTTTATGGTAGGTAAAAAATACGAAGCCGAAGGCATTGCTAAACACGGCGCTAAAATGGTGATGGCTGTTTCGTGTGCTGATGTTCCAAAATTTACCGTATTAATTGGCGGCTCTTATGGCGCAGGTAACTATGGCATGTGTGGTCGTGCGTTTGAACCGACTATGATGTGGATGTGGCCTAATGCGCGTATTTCTGTGATGGGCGGCGAACAAGCAGCAGGCGTTATGGCGCAAGTTAAACAAGATGGTTTAGCCCGTAAAGGCCAAAGCATGACTGATCAGCAAATCAGCGAGTTTAAACAGCCGATTATCGAGCAATACGAGCAACAAGGTCATCCATACTATGCCAGCGCCCGTTTGTGGGATGACGGTATCATCGATCCAGCAGATACCCGAAGTGTGCTAGGTTTAGCTCTCAGTGCTGCAGCCAATGCACCAAAACGTGATTCGCAATTCGGCGTATTTAGAATGTAAGGACGTGAGTATGTCAGTAACACTACAAATAACTAAATCAAATGTGGCTGTACTCGTTTTAAGTCGCCCTGAAAAGCGCAATGCCTTTAACGAGCAAGTGATCCAAGAACTTATTCAATGTATAGAGCATGCTAATAGCTTAAATGTACGCGCCCTTGTTTTAAAAACTGAGGGAGAGCATTTCTCTGCAGGGGCTGATCTTAATTGGATGAAGTCCATGGCAAACAATGACTTCAGTGAGAATCTTGCGGATTCAAAACAACTTGCCAAATTAATGCATGTATTAGCCAGCAGCCCACTGCCAACGGTATGTTCTGTGCAAGGCGCGGCATTTGGCGGCGCACTGGGCTTAATTGCCTGTTGTGACATAGCCATATGCCAAGACAATGCACAGTTTTGTTTAAGCGAAGTAAAACTTGGCCTCATTCCAGCTGTAATCAGCCCGTATGTGATCAGAGCCATTGGCGAGCGCGCTGCACGTCGTTATTTTTTAACCGCTGAGATTTTTGATGCCCACACAGCCAAGCAATTAGGCTTAATTCATCAAGTAACCGGTAAACTTGAATGCGCGCTTGATCAACTACTCGAAACACTGATCAACAACGGCCCTGTCGCGGTTCGCGCAGCAAAACAATTGATCAACGATGTAGCTGGCCATGATATTAATGAACAAATCATAAATTTAACCGCAGAGCGTATCGCCAAAATTCGCGTATCTGAAGAAGGTCAAGAAGGGTTATCTGCCTTTTTTGAAAAACGCCCACCAAATTGGCAAAAATAGGGATCACCATGAGCACACAATCATTACAAAAAATTCTTATTGCTAATCGCGGCGAAATTGCCTGTCGGGTTATGCGTACCGCAAAGCAAATGGGCTTAACCACTGTGGCGGTTTACTCTGATGCAGATAAAAATTCACAACATGTAAAACTCGCCGATGAAGCCTACCATATTGGCGCAGCGCCGAGTAAAGACTCCTATTTGGTAGCTGATAAAATTATCCAAGTAGCACTGGATGCAGGTGCTGATTGCATTCACCCTGGTTACGGCTTTTTATCTGAGAACAGTGAATTTGCAAAGGCCTGTGAAGCCAATAATATTGCGTTTATAGGCCCACCAGCGAGCAGTATCGAAGCAATGGGCTCAAAAACCCGCGCCAAAGAAATAATGGCAGCCGCGAATGTACCATTAGTACCTGGTTATTATGGTGACAAACAAGATCCTGCGTTTTTACAAGCTGAAGCTGAAAAAATTGGTTACCCAGTGCTTATCAAAGCAGCCTTTGGTGGCGGTGGTAAAGGCATGCGCGTGGTTGAACATGCAAAAGACTTTATCAGTGCTCTACAAGGTGCACAGCGTGAGGCAATCGCCGGTTTTGGTAACGACTTAGTACTACTTGAGCGCTATGTTAATAAACCACGCCATGTTGAAGTGCAAGTGTTTGCTGATAATCACGGTAACTGTGTGTACTTAGGTGATCGTGATTGTTCATTACAACGCCGCCATCAAAAGGTGATTGAAGAAGCCCCCGCGCCTGGTTTATCTGACGAACTACGCAAAGAAATGGGCGAAGCCGCAGTACGCTGTGCACTTGCGATCAATTACCGAGGTGCAGGCACGGTTGAGTTTTTACTGTGTGGCGATGAATTCTTCTTTATGGAAATGAACACCCGGCTGCAAGTTGAGCACCCTGTTACTGAAATGGTGACTGGTGTCGATTTAGTTAATTGGCAAATTAACGTCGCCGCAGGTAACCCATTACCCATGCAACAAAGTGATATCCAATTACAGGGCCACAGCTTTGAAGCGCGTATTTACGCCGAAGATCCAAGCAATGACTTTATTCCTTGCTCTGGTACCATCAATGGCTTGTATATACCAGTTCAATCTGAGTATGTACGCATTGATACTGGGATCATGCAAGGGGATGAGATCAGTCCATTTTACGATCCTATGATCGCTAAATTGATCGTTCATGATGACTCGCGCGAGCAAGCTTTAGCACGATTAAGCACAGCCCTTGAACAATTTCATTTAGCGGGCTTTAGTTGTAATGTGAGCTTCTTACACACCCTTGCTAACCATGCAACCTTTAAGCAAGGCGCTCCTGATACTCACTTTATTGAAGAGCAAGGCGATGCGTTGCTTAAAGTTAATCAACAACACGCTGTTAGCAGCCGCATTATAGCTGCATTTAGCTATTTAACTGGGCTTAATCGTCAAGGAACTCAGAACGCATGGGGCAGTCTAGCTGGTTTTAAACTCAATGCAGAAGCAACAATCAAGGTGCCATTCGTTGATAATGCGATCACTGCAACAGCTCATCAAGCGGGGTACACAGTCCGCATCGATGAGGTTGACTATACAACCTCTGGCAGTATCGACAATAACCTGTGTAGTGTATTTATCAATGGCAATAAACATATCGCCCATGTGGTTACTGCAGACAATAGCATCACAGTAATGTACAAGGCATTGCAAACTACCTTTGATATTTTTGATAAACACTATATCAGTGATCACGAAAGCGATGCCCTACCGCTTGCAGCACCACTTAATGGTACCGTTGTAAAACACCTTATTGACGTTGGCAGCACCATCACAAAAGGTGATGCTGTGGTGATCATAGAAGCAATGAAAATGGAATATACGCTTACCGCCCCCCATGATGGTGTATTGCAAAGCTATTGTTTTGCAGAAGGTGCTCTGGTGAGTCATGGTGCCCTATTAGCAATTGTCAGCGATGAGAGCGCAGCAGATGAATAGTACACTACCAAGTCATGTTCGCATTGTTGAAGTTGGTGCCCGTGATGGCTTACAAAACGAGCGTGCAGTAACTACCCAAGATAAGGTAACCTTAATTAACGCTCTTGCTGATGCAGGTGTTAAAGACATTGAAGCAGGCGCATTTGTATCACCGAAATGGGTGCCACAAATGGCCGATTCCAGCAATGTGATCAGTGCGCTTGATTTACCTACGACTAATTTAACGGCACTTACGCCTAACTTAAAAGGTGCAGAAGCAGCCCATGCTGTAGGTATTAAAGAATTTGCTATTTTTACCGCTGCCAGTGAAGCCTTTTGTCAGAAGAATATTAACTGCTCAATTGACCAAAGCATAGCCCGCTTTACTGATGTAATGGCCTTTGCTAAATCACATAATATTCGTGTTCGTGGTTATGTTAGTTGTGTGCTTGGCTGCCCATACGAAGGCGATATCGATCCGCAGCGCGTACTACAAGTATGTCAAAAGTTATTAGACCTTGGTTGTTACGAAGTAAGCCTAGGTGACACTATTGGCGTAGGTACCGCAAAAAAGGTCGATGAGCTGTTAGACGTGCTACTAGCTGAAATTGATAAGTCATTGTTAGCTGTTCATTTTCACGACACTTATGGTCAAGCGCTCACAAATATTTACACTGCCTTAAAGCGAGGTATAGCAACGGTTGACAGTGCGGTTGCAGGCCTTGGTGGCTGCCCTTATGCAAAGGGTGCGTCAGGAAATGTTGCCACTGAAGATGTAGTTTACTTACTACAAGGACTTGGCATAGAGCATGGAATTGATTTAGAAAGACTGGCTAAAGCTGGTTGGGCAATTTGCACGGCATTAAATAAACAACCTGTGAGCAAGGTATCCTTGGCACTTAAAAATCAAACTACTGATCAATAGTCTATATTTAGCCTTAAATTAGTAGTCATATAATTACAAATAAGGAGTGGGCCCATGGCCGGTTTCGATAAAGTGGTTTCAAGTTATGAAGCTGCAATGGAAGGCTTAAAAGATGGCGATACCATTATCGCTGGTGGTTTTGGTTTATGCGGTATCCCTGAGGGATTGATCAGCGAAATCAAACGTAAACAAACCAAAGAACTTACTGTGGTATCGAATAACTGCGGTGTAGATGATTTTGGTTTAGGTATTTTATTGCATGACAAGCAAATTAAAAAAATTATTGCCTCCTACGTGGGTGAAAATGCCCTATTCGAACAGCAATTGTTGAGCGGCGAAATTGATGTCGAGCTTACTCCGCAAGGTACGCTGGCTGAAAAAATGCGTGCCGGTGGTGCTGGCATTCCTGCTTTTTATACAGCGACAGGCTACGGTACGCCTGTGGCAGAAGGTAAAGATGTAAAAGAATTTAACGGACGCCCTTATATCTTAGAAGAATCAATCACTGGTGAGTTTGCCATTGTAAAAGCATGGAAAGCGGATCGTTATGGTAATTTAGTGTTTCGCCATACTGCCATGAACTTTAATCCAATGGCCGCAACAGCAGGTAAAATTACCGTTGCTGAAGTAGAAGAAATTGTTGAACCGGGTGAATTAGAACCAAGCCAAATTCACACCCCTGGTATTTTTGTTAATCGCGTGATCAAAGGTAACTTTGAAAAACGCATTGAACGTGTAACCACTCGCGATTAAGGAGCAATAATTATGGCATTATCACGTGAACAAGTCGCAATGCGCGTTGCACAAGAACTACAAGACGGTTATTACGTTAACCTCGGTATCGGTATTCCTACGTTAGTGGCAAACTACGTACCTGATAACATTGAGGTGATGTTACAGTCTGAAAATGGCTTACTAGGCATGGGGCAATACCCTACTAAAGCAGAGCTTGATGCAGATATGATCAACGCGGGTAAAGAAACCGTGACAGCAGCTAAAGGCGCAGCCATATTTAATAGTGCAGATAGTTTTGCAATGATCCGTGGAGGTCATGTAGACTTAACTGTTCTAGGTGCATTTGAAGTTGACCAAAACGGTAGTATCGCATCGTGGATGATCCCTAAAAAGTTGATCAAAGGCATGGGCGGCGCGATGGACCTTGTCGCTGGTGCAAAAAATATTATCGTTACTATGACCCATGCGAGTAAACATGGTGACTCGAAACTGCTAGAAAGTTGCTCTTTACCTTTAACTGGTGTTAACTGTGTGAAGAAAATAGTAACAGATTTAGCCGTGTTAGAAGTCAAAGACGGCGCATTTCATCTTTTAGAACGCGCACCGGGCGTGTCAGTTGATGAAATTATTAGTAAAACAGCAGGTAAATTACTTGTTGATGGTGAAATCCCTGAGATGGTTTTTTAATTTAACGCTCAGGTCCACCCTGTACCGACCTCATTCCCAGTGCCAATGGCGCTGAGTTACCCAAAATCCCTCGCAAGAGGGATTTTTTTTATCCATGCTTATCAATCCATCAAATAGACTCTCGTAACATCTATTTTCTTACCTGAAATTATTACAATATTCTCATCTTCTCGATATGACAATTTACCTAGTTCTTCATACCTCCAACGCCCCCAATCATTTAAATCACTTTGCCATCCTGCCCATACAATTTCCTTATCAGTAACATTACAAACATATTGCCAATTAGTCATATCAGAGTTTCTAGTATATTCAACATAGGTATGATTACCATGCTGATTGTATGCAGAAACATGAGTAAATGGTTTATGAAAAACTGTTCCTATATAAGCTCTACAGAGTCTTGATTTATCTTCAGCTGAGTAAAATTCACTTTCTTCTTTATCTGGGGCTAAAACAGCAATAACTAACAAGAATATAAAAACTATAACGGCTTTATTGAAGTGTTTATTTTGCGGAATAGTTACTAATGGAAAATTATTGTGAGTGCTCTTAGGCTCACTAGTACAAGAGGCTTTAAATGTAATTACTTCCTTTAAGCTAAGGCCACAATTAAAGCAAAACTTATTAGAATCTTGGTTTTCCTTTCCACAATTTGTACAAAACATTATCAGTAAATCCTTTTTCATTTTTCTACTATTATTGTGTTTTGTTACATTAATGTCTAATCAAGATTGGTTGTGCTTCATATCTCCACTTTATTTTGTACACAAATAGGTATTATTACGTCACACAATTACACTAAAATTGCCCCTTCAAAGTTCATTACAAGAGTTGCATCCCTCGCAAGAGGGATTTTTTTTGGCTGCACCAATTTGTCACACAAATAGCGTATAATGCCCCATGATTGTGAAAATCACTGAAATTGCTTAAACATATAATTTAATAAGCAACGGAAATAACTTAATATATTAGCTATTTAAATACTTATAGCAGATTAAACAATCCAATAAAGTCTATTTATTAGGCATTCTGGCAAATATTACCTATTCCCATACTTTAAGCAGAGGTTTTTTGCAAATTGGGATAATAATTGCTTAACTAACGTTATTGAGAATTACTAGCAACGACTATGCAAACACCTATCAGAGGATTGCGTTCATTTTGTTTTGCGGCAAGAACGCTAAGCTTTAAAGAAGCCGCCAATCAGCTTTATTTGACTCCATCTGCTGTTAGTCATCAAATAAAGCAACTAGAAGAACAGTTAGGGATTGAGTTGTTTGAGCGCCAAACACGCTCGATCAGACTTACAGCTGCGGGGAAAAACTTTTATGACTCGGTATCACCACTTATAAAAGCACTCGAAAAAACCATTAACGAATTTAGTCAGCTGCAAGAAAATATAACCATCAGCATTACTTTGCCAGAGTTTTTTGCCAGTGAGTTATTAATGCCGAAACTGAGCGAGTGGACTGTTGAGCACCCTAAAACCAATTTACAACTAAACACCATGAAAACGCGTAAAGAGTTAACTAAACAAAGTGATTTATCTATTGTGCTGTCGTCTTCGAAGCCAATTGAAGGCGTTGTCCACGAGCTGTTTTCATTACAATACACACCGGCTTGTAATAAAGAAAATTGGCAACAGTGGCACAAAAAGCCACTTGAAGCATTACAACAAGTGCCGTTAATTTTGCACAAAGCGCGTCCTTGGGCTTGGCATCAATGGGCTGAACATGCAGGCCTTGATGACTTTTCACCCAAGCAAATTATACAAGTAGATAGTATGTTTGGTGTTGCCCGTGCAGCGCAACAAGGTATGGGTATAGCGCTAATTCCTTTGCCTATTAGTCAAACATGGTTTGACGAAGGCTGGTTGTGCAACTTTACTGATGAACCATTAGTAACCAAGGATAAATACTATTTAGTACAGCACTACCCTGGCGAGGCAAATGCACAGCTTGAGCTATTTATAAAATGGCTGCTAGACACATTTAAACACTTAAAATAAAGCCTATAACAGTGATGATCCGACATTAATTGTACTCTTATAATTTGATATACAACTCATTAAATACGATAAACCCAGCTCAATGGGTTTATCGTAAAAATAGTTTATTTTGAAGCCTTACTCTGCAATTTCCTCAGCCATTATTCTAAACTGTTAGGTGTCTTTGCGAGCAACAAAATCTAACACAGTTGCATTGATACAATAACGATCTTCACCTTTTGGACCTTCACCTGTGAACAAATGCCCTAAATGAATACCCGTAGATTTAGATTTAATTTCAATACGTTGCATACCGTAACTATTGTCTTCATGCATGGTCACACTGTCTTTGATGGGGTGAGTAAATGACAGCCACCCGGTGCCCGATTTGAACCGATCCCGAGTATCAAACAGTGGTACACCACTGAGTTTGTCTATAAAAATACCGTCCGGGGTATTTTTAAAAATATCGTACTGTTTACAAAACGGACTATCTGTACGGGCCTTAAATGCCACTGTATATGCTTCACTATCCCCTAATTTAAATGCGCCAAGTGCTTTATAAAACTCTTCGCTAGACACATAACCTTGGCGACCATAAACCTCTTTACCATCTTCTAAAAATAAGATTGTTGGGGTGGCCCACGTCGCTGATTTAATCGTTAAACCATCAAGTTGATCGGCTTTACGATAAGTGACGGCAATGGTTCCTTGATAATCATTTAACACATCTTTTTTGAGTTTTTCACAATAAGGGCAGTAATCTCGTGAATCAATGATCACTATCTGCTTTCCTGCGAGTAAAGCCGTATTATCAACTTTATCATCACTGCGTTTTTCAAATACAACGCCTGTTGAATGATCTGGGCAATAGCCATTAGGATTTTTAACTAAGTAGTCTTGGTGATATTCCTCAGCCGGAAAAAATTCCGTTAATGGTTTTATAATGGTTTTTATAGAGCCATAACCAGCTTGGGTTAGTTTATCTTGATACTGCTGTTTTAATTCTTCAGCCAGTGCAGCTTGTTGCTCAGTAGTAGTTAAAATAATTGAACGGTACTGCGTGCCAATATCATTTCCTTGGCGATTTTTTTGCGTTGGATCATGACTTTCAAAGTAACTTTTTAATAACGTTGCAGCACTGATTATATTGCTATTGTAAGTAACCTGAACAACTTCAGCGTAATTATTTTCATCGAACTTGCGCGATGATTGGGTAATATTACGATAAGTTGCTTTAAAACCCTTACCATCTGCATAGCCTGACTTTGCATCAATTACACCAGGAAGCGCTTCATAACGTTTTTCTGGCCCCCAAAAGCAACCAGAACCAAGTACCATGGTTTCTAAATGCATTGTTGCTTGAATATCATTATCTTTTTCATTGTTAAGGGAAACACCATAACTTGCCGCACTGAACAAAATTGTTAAAGTGGTTAATTTAAGCCAATTCTTTGCTGCCAACATACTCTACCTCTTTCTATTTGTTGCTTCATTTTAGTAGACCTTGAAGCAGAACATATTATTTCAGGAATGTGGGTTATTTTATCGCTCATTATTGCGGCTTTACCGAATCCGACTTAACCTATGCGAATAAATGAGGTAAAACGTGTTTATTTAATAAAGGTACAAATATGAAAAACCTTATTGCTTTTTCTGCATTATCAATTGCCCTTGCACTTAGTACGCAAAGCCATGCTGCAGAGTTTAATTTTTCTTCCAAGCTTGATAGTAATGCACAAGCATTAGTGTTGTTTTACAGTGAGGATGGGAGCAATACCGCATTTAACTCAATCAATAAAAAGTTCAATGCTCAATTACAGCACGCTATTGAAAATGAAAGTTTTAGTGGCAAATACGCCAGTACTGTTGAATTAATTGCACCTTATAATAGTGACTATAAACGCGTGCTAATTGTTGGTACCGGTAAGCAAGATAAGCTTGATAGAGCGTTAATGACCAAACTAGGTGGTAATATTCATGCGCGATTAATGAGCAGTAAAACAACAACTGCTGCGGTTGTATTCGATGACGTTGAAGGCGTAAACAATAACAGTGTACTTAGTGCTCACTTTGCACACGGTGCAAATTTACGCGACCATCGTTTTGAAAAATATAAACAAAATCCGAACACTCACACTGTCAGTTATCATTTTGACGTTAGTAATTCCAAGCAAACAAAACGTAACTATTCTGAACTTGAAAGCATTCAAGCAGGAGTGTTTTTAGCACGTGATTTAACCTCAGAAGTGGCCAGCGAAATGACTCCTGTTGACTTTGCTAGTGCGGCAAAAGAGCTTGAGTCTCTAGGTGTAGAAATCACTATTTTAGAGCCTAAGCAATTAATAGAACTAGGAATGGGGGCACTTGAAGCTGTCGGGCGTGGCAGCGAACAAGGCGCTCGCTTAGTCGTTGCACATTACAAAGGCTCAAACGCGACCCCTATTGCTCTGGTTGGTAAAGGGATCACCTTTGACTCTGGTGGTTATAGTATCAAAACAGGCGCATCAATTGCGCGTATGAAATCTGATATGGCTGGCGCCGCCGCTGTACTTGGGACTATCAAAGCAATGGCGCTTGCAAAAGCTGACAAAAACATTGTTGCCGTTATGGGTATGGCTGCCAATATGGTGTCGCAATACGCTGTTGCCCCTGGTGATGTGGTTCGCACCGCAGAAGGTTTAAGCGTTGAGATTGTTAATACTGATGCAGAAGGACGCTTAGTATTAAGTGATGCAATGTGGTATGCACGTGAATATTTCAAGCCGGAGATCATGATAGACGTTGCCACCCTTACCGGCTCTAAAATCAAAGCCGTAGGTAACGATTATGCGGCGGTGTTTTCTGATGACGATACGCTTGTTACGCAACTCACTTTAGCTGGAATGCAAGTAAACGAAAACCTATGGCGCTTACCGCTGGGATATAAAGAAACCTTAAGTTCAGACATTGCCGATCTTAAAAACCTAGGCTCAAGTGGCCCCGGAGCAACAACGGCCGCCAGCTTTTTGCAACATTTTGCTGGTGAAACTCGTTGGGTACACATAGATATTGCAGGTAATGCACTAGCAACTAAAGGAAAAGATGAAATTTCACCAGGCGGCACAGGTTATGGTGTGCGCTTGCTCAGTGAGTGGCTGTTAAGTAATTAGCAGTAAGCTATTATAACTTAATGCATTCTACTAACATCATTAGTTGTTATAACAACTGTGGCATTATCAAACACCTACTCTAAGCAATAGTGAGTGATATGCCACAGTTTTTTATAGTCTGACTCACATATCTAGTTTACGTGTATTAGTCCAGAACATTCCATAACCAAACTAATGTGTTTGCGCTACACTGGGTAATGTTAATATTGCAAGGTTGTTAACTAGTCGCATCGCTATAAACATTTCATACGTTATATGCTAGTTTGAGGTATTCAAGAATAATAAATACATTTGGCTATGGATCAACAAACTATCTCTCCAACTATTAGTGTCCTCAGTAATAACAGCATATTGCTTGATGCCACTGCCCTAAACGATGACAGTCTGAGCATTCAAAAAAAAATCTGGGCACTAGTGCAACAATGCAACACCAGCGACGCCTTTATAGATGTAGTACCCGCAATGAACTCGCTGACAGTTTATTTAATAGACCCTACTTCGCTTGCTCACTGGCAAGCTCAGTTAGCACTTTGGTGGGCAAATATAAATCCGCACGACTATCAGGGTAAGCATCATAAAATTATTACCCAATACGGTGGTGACTATGGCCCAGATCTAGACTATGTAGCTGAGTATCACAATTTATCGCCACAACAAGTAATTGATATACATAGCCAAGGGCATTATCAAGTATTGTTTTTAGGCTTTCAGCCAGGCTTTGCATATTTGCACGGTCTGAATAGTCAATTACATACTCCGCGCAGAGCACAGCCGCGAACTCGAGTGCCCAAAGGTTCGGTTGCCATTGGCGCTAATCAAACCGCGATTTACCCAGCTGATTCGCCCGGTGGTTGGCATATTATCGGCCACAGTGATTTTGCATTATTTGACAGTGAAAATACTCCACCATGCGCAATACAACCGGGCGATACGCTGCAATTTATTACTAAGGAGTCGGTATTATGATCACCGTAATAAAGCCCGGAATGCAAATGACGATTCAAGATCTCGGCCGTCATGGCTATCGTCATTTAGGAATTGCCCAATCTGGTGCGCTTGACCCTTATGCAATGATCATTGCCAATCGTTTAGTGGGCAATGATGATAATCAAAGCGTTATTGAGATCACTTTAGGCTTAGCGCAATTACAGTTTCAATGTGCCACTGTTATTGCGCTGCATGGCGCTGATATGCAAGCAAAGCTTGATGGAGTAAGTATTTATCCCGGCTGGAGTTATCCAGTAGAGCAAGGACAAACACTGACATTTGCCACCGCTCGGCAAGGTTTTCGCAGCTACCTCGCAATTAAAGGCGGCATTGATTGTCATGCAGTGATGAATTCAACAGCCACCGATATTGCAGCAGGTTTTGGTGGCCTAACGGGCGCGCCTTTACAAGCCAATGATCAAGTCCCAATCACGCCATTTGATGGCAATTGGCCGCAACGTGGAGCGATTGCCCCCGCTAAGCGCAGTGTGATCCGCGTCCATTCAGGCCCACATCAACAATTACTATCACAACAATTTAGTGATTTTTTTGCCCAGACGAAATGGCAAGTCAGTCCGCAAAGTAATCGTATGGGAGTAAGGCTCAGTACTGAGCATAATCAATTAATGCATACACATTCATTGCCTTCTTTAGCTGTTAGACCGGGCTCTATCCAACTAACACCCAGTGGTGAGCCTATCGTATTGCTAAATGATGGCCAAACAACCGGAGGATACCCGCTACTTGGTACTATAATAAGTGCGGATCAACACCAATTTGCACAACTTAAACCTGGTGACTTTGTGCGATTTGAATTCGTCAACCTAGCAGCTGCAAATACTGCGCAGCGAAAACTTGACGCTCACCTACAACAATTGACTATTGCACTAAAAAACTTGAGCATCAGATAACCAATCACTAAATAAAAGCTCAGCTTAATAAATAATAATAAACACAGCACAGTGTAGGAACTATGATGTTTGATCTTAATTATTGGCCATTAATTGGCATTCCAGTGGTTGTGCTAGGATTTGCCTTGCGCTTTAACCCACTGATTGTAGTAACCGTTGCTGGCCTTGCAACTGGTTGGGCGGTAAATTTAGATATCCTCACCCTTTTGCAAACCTTTGGCGAGAAGTTTATGAACTCTCGTCAACTGGCCAGCTTTATTCTTATTTTACCCGTTATCGCACTGCTAGAGCGCTATGGTTTACAACAGCATGCGAAAAACTGGATTGCACAAATTCAAAGTGCCACCAGCGCACGTATATTAGCCCTGTATTTTATCGTTCGAGAATGCTCAGCAGCCCTTGGGTTATTAAGCCTTGGCGGTCAAGCACAAACTGTTCGTCCATTATTAGCCCCCATGGCATTAGGTGCCGCGACCAATAAACACGGTGAGCTGCCAAAACCCATAAAAGACATGATCAGCGCCCATGCAGCTGCCGTTGATAATATTGCGATGTTCTTTGGAGAAGACATTTTCATTGCTTTTGGTGCTGTACTATTGATGGATGCCTTCTTAAAGGAAAACGGCATTGCCGGTATTGAACCGCTGCATATTGGTTTATGGGCTATTCCGACCGCCATTGCCGCACTCATTATTCATTTATTTAGATTATCTCGTTTAGAAGCAAAAATAGCTCTGGCTGTTGCTCACTACAAACAGCAGGAAGTGTGATGAGTAAAGTACTAACAACCGATGTAACTAACTCAAACGCTACAATTATCACCATTGAGAACATTTATTTATTAATTGGTCTCGTTGTGATGTTTTTAGTTGTTCGAACGCTGCAAGACAAAAACCATCCAAAAAGGCTCACCACAGCATTATTTTGGTTGTTATTTGGTAGCAGTTTTTTATTTGGTGATGTATCTATTGCCTTGTTCGGCAAAGCCAACACTTATTTATGGGTTGGTGTGAGCGTAGTATTAATTGCCCTGTTAGCGGGTTTAAACCTAGTAAGCATGGGCAGTTATCAACCACTCACTGAGCAGCAACAAACACAATCGGCCTCTCGCCTAGGCAATAAATTATTTGTTCCCGCATTAATGATACCCGTGATCACGGTATTACTGACTGTTTCTTTTGATGGTATCGCAATTGGTGATTATTACTTACTTGATCAACGTCATTTAACTCTCGCATCGCTCACTATAGCGTGTGTATCTGCGCTACTTATTGGCTGGAAAATTACTGGGGGAAATCCGATTGAAGCTGTCACTGAATCCCGTCGGCTGCTAGATTCTATCGGTTGGGCAGCAATACTGCCACAAATGCTAGCAATGCTTGGTGGCGTGTTTATTGTGGCGCAAACAGGAGACTCAATTAAAGAGTTGGTTACTTTATTTATAGCGCCAGAGAATCGTTTTATGCTGGTGGTGCTGTATTGTGTTGGCATGGCGTTATTTACCATGGTGATGGGAAATGCGTTTGCTGCATTTCCGGTAATGACTGCGGGTATTGCTATGCCTTTTTTAATCGAAGGTCATGGCGCCAGCGCCGCACCACTGGTAGCAATTGGGATGTACAGTGGTTACTGTGGAACGTTAATGACGCCAATGGCAGCAAACTTTAATATCATTCCAGCGGCATTACTCGACCTAAAAGACAAATACCATGTTATAAAGGTGCAAATACCTACTGCGCTGGCCTTATTAACGGTCAATATTATTTTAATGTATATGGTGATTTTTAATGACTAAACTGACATCAAGCATGCCCTGCGTATTGATAACTGGGTTTGCACCATTTGGCGGCGAATCGCTCAATCCGTCGTGGCAAGCGGTAAGCAAACTCGACGAACATTTAATCGCTAAGCACCGAGTAATAGCCCTTGAGCTACCGTGTGAGTTTAATACCTCATTAGAGGTGCTTTATAAAGCCATAGAGCAGCATCATCCGGTTCTAGTATTATGTATCGGCCAAGCCGGTGGCCGCAGTGAAATAAGCATAGAGCGTATCGCGATTAATATTGATGATGCCCGAATTAAAGACAACGCAGGAAAGCAACCCATTGATCACCCCGTAGTCAAAAATGCTCCTGCTGCTTATTTTGCAAAATTACCTATCAAACGCATGTTATTAGCACTGCAACAAAGTGAGATCCCAGCCGCCATTTCTAATACAGCGGGTACATATGTGTGTAATCATGTTATGTATGGTCTATTACATCATATCAATGAGCATGAACCACACATCAAAGGGGGCTTTGTGCATATCCCTTATTTACCAAGCCAAGCCGTGCACCATAATGGCGCACCGAGTATGAGCGAAGAAACCGTGCTAAGCGCGTTAAAAGTAATGATCAACGAAGCTATTGTTGCAAAACAAGATGTAAAAGTCGCGGCTGGCACCACCCACTGACCAACTTGGTGCATCAGCGGCCATGCTGGTGCATAAATTATTCTGAAAATATTGTAAAAGCTATGTGACTTAGTTAATTATTTCTGTTAAAACAAACGTGAATGGTTAGGTATTATGACCTAACTAACACACATGATAGGAATGAGGAGTTACTATGTGTTCAATTTTTGGTGTATTAGATATAAAGTCTGATCCCGCTCCATTGCGTACGCAAGCAATTGAAATGTCAAAATTATTACGTCACCGCGGGCCTGATTGGTCTGGTGTATATTCATCTGAGAAAGCGATTTTAGTGCATGAACGTTTAGCCATTGTTGGTGTATCAAGCGGTGCGCAGCCTTTATACAACCCTGAAAAAACTCATATTCTAGCGGTTAATGGCGAAATTTATAATCACAAAGAACTTGCCGCTAACCTTGAAACCGATTTCACTTTTCAAACTCAATCAGATTGTGAAGTTATCTTAGCGTTATACAAACAGAAAGGGCCTGAATTTTTAGATGATCTGAACGGTATTTTTGCTTTTTGTTTATATGACGAAGAACAAGACGCTTATTTAATTGGCCGTGATCATATTGGTATTATTCCACTTTATACTGGCCACGATGAGCACGGTAACTTTTATGTTGCCTCAGAGCTAAAAGCACTTTCACCAATCTGTAAGCATATTGAAGAATTTCCTCCTGGACATTTTTTATGGAGTAAAGATGGTCAATTGCGCCCATATTATGCCCGTGATTGGCAAAGCTTCGATGCAGTTAAAGATAACAGCGCAAAAGCCGAAGACGTCAAAGATGCACTTGAAGCCGCCGTTAAACGTCAGCTAATGTGTGACGTACCTTATGGCGTGTTGTTGTCAGGCGGTTTAGATTCATCCGTTATTTCAGCTATTACCCAACGTTTTGCAGCAAAACGTATTGAAGATAATGATGAAAGCGATGCATGGTGGCCTAAACTGCACTCTTTCTCGGTTGGCCTTGAGGGCTCCCCAGATCTAGCGGCTGCACAAAAAGTAGCTGATATGATAGGAACTGTTCATCACCCGATTATATTTACGATTCAAGAAGGGATTGATGCCCTGCGTGAAGTTATTTATCACATTGAAACCTACGATGTAACGACGATCCGTGCTTCTACTCCGATGTACTTAATGGCTCGCCAAATCAAAGCGATGGGTATTAAAATGGTGCTCTCTGGTGAAGGCGCTGATGAGCTATTTGGTGGTTACTTGTACTTTCATAAAGCACCAAATGCACAAGAGTTTCATGAAGAATTAAACCGTAAAGTATCTAAACTGCACATGTTTGATTGCTTACGCGCAAATAAATCAATGGCGGCATGGGGTGTAGAAGCCCGCGTTCCCTTCCTTGATAAAGAGTTTGTTGATGTTGCTATGCGTATCAACCCTGAAGCTAAAATGTGTAAAGATGGCAAAATTGAAAAGCATATTTTACGTGAAGGCTTTGACGGCTACTTACCTGATGAAGTGTTATGGCGTCAAAAAGAGCAGTTTTCGGATGGTGTAGGCTACAGCTGGATTGATACATTAAAAGAGTTTGTAAACGAGCAAGTAACCGATCAAGAGCTTGAAAACGCAAAATTTAAATACCCTATTAATACACCTGATTCAAAAGAAGCGTATTACTACCGTACTATTTTTGAATCTCACTTCCCAGGTGATGCAGCCGCTAAATGTGTACCACACGGTAAGTCAGTCGCCTGTTCAACACCTGAAGCGTTATTATGGGATGCATCATTTCAAAATAATGCCGATCCATCAGGTCGTGCCGCAGGTATTCATAACGACGCCTATGCACAAAAGAAATAATAAGCCTAGTCGCTTATTAAATCTGGCATTAACTCACAGACTGCACAAAGCCCCGCGCTTTGTGCAGTCTTTTGCTATTGAGCAAGTTTTTAACGATACAGCGAGACGCTGTAAAGGTTCGTCTGCGTTAATTGTTATTTATAAAACCGGGTTAACAACTCGACTAATGCAGCGCATTGCAAAAAACACCGCTCAGCCTGCCACCGTATTTTTAAATCAAGCCAATATCAAAAAAAATCGATGCCCTATTCGTTGGTTTAATCACAGCCATGAGATCAGCCGCTGTGGTCATGGGACACTCGCCGCTGCACTGTTTTTAAAAAAATGGCAAGGGTTTAGCCCAAACACCTTTTATACAAAAACAGGGGAAGTATTTGAAACCAGAATACATCAACGCGCACTGCAACTACAATTAACCACCATTGATAGCACCGAGGTACAAACAGAGGTTCTGCTGCAACAAGCCATTCCAGCCTCAATAGTGCAAAGCTATAAAACAGCAGAAATTAACGGCTACAGTACTTTGATGATTAACAGTGATCAGCCTTTAAAAACACTCGCGATAAATACAGCACAATTACAATACTACCCAAATGCAGTGATTGTATTGCAACAACGCCAAACAGCTTATCAAAACACACAGTGGCATTTTCGATATTTTGCTCCTTATTATGGCGTTGATGAAGATAGCGCTACAGGTTCAGCCATCTGCATTATTGCCCCCATAATCAAACAATACACTGAACAAACACATGGCCAGCTTTTCCAAGATTCAGTTGCCGGAGCAACCATTAATTACCGTTTAAAAAACAGTAATGTCATTATCAGTTAAGCCACTAAATTTGACGGTGTATTTTCCAAGCCCTGCATAGTCAATTTCAGTATCAACATCAGTGTCTAACTCAATAACACCACAATATGAGCCTGTTATGAGAATTTGGCCAGCAGCGAGCGTGATCCCACACTTAGCCAGATAATTTATTGCCCAATAGATTGGTGTTTGTGCCAGACCACATGGGTGCTTGCCAAGATAGCTATGACACTGATTATTTTGTGTTATCGCGATAGTAATATGTGCCGCATCATAAGCTGCTTGCTTATTAATTTTAGGACCAAGTAACACCCCTTGGTTACTTAAACCATCCGCTAACTTTGTAAAGTGATTTGCTTGATACGCTGTAGAGAAACGGTTTTGGATCAGCTCAAGTGCCATATGCGTGTCACTCACCGCGTGGTCAATTTCAGCTTCGCTATAGCTGGCCTGCTTTGGCATATTTTGCGCAAACACAAAAGCAATTTCAGGCTCTATCCGTGCCTTGTTTTGTTCAGTATATAATGTGCAGATTTGTGCAAATGATTGCGGCGGCTTTAATATTGGAGCCAAAATAATCGCACCGTTATCAAGTGGTAATAGGCATTTCCAACCAAATACTTGGCCCTTGTTTAATGCAATCATCAATTGTTGAACAGCTAAACTATCTTCAGTGCTTGTTAATGCTAATTGTGGCGGTAAATCTGATTGTGGCGCTGCACTTGTGCGTTGTGCAAATAAATGTGCTGCAATCGTTTTTAATTTAGTAGAACTGTCCACACTAACCTCTTCGTAATAAGGTTTTATAATGGCTACACCAGCAGCCGTAGGTTTAATGTAGTATTTATACTATTAAAAAATCAATTTGCGCAGCATTTTTAGCTAAGTACAGTTAAATAATAAATTATGGACTGTTCATTGTTTAAATTGGCCTTAATAAACACAATGCAAAATACCCCTGCTCGTCTTGCCACGTTTGCTCTAAACGTAATCCAGCTTGGGCGCTAAGTTCAGTAAATGCCTGTAGTGCGTATTTATGGGAGTTTTCTGTATGGATACTCTCACCTTGAGAAAAGCTAAATGATTCGCCATTGACGGTGACTGTTTGATCACAGTTACTGATCAAATGCATTTCAATACGGCTTAGTTTTTCATTAAACCGTGATTGGTGATTAAACTGGCTAAGATCAAAATCAGCATTTAACTCAGCATTAATACGCTGGAGCAAGTTTTTATTAAATGCCGCGGTGACGCCTTGTTTATCGTCATAAGCATCAAGTAATACTTGACGGTCTTTGAGCAAATCAATGCCAATCAATACATAACCGTTAATACCACATAACCGATGGAAATTTTTCATGATCTCAATGGCTTTTAGCGGTGAAAAATTGCCTATTGTTGAGCCTGGAAAATACACGAGGTTCGTTTGGCTATCCAATTGTGTTTCACGGCTTAACTGCTTTACCATTTGGCTATGAGTAAAATCCCCCAACAACGGCGAAATAGCTAACTCAGGAAATAATGGAGATAAATGGGCCAGTGAGTAATTAAGCATTTCATTAGAGATCTCAAATGGCACAAAACTTTTCACATTCACTAAGTGCGCTAACAAATAAGCAATTTTTTTACCTGAGCCACAGCCCGGCTCTATGATTGATAAGTTATCAGGAAGCAACTTGGCAATTGCTTGGCTGTGCTTGGTTAAAATGCTCAGCTCTGTGCGTGTCACGTAGTACTCATCAAGCTCAGTGATCTGCTCAAACAAAGCGGCCCCATTATCATCATAAAAATATTTACAGGGTAGATTCTTTTGTTGCTGTGACAGTCCCGCAATAACATCGTTTAAAAAGCGGTTATCAATGTCGGTTGTCATTAATGTTGTTACTTGGCTCATGCTCAATCCTTAGCGAGTCTAATACCACTGCGCATCCACGCTTGGTGTGGGTAATAGAAATTGCGATAAGTTAGTCTTAAATGATTTTGCGGGGTAAGTTTACAGCCACCGCGCAGTACCATTTGGTTCGCCATAAATTTACCATTGTATTCCCCTGCCACGCCTGCTATTGGCTTAAAGCCTGGGTACGGTAAATAGGCGCTGTTTGTCCACTGCCAACAGTTGTCGGTCAGCTGGGTGATAGTTTGCGCCGCATTACTGTTAGCAACGCTTTCCCATTCAAATTCGGTTGGGAGGCGTGCTTGTGAGTAATGTGCAAAAGCGTTTGCTTCGTAAAAGGTAACATGGCTTAGCGGCTCATTTAGCGCCAAAGGCTGTAATCCAGCTAATGTAAATTCAAACCACTCATTATTTACTTTATGCCAATAGAGTGGCGCAGTTTGCCGAGCATTATTTATCTGCGCCCAACCGTCACTGAGCCAATGCTCTGGGTTTTGGTAACCACCATCTTGTATAAACGCTAAATACTCAGCATTGGTAGTTAGCCGGTTAGCAAATTTAAATGGCTGAATAAGCACTTGATGAGTTGGCCGTTCATTGTCGTAGCTGAACGTTTGCTCAGTTGCACCAATATGTGCAGTATGCTTTGAGAATGCCACAAAGCTAAGAGGACTGGCTTGCGTAACAGGATTTTCTATACGGTTGTTAAAAGTTATATTGAATGTCCATCAGCATTAGTTCTTGGTGCTGTTGTTCATGGTTAAGTCCTAATTCAATAACTTGCTTTATTGACTCGCTACACGGTGCACTCAGTAATTCAATCACCGCCCGGTCAACATATTCTCTATAGGTAATCACGTCATCTAAACTAGGCCGCGATAAACTCCCTCTGCAGGCACGCTTAAATTGTTCACCTATACCGTTATAATATGAGTTAAATAAAGTTTTAAAGTTAGGATTAAATACTGTGTAGTGAGAGCTATGTGCAATTAGTAAAAAAGTTTCAAAGAACCACGTTGTGTGCGCAAGGTGCCATTTACTAGGGCTTACATCTGCCATAGCTTGTAATTGGCAGTCTTCTGCTGATAACGAGTTTATTAACGTCACGCTTTGATGTCGAACACGCTGGTAATGATGGACTAACTGATGCTCATCAGCCGTGTTTTTAGTGTTCTCTTTGCCATGGTTACTCATAGTAATGACTAAATTCCTTATCACAACTTAACAATGATATAGCTCACCTAATGTTAAATCATATTCATATTACGCTTTCATTACTGCGACTATAAAACGTCAATCTCGTGCAGCTGCCTCTTACAACTACAAAAAATAATTATAGCTCACCTAATGTTAAATCATATTCATATTACGCTTTCATTACTGCGACTATAAAACGTCAATCTCGTGCAGCTGCCTCTTACAACTACAAAAAATAATAGTTCAATTAACCACAAAAAACAGCCACGATTACTTTAACAATCAAACTAATTTTTGACCTTTTGCGAATTATGTAGTTTTATATAAAAACATAAAAATGGTTGCAATGGCCATATAAGCCGCTATTTAACTACAAAATCATTTACATTTGGTATTTAACTCATACACTAGTAGCTGTATGATCATCTTTTAAATTAGTTAGTCTTCAAATAAATTTAAGTATCAATTATTACCTAACCTGAACTTTGCTTTAAAAATTTACTAACGTAGTGATTTATTATCCAAAGCTCAGGTTACTTAGACTAATTAAATTAGGTATGTTGCTGGTAACAAGCAGCTTGTTAGGACAACAAAAGAGGTATTGCATGAGCGAAAATCATGACAAATATAGTATCGACAATACGGATTACACCGTAGGTCAGGATAACGTGCAAAAATGGGGATTTGATATACACAACCCTGTTTTTGGCATCAGCGCGGGCCTGATTGTCATCTTTTTAATCGCCATTCTCGCTACCGATCCACAAACTGCAAAAGCAGCACTTGATGGTGTGAAACTCGATATAATTAATAATTTTGATGCCTTGTTTATGTGGGCTGCAAACTTCTTCGTTATTTTTTGTTTAGCACTGATTGTTTCTCCTTACGGAAAGATCCGTTTAGGAGGCAGTGATGCTAAGCCTTCATATACTCGTGTTTCATGGCTCGCTATGTTATTCGCCGCAGGCATGGGTATTGGCTTAATGTTTTGGGGGGTAGCTGAACCGGTTGCATATTTTACTGGTTGGTATGAAACACCACTGAATGTAACAGCCAACACCCCAGAAGCTGCAAAACTGGCAATGGGGGCAACTATGTTCCATTGGGGCCTGCACCCTTGGGCTATTTATGCTGTAGTTGGCTTATCACTATCATTCTTTACATATAACAAAGGTTTACCACTGTCTATCCGGTCAATTTTTTACCCTATATTGGGCGATAAAGCATGGGGCTGGCCTGGTCATATCATTGATATTTTAGCAGTACTGGCAACTTTATTTGGCTTGGCAACATCATTGGGGTTAGGCGCTCAGCAAGCGTCTGCGGGGATAAACCACGTGTTTGGTCTCGAAGGTGGCATTGGCTCACAAATACTCGTTATTGTTGGCGTTACCCTACTGGCTATTATTTCTGTTGTGCGTGGTATCGATGGCGGTGTAAAACTCCTTAGTAATATCAACATGCTAATTGCTTTTGCCCTTTTGGTATTTGTTTGCTTAGTTGGCTTTGCTGTTGCGATGGGTAATATTCCTACCACCTTTATGGGTTATGTAGAAAATATCATTCCATTAAGTAATCCACATGGCCGTGAAGACGAAACATGGATGCATGGCTGGACTGTATTTTACTGGGCTTGGTGGATTTCGTGGTCACCGTTTGTAGGCATGTTTATCGCTCGCGTATCACGCGGTCGTACTATCCGTGAATTTTTGATTGCGGTATTACTTATTCCAACATTGGTTACAGTATTATGGATGTCAATTTACGGCGGTATCGCAATTGATCAAGTAGTCAATGGTGTTGGCGCACTTGGCCTAAATGGTTTAACCGATGTCCCTATGGCTATGTTTCAAATGCTAGATGAATTACCTATGTCTAATATTTTGTCTGTAATTGCTGTGCTATTAGTTTTAGTGTTTTTTATCACTTCATCTGATTCAGGGTCATTAGTAATAGACTCTATCACTGCTGGCGGGAAAATTGATGCGCCAGTACCACAACGCATATTTTGGGCATCTATTGAAGGTGCTATCGCAGCCGCGCTACTGTGGATTGGTGGTACACAAGCAATCGAAGCACTGCAAGCAGGTGCGGTCTCTACCGGCTTACCATTTACAATCGTCTTGCTGTTTATGTGTTTAAGCCTTATTTTAGGTCTGAGAACTGAGCCGTTACCGGCTAAATAAACGCTATTTAAAACCACAAACGCCGCAAATTTGCGGCGTTTTTTATTTAAGCTTGTTAGCCAAAGTTCAGGTTAAGAAATTTTTAACTCCATAATTGCGAGATCGGTGTATCTTCTCGGTAATGGTGACTCAATTGTGCTTGTAACAGTTCAGCCGTTGCTAAAGCGTCAGTTAAAGCGTTATGGTTTTTATACACAGGTAATGAATAGCGCTGGCGACAATCACCTAATCTAAGCGATCCTAACTTAGAATTAAATAACCAACCTAGCAAACCCTGCCTGGCTTTTAAGGCTTTTCGTTCAATTTCCATGGTATCAACCAAAGCAAAGTTTATCCCCTCGTTAAGCCTAAGTAACAGTGCAGTATTTAAGAAGTGCCGCTCAATCGCGCCATAGTGTACAACAACGACTTTACCACTGAGTGCTTGCAATAATGGCTCAATAATATGATTAAAATCCGGTGCATCGTCAATTTCTGAATGCGTTATGCCATGTATTACAATGGATCCCTCGTTGAAATTACGCCTAGGGCGCACCACCCAATGGCGACTATCTTTGCAATATATACGCTGTAAATTAAAAGGAATTAAACCAACGCTGACAATATCATCACTGGTGCTATCTAAACCGGTTGTTTCAAAGTCCATTGCAACAAATGGCACATCTTTAATTGCTGCGAATTTATCGCTAAAAGCAGCTCCATAAAAACGTTTGATAGTGTCATTTTGAGCGCCACTTAATAAATTTTTATAGCGTGTTGCCCAGTCAATCATTGCTTGCTTTTTGAAAGCCATAAATTACTTTACCCCAGAGTTTGCTGAGTAACTAAATTTCAAATAGCTTTGTGCTTTTTCTAAAATTGCAAAAGCTTCTTTTAAGTTACGCTGCTCAAAAGGCGATAATAAATGAGGGTCTAAATCGTTGTCGGGTTCTTCCCCTTGTTCAATTTGCCATGCTTGGTGACGGATCCGCATCATGGCAATATATTCTAGCGCATCTCGCAAATCTTGTGCTTTGCCTTGCGGTAGAAGCTTGGCTTCAATAATATCTTCTAAGCGTTCGAACGAGTTTTGCTTACGTGATCCAACCGCCAATGCGTGAACACGAATAACATCTGAAAGCGGCGCTGTGCCTCTGCGCTTTAAATTCATAGAACGTTTATGCTGACCGTTGTGCTCCATAACAAAGCCTTTAAAAAACCCCAATGGTGGGGTTCTGTTGCGAGCATTTGCAGCCATATTAGCTAAAAATACGCGATTAACTTTGCTTTGTTTGGCAATAAATATTTTAAGCTCATCGGCCCATTTGGTTTTACCCCACACCCCGTCTAAATCAAAAAATATGGAGCTATTTAGTAAGGCTTGCGGTTTAGGCAGCTCTATCCACTGAGCAAATTGCTCAAACCATTGTGCACGTGTTTTTCGCCATTTTTTAAATGACGCCATTATTTCGCCATCACAATAGGTATAACCGCATTGAGCTAAACCATCACAAACAAAATCGGCAATATTTTGAAAATACGTATCATGAAGTTCATCATCATAATCATCATCTAGAATGAGCGCGTTATCTTGATCAGTAACAATGAGTTGCTCATCCCGCGCCATTGAACCTAATGCGATAAAACAGTATGCAACCGGCGGCGGCCCATACTTTTCTTCGGCTAATACCAGTAACCTTTGTTTAAAAGTGCGGCCAATCACAGCCATTGCCGTGCCAATCATATGCGAGTTTGCATCTTCATTTACCATTCGTACAAACACATTCGGCAGCTGGCGTGCATAGTGGGTTAAATCTTCAATCGATTGCTGCGCAAGTATTCCACGTACCAATAGCAAGCTGCTTTGTGATTCATAGCGTAAAATATCAGAAAGAGAAATAACCCCAATTGGACGGCGTTTTTGGACCACCGGTAAGTGATGTAAGTTATCACGTAGCATCGCAAGTACAGCTTCGAAAACATAGGCATTGGCATCTAATAAAACCAAGTTTGTAGACATTATTGTATGCGCGGGTGTGTCAAATGCCAGCCCATGAGCAATGACTTTGGTACGTAAATCTTTGTCTGTGATAATACCAACAACTTGACCATCATCTTCCTCTGGGTCGTCGTTAATAGGTTTGGTACTATCAGTCACTAAAACCGATGACACCGATTCATCAGTCATAAGCTGGGCAACTTGTTGCACCGTTGAATCAGTATTAACTGTTACCACATCACGGTGGATCAGCGATTTTACTTTTGCCGTGGTTAAATCATTACCATCGGCTTGTTCAACAATTGCCTGATGTAAACGAACATTACCATCCGTTTCAAAATAGTCAGCAAATGAATCAAATTCGTCGCAATAGCGGTTAAATAGTTCAACATTAATGCAATACACTAGCGTATCTTCAAGTGCTTTAGCTGGAAAGCGAACCTTGCGATTCATCAGTAAACCCATCTGCCCAAATATACCGGCAGTGGTTAAACGATTATCCAGTTCCCCATTACGTCGATACATTTCAACAGAGCCGCTTCTGATCACATAAAGATCGGCTATATCTTGACCAAATAATAAAATATCGGTGTGCGCTCTAAAGTAGGCGACTTCAACCTGTTGCGCGAGCTCATTGATTGCTTTACTCGGTAGGCTGTCAAAAGGCGGGTGTTGTGCTAAAAACTGCGCGATTTCTACTTGTTCGGCTTGCATAAAAAAACCTGTTGGGGATAGCTTTCCCAAGTGTGAGCCTAATTAACTTATTTTTCAAAGATAAATAGTTAATTAGGCTATTTTAATTGTGATTTACTCTACCTTATCAAGCTCCTGCGCAAGTTGCTTACTTTCATCACCACGAGGGGTAGTAAAGCGCGCTAAGCCCAAGTAAATTACCGGTGTTAAGTACAAAGTAAATAGCACCGCTAAAGACAAGCCACCAAACACGACCCAGCCAATGGCATTGCGAGCCTCAGCTCCCGCCCCGGTTGATAATATCAGCGGCAGTGCACCTAGTAAGGTTGATATCAAGGTCATAGTAATTGGTCTTAAACGTACTAATGCTGCTTGTTCTACAGCTTTACGAACAGTTAAACCTTGGTCGCGCAATTGGTCAGCAAATTCAACTAACAAAATCGCGTTTTTCGCGATTAAACCAATTAACATCACCAAACCTATTTGCGAGTAAATATTTAACGAAGTACCAGTTAAATACAGTGCTAAAATTGCTGATGTAATACCAAACGGTACTGTTACCATCACCACCACAGCACTATTAACATTTTCAAACTGTGCGGCTAATACTAAAAATACGATTAAAAATGCCAGTATGTAAGTGATAAATACTTCATTAGAAGTTTCTTCAAAGGTTAATGCTTCACCTTTAAATGCCAAGCTAATGCCACTTGGTAGCGTTTGCTCCGAAATATCACGTAGTTGCGATACCAGCTGTGCAATACTCATGTCCGCCGGCAGTTCCATATCAAGCTCGATAGCACGACGCTGTGCGTGGCGTTCAAGCTCGGCGGCAACACCTTCTTCTGTAATAGTTGCAACGCTACTCAGTGGTACTAACTGACCGTTATTTGCACTGATATATAAATTAGCGAGATCACTGGGATCTTTAATGGTTTGATTTTGTGCTTGCAGAATAATCGGTACCGATTGGTCACCAATATTTAAATCTGCAATATCATCGCCATTTATCGCAGCACGTAAGGTGATTGATATATCACTCAGTGACACTCCTAATTCCTCTGCACGGCGTCTATCAATATTAACGCGCAATTGCGGCTGTGATGGCTGATATGAAATACGCACGTTGTCAATCGACGGGATAGTCTGCTCAACCTGTGCAGCAAAATCTTGTGCGGCCTTATAAATCTGCAGGTAATCTTGCCCTAATAGTGCCAGCTCAATACCGCCACCTTGACCGCGTAAATTTAAACTATTTGACCCAGACGGATAACCTGCCGCCCCAGGAATATTACCCAGCGGACCGCGAATTTTATTAATGATCTCTTGCTGTGAAAAATGACGCTCATCCCAGTGTTTTAAAGGCACGGTAATAAACACAATATTTGGATCCCACTGCCCTACAACAGTATAAATAGATTCAATTTCGCCGCTTTGCACATACGGCAGCAAAATATCTTCCATTTGCATTGCTTGACGGTCCATAAAATTCAAACCAACACCGTCAGGGCCCCGAGCAAAGATACGTATTTTTCCGCGATCTTCTAAAGGCAGTAATTCATTATCTAAATTGAGATACAAAGCACCCGAACCCGCAGCGACTAATATACTAGCTATAAACGTAAGCCACGCATGATCAAGCACCCAATGAATGGTTTTAGTATAAATATTAGCAAGCCAATGACCTATTTTAGCAAATGGGTGTTTACCACCTTGTTTGAGTTTTAGCTTTGAGGTGAGCGCTGGCACTAATGAAAGCGCTACAAAGCTTGAAATGATCACCGCTCCCGCAAGTACCCCACCAAACTCCCTAAATAATCGCCCTGCGGTTGAGGGTAAAAAAGCGATAGGAACAAATACCGCCGCTAACACCGCTGTCGTTGCGACAACAGCAAAAAACACTTCTCGCGTGCCAATTACCGCAGCAGCACGGCGGCCAAGGCCTAAACCGCGTTGACGTTGAATGTTTTCGCTGACCACAATCGCATCATCAACAATCAACCCCGTTGCTAACACTAATGCCAGCAAAGTAAGTATATTGATTGAAAAACCCAGTGCCCATATCAACGCTAATGAACCAACCAAGGCAACAGGAATTGCAAATGCAGGCACTAAAGTCGCGCGCCAAGAGCCGATAAATACCCATAATGTAATGATCACCAGCAGCACAGTTAGCACCAGTGAGTAAATCACCTCATCAACTGAGCTCCTGATAAATTGTGCATCATCAGAAGTTAAAGTAAATTTCAGCTCCGGAAAACGCGTTTGCATTTTTGCTAATAAACTTAATACTTCGTCAGATATTTCAATGGTATTTGACTGTGCTTGACGTATAACTTCCATGCCAATCACTGGCTGGCCGTTTAAGCGCACCATAGAGCGAGGATCCGCAGGACCAAAATACACCGCCGCAATATCACCAATACGCGTACCATCACGAATAATAATATCGGCCACTTGCTCAGCGGTAACTGAGGTTGCATCTGCGCGCACTATAATTTGTTGATCCGTCGATTTCAAACTACCTGCCGGTACATCAAATGGCGCTTGGCGCAGTACTTGGGCTACATCAGGAACGGTTAAATTAAAACTGGTTAATTTGAGTGGATCAAGACGCACCCGCAAAACACGTTTTCGGTCACCATTTAAACGTACATCGGCCACACCTGGAATGGTTAAAAACTGCGGTGCTAAATCAACCTCAACCAGTTCAGTCAACGCTTCAAGGGCTATGGTATCGCTTGATACGGTTAGCGATACAACCGCCTCAGCATCATTATCAGCCTTGATAATAGAAACGCGCTCAACTTCTTCAGGCAACTCACGTTGTACACGTGCTACCGACTCACGGGTTTCATTCGCAGCATCATCAAGGTCAACACCAGCACGAAACTCAACAACAATCCGTGCGTTACCTTCTTCACTTTGTGCGCGAATGGTTTTTACACCACTTACGCGGGCTACCGCCCCTTCAAGTTTACTGGTTACTTCGGTATCAACAGTCTCTGGAGAGCCCCCAGGAAATGAAGCCGACACCGTGATCCTTGGCGTATCAACATCAGGCAGTTCACGAACTTCAACCCCGGCAATGGCCGCAATACCCGCAATAATGATCAGTAAATTAAGTACTACAATAAGCACTGGGCGGCGAATGGCCATTGAAGGGAGATCTTGCATCATAGGTTGTTGTTTCATACCTACTCCTGCGCTGCTGCAAGCGGCTTGATATAATTAAGCTCTTGCGCTGGGCGTAAACGTTGTACGCCTTCAACTACCAAAATATCGCCTTCGTTTAAAGGCCCAGATACGAGCAAACGACCCGCTAAACGTTGCTGGATTTTAACATCAACGCGAGTTGCCTTTTGCTCAACACTTTTCCATACATAGGGGCCAGTTGCCCCCCATAAAAGCGCAGCTTCAGGCACTGCAGCTAAACTCTGCCCTAATACCTCAATATGTACTCTAAAACTCATACCCGGTATAAATTGTGCTTGTGCATTATCCAGTTTTGCTTTGACACGCAGCGTACGTGTTTGTGGATCAATGCGTGAGTCAAGATAAGCGACTTGCGCATTTATCGCATCGCTTCCTTGCCACGGCATCACAGTCACATTACCGCTAGTTCTAAGCATTGTAATAGCCGACTCTGGTGCATTAAAATTTATGTATAACGAACGAGTATCATCAATACTGGCGATGGCTGTTTGAGTGGTAATTCGATCGCCAACTTCGACATCCGTTAACCCCATGGTGCCACTAAAAGGTGCTCGTACTTGGCGATCTTCTAATTCGGTTTCGGCTTTAGTCACCGCAACCATAGCTAACTCATACACGGTTTTTGCATCATCTAGATCGCTTTTTGGCACCGCGCCTTTAGCATGACTTTGCTGTAAACGTGTTTGTATTCGTTCACTATCTGCAAGTTTTATTTTCGCTTCATTAAGCGCCGCTTTTTGTCTGCGCGAATCGAGCTCTAATAAAATAGCTCCTGCGGTTACCTGATCACCGGGTTTAAAATGCACAGCCGTGACTTTATCCCCCACTGCAGGATAGAGGATAACAGAGCGAATCGCTTCGGCATTACCAACCGCTTGAACTTGCTCTTTTGCACGTTCCATCGCAACAGGTTCAACAATTACGTTAGCAGCAAATGCCGATGGCATTACCGCTGAACAAGTAATAAAAACACTGACTAAAAGAACTCGTAATTTCAAAAAGATCACCTAATTAATTATTATTTCCATTATGGTACGCAGTGTAACAGTGTTTTGATCAATAAAAAGTCTAGTTCGATTAACTGTCAAAACAATACGTTGAAATACCTTTATAGGGGAAAGTAACTAGGGCAGTGTATTTAATGCTAAGAGGCTAACTAGCTATAAATACCCTATACATAAACAGCCTAATTGGTCAGAATAAGGTATTGTCTTAAATTTTCTCATAATGGTAGTTTGAGCTTTTAGAACTAAAAATTGTTGAATTTACGGGTTAATAAACCCTGAAAGTGGTCAAAAATATCTAGTTTATTGCTAAGTACTTTTGAGTAAGTGGGCAAACAGGTATAGTATGCAACAATAGTTTTTATTAGGGTCCACTCTGCTAGTTTATATTTAAAAGGACAATTATGTTTAAGCAAAAATTTACCGATATACATGGTATTACACACCAAGAAGCCGTATTTTTGGTCAACCTTATTAACATCAGTGAACAGCTTTCTAAACAACTACAATTCGATCACAGCGGAGAAGTTAGCGTTGAGTCTTACGAGCATGGCAATGTTGAATTTTCAGCCGTTTATTGGACATCAGCAAAAGCTAAAGAGGACGGTTGTGAGCCGCTGATTTTTATGTATAAAAAAGATGTGTACACACTAGATCAATGCACTATTGCTGTAGATAACGCTAAAGACATGACACCTGAACAGCTCACCAATGCCGCCGAAGCGCATTTAAAAACATTAATCTAAAGTTAGCATGTATACATGGTGATTTAATAAAAACATCACCGTGTTAACACGCTTATTTAGAACTTAAGATGACACCTATCACAATTATTTACCTAAAAAAGATACTCACCACATAAAAATGCACGACGCACGCCACGGGATACGAAATGGTAATAACCGTATCCACACAATTTATTTGACGTTTCCTTGCAATTGCCATGTATCAACCATTTTGTATTTTGGACTAATTAAAAATTAATAATAGGGAAAATACATACTTTAGAATGCGTGTTTACTTTTTCCTTTTAAAAATATAAATAAATTCTAATCTCACTAATAACATAGAAAAAATGAGCTAAAATTTAAAGTTTGTATTGGTCATCAAATGATGTGGTTTTATCTTTTGTGATCTGATGTCTTATTCTAGGTACAGCCTAGGTGCAAGAAAGGTTTATTTGCATAACATTTGCGGTACTTTGTGCAGACTGAGACATAATTTAAAAAAGGGTCCTAGATATGAAAAAATTTATTGCAACGACTACTAAAATTTTTCTGATTTCTACTATGCTACTAAACGCAAAAGTTAATGCGTGTACTCGCCTTGTTTATCATGGTCCAGATAACACAGTGTTGACCGGTAGAAGTATGGATTTTTCTATTAATATCCCTGCAAATTTATGGATTTTCCCCAAGGGGATTGAGCGTAATGGTGAGGTTGGGCCTAACTCAATTAGATGGCGTTCAAAGTATGGAAGCGTAGTCGCTAGCTCATGGGATATTGCAGCACCTGACGGAATGAATGAAAAAGGACTAGTTGCAAACCTATTATGGTTGGTAGCATCTGAATATCCCAAATTTGATTATGATGGTGAGCGTCCAGGTCTTACTATTGCAGCTTGGGCACAGTACGCGCTTGATAATTTCGCAACTGTTGATGAGGCGGTAAAGTTTTTCGAACAAGAAAAGTTTGCAGTTGTATCAGACTTTATTCCTGACACCGATAAGTTCACGACAGTTCACTTATCATTATCTGATGCAAGCGGAGATAGTGCTATTTTTGAGTACATAGCTGGCAAATTAAAAATACATCATGATCGTTCATATAAAGTGATGACTAATGACCCTGTATATGAACAACAACTTGCTATAAAGAGCTATTGGGATACGGTCTCTGGTCAAGACTTTCTCCCAGGTACTGGTAAAGCCGCCGATCGTTTTGTTCGAGCATCTTATTACTTGAGCGTATTACCACAAACTAGTGACCCTAAAATAGCAGCCGCAAGTGTGTTTAGCGTAGTCCGTAATGTTTCAGTTCCTTATGGAATTGCAATCGAGGGGCAACCTCACTTATCTAATACTCGCTGGAGAGTTGTTGCTGATCAGGGGAATTTAATTTACTACTTTGAAAATGCGCTTACTCCAAATGTTGTTTGGGTAGACTTTAATAAAGTGAACTTTGAAAAAAATGCAGATGTCATGAAGTTGGCATTAGATAAAAACCAGACTTATGCTGGGGAATCCAGTTCTTATTTTATTAAATCAAAACCTTTTAAATTCAAAAGGTTAGATAGTAATCCATATTAAAAATTAGTTTACAGTGTAAGTCCGCAATGATCGATATTAGTTGTGGACTTAATATAGCAAGTTTAAAACCTAGTAAACTGCGAACTAAAGTTTATAACTATTCAGAAATTCTGTGTTGCTCATATATCGTTTAGATCTTAAACGTATCCAATTACTTATATATCCCCCACTGTTGCTGAAAAACTCTAAAAGCTAGGTCAATGCCGCTTTTGGCAACAGTGATGAAATTTTATCAGCGCAGGCCCGATAACAGTATCTAAATTTCAGGCTCTTTATCTTTAATAGCTTGGTTATTATTATTACTCTTATAAAACGCAACATCCTCCATGTAACTCAAGCGCAAGTTTATTGTTGAAAAAAGCTCTTGTGCTGTACTTGCAGCAAAAAAATTAGATGAGAGCAGCAAAGGTCAAGATGATTCGAAACATAATATCTTACCTTGTGAATTAGGGGGCTGTTATTGTGCAATAAAACCCTAAGGATTAAATTTATTCAATCTTGATTACCATCAAAAAAGCCCCAGACAATGCTGAGGCTTTATAAAACGGTAGTAATAGCTCTACTAAATTACTTTTTACGCTGTGCGTCTTTTTGCGCTTTTTTAGCTTCTTTACGCTTTTGTAAAACGGCTTGTGCTTCGTTGCCAATATGGCCTTCGCCACGAGCTTGCGCTAATTCAATTTGCTTTTGACGCTCAGCAAATCGTTCACGTTGTTCATCGGTAACATCATCAATACAATGATGACACGAAACACCTTCCATGTACTCTGGTTTGAGTTTTTCGTCTTCAGTGATTGGCATACGACACGCATGACATTGATCATATGAGCCTTTTTGTAGGTCGTGATCGACTGCTACGCGATTATCAAATACAAAGCACTCACCTTCCCACATGGTTTCTTCTTTTGGTACTTCTTCTAGGTATTTTAAAATACCGCCTTCAAGATGGTACACATCTTCAAAACCTTGCTCTTTCATGTAAGCAGTTGATTTTTCACAGCGAATACCACCAGTACAAAACATAGCTACTTTTTTATGTTTGCTCGGATCGAGGTTTTCTTTCGCCCACTGCGGAAACTCGCGGAATGTTTTAGTATTTGGGTCTACTGCGTTTTGAAAAGTACCAATTTCGATTTCATAATCGTTACGGGTATCAACTAAAATAACCTCAGGATCTGAGATCAATGCATTCCAATCTTGTGGTTTTACATAACTGCCAACCACTTTCAGCGGATCAATCCCTTCAACACCCATTGTGACGATTTCTTTTTTTAGTTTTACCTTAGTACGGTAAAACGGGCATTCATCATCAAATGATTCTTTGCTAACAATGTTATCAAGGTTTGGTTGGCTGTCTAACCAGCTTAAAAGGTTGTCAATGCCTTCACGCTTGGCAGAAACTGTGCCGTTGATACCTTCTGCGGCAATTAATAAAGTACCACGTACTTCATTGGCTTCCATCACATCTAACAATGGTTGGCGTAGGGCTTCGTATTCAGGTAAAGAAACAAACTTATAAAGTGCACATACAACAAAGTGCTCGCTGGTTACATTGTCTTTATGGACAGCAGTCATGGTGATTCCTATTTTGCTTTAGCCGTTATTGGCGGTAACCGAATCGTAAATCCGGCGCATAATACATATTGAGGGCGCGTATTTTACGCTTTTTCTAATTAAATGCAAAAAAAGCAGTGATAATTGGCTTTTTACTGTTAGCCACACTCGGGACTGCGCTATAATAGCGAAATTATTTATACCCAAACAAATTGCTCATTTTGGAGAAACACACTTTGCATTTTACTGATCTTGGGATTGATACTCGCCTTGAAACACAATTAGCGCATCAAGGGATCACCCAGCCCACTGATATTCAGGCCCATGCAGTGCCCACCGCACTGGCAGGCCATGACATTTTCGCCCAGTCTAAAACTGGGTCGGGCAAAACCTTGGCATTTTTATTACCTGCTGTTCAACGGGTTATGAAACAAAAGGCGCTCAGTAAACGTGATCCTCGTGTGCTTATTGTGGCGCCTACTCGTGAACTGGCGACCCAAGTATTTACCCAACTTCGCCTGCTAATTGCAGGTACTAATATTAAAGCGGTGAAAATATTAGGCGGTGAAAACTTTAATGATCAAATTAAAGCACTGCGTAACGACCCGCAATTTGTTATTGCTACACCGGGTCGTTTAGCCGATCACTTAACTCAGCGTTCATTACAATTAAGTGGCCTTGAGTTACTTATTTTTGATGAAGCTGACCGTATTTTAGATTTAGGTTTTACTGCACAGTTAAAGATGATCAACGAGCAAGCTGATCATCGCCTGCGCCAAACATTATTGTTTTCAGCGACACTGGATCATGCACAAGTCGATGCGTTATCACGTAATTTACTGAAAAAGCCAAAAAAAATTACCCTTAGTGCGGCTAACGAACAACATTCAGATATTAAACAAAGCTTATATTTAGCTGATCATCTTGATCATAAAGAAGCGCTGCTTGAGCATTTTTTAAAGCAAGACGAGGTCGGGCAATGCATTATATTTACAGCGACTCGTACTGATACCAGCCGTTTAAGCGAATCACTTAATGCTAAAGGTTTTAAAGCCCAAGCATTAGCAGGTGATTTAGCACAAAATAAACGTTTAGATATCATGGACGGCTTTAGCCGTGAAAACTTTAAAATTTTAATAACCACCGATGTTGCCTCTCGTGGTCTTGATTTACTGAGCGTAACTCATGTAATCAATTTTGATTTACCTAAACACGCTGAAGAGTATGTGCATCGTATTGGTCGTACTGGTCGAGCTGGCTTTAAAGGTACCGCTATTTCACTGGTCGGTCCTAAAGATTGGTTAAGCTATAAAGCAATTAAATCATTCTTAAATGATGAACTTGAGTTTCATACCGTTGCAGGGTTAAAAGGTAAGTTTAAAGGTTTACGCGAACCAAAACCTGATGCAACATGGGCTAAAGCACAAGAAAATGTAAAGCCTAAAGTAAAAGCTGTGACTAAACGCAAAGCAAAACCTAAAAAGCCACAAGCGCCAATCAAAGCCCCTCTTAATATTGATGGTGATGCACCAATGCGCCGTCGTAAAAAGCCAGAACAGGAATAATTATGAGTTACCTTGGAACCACCCAAACCCTATTCGTTAACGAAGTAAGTAACGAAGGCGCGTACCTTGATGGTCATGATCTGGGTGAAGTTTTTTTACCAAGCAGTGAAATTAAACATGAGCTAGAAGCTGGCGATAGTGTCAGCGTATTTATCTTTTTAGATAATGCTAATCTCGCCACTGCAACAACTAAAAAGCCGTTAGCTCAAGTAGGTGAATATGCCCTACTTCGTGTTAAAGAAATCAACAGCATTGGCGCTTTTTTAGATTGGGGGCTTGATAAAGATGTACTGGCACCGTTCAACGAACAAAAGCCAAGAATGCAAGAAGGCTATTCTTATTTAGTACGTTTGTATTTAGATAACGCCAGTGGCCGTATTTGTGCATCAAATAACTTTAATCGTTTTATCAATAAAACGGAGCCTGAGTACGCGCCGCTGCAAGAAGTACAGTTAATTGTCGCTGGCAAAACCGATATTGGCTATAAAGTATTAATAGAAGAAGCACATTACGGCGTTATATTTTACAACATGGTGTTTAAAAACATGTTTGTTGGCCAACGCTTAACTGGATTTATTCAAAAAGTACGTGAAGACGGAAAAATTGACGTTATTCTTGAAAAACCAGGTATGGCTAAAGTAAGTGACTTGGGTGAGAAAATAATGGATAGATTAAAATCCGAAGGCGGTGTTATTGCTTTAGGTGATAAATCGGATCCTGAGACAATTAAAAAAGTTTTCTCAACCAGTAAAGCAAATTATAAAAAAGCCATTGGCGGTTTGTTTAAGCAAGGCTTAATTGATATTGAAGCTAAGGCTATTAGGTTGAAATAAGCTACGGGCTACGGGCTACGGGCTACGGGCTACGGGCTACGGGCTACGGGCTAACAAAATATTGTTATATCATGAAAAGAGTAAAGTTAAAGCTTTGCTCTTTTTTATTTTATAAGCACCAATGGCAACAATGAGCGAAAAGCAGACACTAAAAAGTTAAATTTATTCTTGTTTTAATCAGTCGAATCCTAATTTTGTCCGATAACATTATTAACCGCCGTTTTGGTGCAAAATAACAAGAGCAATTCCTAGCTATTTTAATTATTTGTTTACAATGGTAATTTTTGGTGAAATTATCAGGGTATGTAATAAACGCCGTTTTGGTGTGATATAAACCACTAAAATGGTGTTCAATTAGCTGTTAAGGTACAAGAAAGTATGGAAGCATCATTTGACGTTAGAGGGAAAGAGTTTAAAGTAGACTTTTCAATGTTTGGGTCAGAAAAGTATTATTTTAACGGTGAACTTCTCAAAAAGCGGTGGAATTTTAAATTTAATGATCGGTTAGTATTTGATACCGACGAAGGGAAAATTGAAATTGTAGTTTCTCTATCCCCCAAGTCTTGGTCAACTCAAGCATTTTTAGATAATGAATTGGTTGTTGAAGAACTTTTTCCTGAATTTAAGCAAAAAATCGAAGATGGCAAAAAAATTAAAGGAATGAGTAAGTCCGGTATGTTTAAAAATGCTATTTTGTGGTGTGCGATAACAGTCTCATTTTTACTGATATTCCAGTGGGCTAAGTAACCCTAACAAGCGCCTAAACTCCGACAATTTCACGTTGTCATGGTTTTCGCAAACAACGCAAGCCACGCCAGCTGCGTATTAGGCGGGCGTTAAAAGGCTTCAGCCGACTTCGAATAAGGATGTTCAAATGAGATTACATGAACTACACGTAAATAACTTCAGAATACTAAAAAATTGCTGTATTAAATTCAGAGATACAACATTCCTTATCGGTCCAAATAATGCTGGTAAATCCAGTGTTTTCTCCGCATTAAGCCACCTTCATAAAAATTCAAACCTTGATAGAGAAGACTATTCTAAAGAATACAATGAAGAACAAGAAAGTTACTCCTATGAAAGCGAAGTAGAAATTATAGCTGAATACCAAAATGTACCTCTTGAAGCTAGCAAACTATGGGAAGTCCAGAACTCGGCTATGGTTAATGCACCAATAAAAATAAATTAAAAACGGGTTATTCTACAGGCTCGTTAGCTGCCGAAGTAGAGTCTCGTGAATAACTTAACGTGTTGTATTAAAAATGAATAACGAAATTAAACTAATTTTCTATATTGTTTTTGCTGTGCTTGTATCTGGCTGCACTTCAATTGGGAGCTACATAATATCAAATCCTGATGTTTATCTATCAGAGGCTGAATTTATCAAAGCTGAGCCTGAAGAAATCGGTTTCACAAAACATGAATTTTGTTCACATAACACAAAAGAGTGTATTCCATATTTAACAGCGCCTCCTTACCTTTCTGAGGATTTTACGGAGGGTAGTTATGTTTATTACAACCTTCACGCAATAGGCAATGGAGTAGAAAATACGATATCTCATACAATGACACCTGATACATTTAATCGTTTAAAGGGAACTGCTCTATTGCTGCATGGATATGGAGGTAGTAAAGAGGTTATGATGGCTACGGCGATCTATTTTAGAGCTCTCGGCATGAACGTGGTCATCCCTGATTTATTTGGTCATGGCGAATCAAACGAAAAGTTTGCTTTTGGTACGAGGGAGCATCAAGCGCTTTCCCAACTCCTCAGTAAATTGACAAATAAAAGAGAAAATAAAGAATTAACAGTTGTTGTTGGACACTCAATGGGAACTTTAGCTGCAAGTAACTTATTGTCATCTGAACATGTAGATGCAGCTATTTTACTAGCCCCTATGATGAGGTTCGACCTTGCAGCAAAAGAATATTTACCAAATAAAGCTCCTATGTTAAACAGTATATTTTCTGATCAGGTGGATGATATTGTTACTCAAACAATGGAAGATGCATCAGTTACATTAGAAGACACAGATTTATTAATTAATTTAAATGAAAGCAGTAAACCAACCTTGTTAGTAAACTCAAATATTGATTCGGTTTCACCACCGATTTACTTTTCGTCCGTTAAAAATAAACAGATAACAAAATTTATATTTGAAAATCGCGCTCATTCAAGCTTGATGGTCTTCAATAAAGAAGACTCCAGTAAAATAGAAAAATGGCTATTTGAGCTTTAAATTATTACAGCGGCAGCTAATCGGGTAGCCGGAGGTCTCTAACCTCCAGCCACCACACCACCCATCATGCGCTTTTTATTAGCAGGTAGTGCAATGGGCGGTTCACCTCCCGTAATAAATATTGATCCAAATATCTCCCAGTGACACTAAACCTTTTGACGCTAAATAGTCATTGCCTAGCGCAATGTTTATAGTACCTGTATTACTCAAAAGCGCAGCGCCTCTTAACCTCTTTGTGAATAATTTACTAAATTTTTTTCACAAAGAGAAAGGAATGAGAAGTAAATGAGGGAAACTTAGCGCTTAGTATTAGCATGCTTAGTAATCTAACACGAATATTACTAACCGATTGAATCAAAATAGCAACTCAGTTATGGTTAAACCATCTATAAAAATAAATTAAAAACGAGTTAATCTACAGGCTCACTGCCGACCATCTGCAATTGGCACATTCCTGCCTATTCTTCGCCAAGTTATTAAGTTTGTATACCCAGAAACAAAAAGAGCAAAGTAAATACTTTGCTCTTTTTTTCTTAGTATTAGTAACAGCACTAATTAAAATAACGCTTGTTTATTTTATCGAGTCATTAATTTCTTTAAGAACCGCAACTGGGTCTGCGGCTTGTGTGATCGGACGGCCAACAACTAGATAATCGCTACCATCTTCAATTGCTTGCTTTGGTGTCATGATACGTTTTTGATCTCCTGCATCACTGCCTGCTGGGCGAATGCCTGGGGTCACTAGTTTAAAATCGTTACCGAGTAGCGATTTTAATTGCTTGGCTTCTTGCGCTGAGCACACTACCCCGTCAAGGCCTGACTCTTTGGCAAGTTTTGCTAAATAGATAACTTGCTCAGCAGGCGTTTTTTCAACACCTAAACGCTTTAGTTCGTTTTCATCCATACTGGTTAAAACGGTAACGGCAATTAATAATGGCGCTTTATCACCAAATTGCTCAAGCGCTTGTTTGGCTTTAGTCATCATTTCAACACCGCCACTGGCGTGAACATTCACCATCCAAACACCCATTTTGGCAGCTGCGGTAACCGCTTTGGCAACTGTATTTGGAATATCATGAAACTTTAAATCTAAGAATACGTCAAAGCCAAGGTCAATTAATTCTTTTACAAAAGCAGGTCCAAAATAGGTAAACATTTCTTTGCCTACTTTTAAACGACATGTATCAGGCGATAATTGCTTTACAAAGTTTAAAGCGGTTTGCTGATCATCGTAATCGAGGGCGATAAGAACTTTTTTTGAATGTTCGAGAGACATAACTTTCCTAAAACTGATTGTAGAAGTAAGTGAATATTTTTATAGAAAACTAAAAACCGTCTAAACCACGGCTCGGTACTATGGTTTCCCAATGTTTGCACGAAGGACAAACCCAATAAATTGTATGACTGGTAAAGCCACAGTGTTGGCACTGAAAATCTGGCTTGGTCGCAATATAAGATGAGACCAGTTTATCTATTTGATCTAGTACATCTTTAATATCATTATTTTGTTTTGCTAATAGCTGTAATAAAAAACTAAAGCCACGAATTGTCGGCTGACGTTTTAAACTATCAGTTAAAAATTTAATTGCTTGTTCGGTATGCCCTTGCTCAAGTAATGCTTGGCAATGTTTTATTTTTATTAGCACCCCACCCTTATCAAGTAGCTGCTGTAATAATTCATGAAATTGGTGGGTTAGGTTTAATTGCTCATAACTGTGAGCTAAATCATCTATAAACAAGGGCGCAAAAAAAGTGAAACTACAGATCAGCTCACGCCAATAATAAATTGCTTTTACGTAATCTTCTTTTGCAAATGCTGATTTACCTAATTCATATAATGGGCGGATCGCTTTATGATTTAGGCTAATGGCTTTGCGCATAATTTGCGGATCATTGCTAAGCAACGCAGCTTCACAATAAAAGTTAGCAATGGCTTTGAAATGTTGCGGCTTTGAAAATAAATCACTGTGTGCTTCGAACATATTGATACCCTTTTCCCATTCGCGTGTTTGCGAATATAAATTAAGTATCGGCTCTAATGCATCACTGTGGTTGGCTTTTACTAACCACACTAAATGTTCTTCGGCGCCATCAAGCAAACCCGCCATAATATAATCTTCAGCAAGTTCAAGGCGACTAGCAGCAGCTTGTTGTTCATTAAGGCTTGGGTGTTTGAGCAGTAATTCGTGGATTTTTATTGCACGATCTAATTCACCTCGGCGGCGAAACATCGTTGCTAATGTAGAATAATGTTCAACAGAGTCAGCGGCGACTTCAAGCAAGTTGATTAAGTGCTCAAGGCCCTGATCTTCTTCTCTGTCGAGTAAAAACTTTAAGCCTTTACTGTATTCAGATGTGATCTGACGATTAAGTTGATGAGCTTGGTTTTTAGCGCTATTTTTACCCATGATCCAGCCATAACCAGCCGCAACAGGTAAAAGTAAAAACAAAAGCTCAATCATAGTTAGGTGTCTTTATTAGCAACAAGCTTATTATTATCTTTTTCAGGCGCTAATTTTTTTTTCAAACGATAGTTTTGCCACTTTAATTGCGAAAACAATTTAAAGCTAATAAAACAACCAATTGCGACACCTAAAGCAAAGCAGATACTTATTATCATTGCGAGGGGTAAAGTATTGCTAGCAATAATATAATTTATTTGCACTAACTGTGGATTTTGCGAACCAAGTACAAATGCAAAAATTAAGCATATTGCTACCAGGATAATTTTTAATACCCTAAACAAGTAACTACTCCAACTAAATAACTAGGCAATGCTCGCGTTTACGCGATCTCTTAACTCTTTGCCTGGTTTAAAATGTGGTACGTGCTTACCTTCTAACTCAACCGTGTCGCCAGTCTTTGGATTACGACCTGTGCGAGGTGAACGAAAGTGTAATGAGAAACTACCAAAGCCACGGATTTCAATACGATCTGAGCTTGATAATGAGCCGGCCATTTGTTCAAGAATTTCTTTAACAGCATTCTCAACATCTTTCACAGGTACATGCGCGTGTTGCTCGGCTAATTGTTCTATCAATTCTGACTTAGTCATAACGTTTCCTTAAAAAGAGATAAAGGAAGGGCAACACTGCCCTTCCAATTAAGACTGATTAATTAGTCTTTTTGTGCATTTGCGAATGCAGCTGCCATTGCGTTTTCGAACACTGGCTCTTCTTTCTTAAGCTTTTCTAGTACTTCTTTCTCTTCTGCTTCGAAAAGAGCTTTAACTGAAAGGCTTAAAGTGCGGTTCTTACGATCAACACCAACATATTTCACTTCAATTTCGTCGCCTACAGAAACAACAGTAGTTGCATCTTCAACGCGCTCTTGAGCGATATCAGCTACACGGATGTAACCTTCAACGCCTTCGATAAGTTCAACAGTTGCGCCTTTCGCATCAACTTCTGTCACTTTACCTTTAACAATAGCACCTTTTTTGTTTGCATCAAGGTAGTTATTGAATGGGTCAGCTTCGATTTGCTTAACACCTAGAGAGATACGTTCACGCTCTGGGTCAACTTGCAATACGATAGCAGTGATTTCGTCGCCTTTCTTGAATTCACGTACAGCGTCTTCGCCAGGTGTATTCCAAGAAATGTCTGAAAGGTGTACAAGACCGTCAATACCACCGTCAAGACCGATAAAGATACCGAAGTCAGTGATTGATTTGATCTTACCAGTAACTTGATCGCCTTTGTTTTGTAGACGAGCAAATTCTTGCCAAGGATTAGCAATACATTGCTTAAGACCAAGTGAAATACGACGACGTTCTTCGTCGATTTCAAGAACCATAACTTCAACAGTGTCGCCTAAGCTAACAACTTTAGAAGGATGGATGTTCTTGTTAGTCCAATCCATTTCAGAAACGTGTACTAGACCTTCAACGCCTTCTTCGATTTCTACGAAGCAACCGTAATCTGTAAGGTTAGTTACACGACCAGAAAGTTTAGAACCTTCTGGGTAACGACCAGCGATAGCTGCCCATGGATCTTCACCAAGCTGTTTAAGGCCTAGAGATACACGAGTTTTATCTTTGTCGAATTTAAGAACTTTAACTGCGATTTCGTCGCCAACATTAACGATTTCTGAAGGGTGCTTAACACGCTTCCACGCCATATCAGTAATGTGTAGTAGACCATCAACACCACCAAGGTCAACGAACGCACCGTAGTCAGTAAGGTTCTTAACGATACCTTTAACTTCTTGACCTTCAACAAGGTTAGCAAGAAGCTCTTCACGTTCTTGTGAGTTTTCAGATTCGATAACTGCACGACGTGAAACAACAACGTTGTTACGTTTTTGATCAAGCTTGATTACTTTAAATTCAAGCTCTTTGCCTTCAAGGTGAGTTGTGTCACGTACTGGACGAACATCAACAAGTGAACCAGGTAGGAAAGCACGGATTGAATCAACTTCAACAGTGAAACCGCCTTTAACTTTACCGTTGATAACACCAGTAACAGTCTCTTGCTCTTCACATGCTTTCTCAAGACGGATCCACGCTTCGTGACGCTTCGCTTTCTCACGAGAAAGGATAGTTTCACCGAAACCGTCTTCAATTGCATCTAGTGCAACATCTACTTCGTCGCCAACAGCAACTTCTAGTTCACCAGCAGCATTTTTGAACTGCTCTGCAGGGATAGCACTTTCTGATTTAAGACCAGCATCTACAAGTACAATGTTGTTCTCGATAGAGATAACTGTACCTTTAACGATAGAGCCTTGCTCTGCTTCAAAACCCTTTAAGCTTTCTTCAAATAACTGCGCAAAATTTTCTGACATACGAATATACGTCTCATATATTATTACCAATAAGCAACCATGCTGCATGGGGTTGTTAAAATAGCACTGGCATCCTGCTGGCGCATAAATAGTTTATCGTCGCTTTGGAAGTTTACCTTCGACGATCGCTGCATCTAATAAAATCATAACCTTATCAAACACTTGCTGTGCATTAAGCTCGCTAGTATCGAGTTCAATAGCATCGTCAGCTGGTACAAGCGGCGCAACAGCACGATTCATATCGCGGTCATCACGTGCTTGAATATCTTCTAATAGACCACTTAGTGTAACATCAAGACCGCGTTCATTCAACTCAACAAAACGTCGGCGCGCGCGTTCTTCTGCACTAGCGGTTAAATAAATTTTTAATGGAGCATCTTGGAACACCACAGTGCCCATATCGCGGCCATCGGCTATTAGCCCATTTTCAGTTCGAAATGCGCGTTGGCGCCGTAATAATGCTTCTCTAACGCGCGGTAAGGCTGCTACTTTTGAAGCGGCAGCTCCTACTTCTTCATTTCGAATTGTTGTTGATACATCTTCACCTTCCAGAATAACCTTTCCAGCGTTAGTTTGACTATCAACTAAAAACTGCACATCTAAGTTAGCAGCTAAAGGCACCAATGCCTCTTCGTTGTCTAGTGCAATTTGGTGATGAAGTGCTGCTAGTGCTAATACGCGATAAATCGCGCCACTATCCAGTACATCCCACCCTAATTTATCGGCTAACAAGCGACAAACAGTTCCTTTACCTGAACCACTTGGGCCATCAACGGTGATCACGGGCATTAATAACGCCTGCATTTAAACCTCCTGCAATGCACACCAAAATAAAACTGCGACATTATACGTTACTTAATTAAATATATCCGCTTTTTGTATGTAACTTTTTATATTTCAACTTTAGTCATTTATTGACTAACCGATGCTAGTACATTGAAAAATGTTGGAAATGTCTTGTATGTACACTTAGGATCATTGATAGTTATTGGCTTGCCGCCTACCGCTACCATGGCAAAACACATCGCAATACGGTGGTCGTCATAGGTATCAATCGCCACATCGTTAAAGTGTTTTGGCGGTGTTATTTCGATGAAATCTTCACCTTCAACTACCTCAGCGCCCACTTTACGCAGCTCCGTCGCCATTGCATGTAAGCGATCAGTTTCTTTTACGCGCCAGTTATAGATATTACGAATAGCGGTTGGACCATCTGCAAATAACGCCACTGTAGCAAGGGTCATCGCCGCATCAGGAATAGCATTGGCATCGATATCAACACCTTTTAATTCGCCTTTACGTACCACTAAGCGCTCGTCATACCAATCTATTTTAGCACCGACCTGCTCCATCACTTTTGCAAAGCCAATATCGCCTTGCACAGATTTTGCACCTACACCTTTGATCTCGATTTCACCACCGGCAATTGCCGCCGCAGCGACAAAGTAAGATGCACTTGATGCATCCCCTTCAACCATAATACGCTCAACAGCTTGGTATTGCTGCGCACCTTTTACAGTAAAGGTTTTATAGTTATCGTGAGTTACCGATATGCCAAAGCGAGCCATTACATCTAAGGTAATATCAATATACGGTTTAGATACCAACGTCCCCTTAATTGTAATGCACGTATCGCCATTAAATAACGGCGCAGCCATTAATAATGCAGTGAGAAATTGGCTCGAAATACTGCCATCAATTGCAACGTTGCCGCCATTAATTTGCCCACCAACAATTTTAAGTGGCGGATAGTCTTTATTTTTTAAATAACTAACATCCCCACCGAGCGCTTGCAGAGCATCCACTAGATGACCAATTGGACGTTCCTCCATACGTGGCTCGCCAATTAGTTCATAGTTTCCCTTCACCGCTGCTAAAACCGCAGTCAGTGGGCGATACGCGGTGCCTGCATTACCTAAAAACAGTGGCTCAGCTGGAGTTAAAAACTGCCCGCCAACACCTTTTACAGTGGCTACAGTTTTATCATCATTAAGACTTACATCAACGCCCAATAATTTTAATGCGCCAAGCATATGGCGAATATCATCACTGTCTAATAAATTTTCTACAACCGTTGTGCCTTGCGCAAGTGCCGCTAACAGTAAAATACGATTTGATAAACTTTTTGAGCCAGGTAAGGTAACACTGCCATTTACTAGATTGATTGGCTCTAACCGTAACTGCTCCATTAACTGTGCTCCTTGGCAAATTTCGCCATAAAGTCAACTAACGCTTGTACACCGGCAAGTGGCATGGCGTTGTAAATACTCGCACGCATACCGCCAACAATACGGTGACCTTCAAGTGCAAGTAAGCCAGCTTCTTTTGCTTGGGCTAAAAACTGTGCATTTAAGCTTTCATCATTGAGCCAAAAAGGCACATTCATACGTGAACGACAATGCTTAGCAACCTTATTACTATAAAACGGTGATTCATCAATAAAGCCGTACAGCAGTTCGGCTTTTGCTATATTTTGCTGTTCCATGGCTTTAACACCACCATTTTTCTCAAGCCAGTCAAATACTTCTGCCGCTAAATACCAAGCAAACGTAGGTGGCGTGTTATACATGCTGCCTTGTTTTACTTCGAGTGCGTAATCAAATATACCTGGCTTTGCAACCCCTTCACGCTCAAGCAACGTTTTACGAATGATCACAATGGCAAGGCCTGATGGACCAATATTCTTTTGTGCACCAGCGTAAATTAAATCAAACTGATCAACATCAAACTCACGCGATAAAATAGTTGATGACATGTCTGCAACGATCGGCGCTGTTGGGTGACTTGGTACATCAAACACTTCAATGCCATCAATGGTTTCATTTGGACAATAGTGGATGTATGAAGGATCGGCTGGAAATTGCCACTCACTAACTGGTTTGATAGAAAATTGCTCATTTGTGTCATTACGGACATCAAGCTCAGTGACGGTAGTAAATTTGACCGCTTCGTCAACCGCACCTTTAGACCACACACCATTTTCACAATATACGGCATCTTTACCTGCTTGGTGCAGGTTCAGTGGCACAGCAGCAAATTGGCCTCGACCACCGCCATGCATAAACAGCACTTCAAATTCATCGCTGATATTCATTAACCGACGTAAGCTTGCTTCACATTGTGCCGTTAATGCTAAAAATTCTTTACTACGGTGACTGATCTCCATCACCGATACACCTAAATCTTGCCAATCAAGAAATTCTTTTTGTGCTTTTTCCATCACAGCTGGCGGTAACATTGCAGGCCCAGCACAAAAATTATATATACTCATTACCTTTCCTCATTCCAGTAATTTAACAATTGTTTTTAATTGCTAATTTTAACAATTAATTTTTTTGATTTTTATAGTAAAAAAAAGCGGCCGAAGCCGCTTTAATGATTAATGTTATGCCTCTGGAGGATTATCCCCAGCGTCATCATTAACAGTGTCGACTAGTTCAACGCTTTCACCTTCGATAATAGCGTTAAGCTCATCGATTTCGATCTCTTCGATACGTTGTAAACCAACTACTTGCTCTTCGTCAATAGTTCTTATCAAAATAACACCTTGGGTATTTCGCCCAACGGTAGAAACTTCATTAACGCGAGTTCGCACCAGAGTACCTCGATTAGAGATAATCATGATTTCATCGTTATCGTCAACTTGTACAGCACCAACTACAGCACCGTTACGCTCACTTACTTTGATTGATACCACACCTTGAGTCGCACGACTCTTAGCAGGGTAGTCACTGAGCAATGTACGCTTACCGTAGCCGTTTTCTGTCACGGTTAAGATAGCACCATTCGTCTTAGGTACAATTAATGATACAACACGTTGGCCTTCAGCCATCTTAATACCACGAACACCTGTTGCAGTTCGGCCCATCTGACGAACACCCTTGAACTTGATTTCCGGGTTACCGTTTTCATCAAGTACTGGGTTGCCGTTTTCATCTAAAACAGGTGATTCTTCGGCTTCTTTAAAGCGAACAACTTTACCAGCATCAGTAAACAACATGATTTCGTTGCTACCATCAGTGATATCGACACCAATCAAGCTATCACCGTCGTTTAAGTTAACGGCAATAATACCGCTAGCACGTTGACGGCTATACGCAGTCAATGGTGTTTTCTTCACGGTACCAAATGCAGTTGCCATAAAGATGTATTTATTTTCTTCATACTCACGTACTGGCAAGATAGCCGTAATACGTTCGTCTGCTTCAAGCGGCAATAAGTTTACAATTGGCTTACCACGGGCTGCACGACTGGCAAGTGGTAATTGATACACTTTAAGCCAATATAAGCGACCCGCCGTTGAGAAACAAAGAATCGTGTCGTGAGTATTAGCAACTAGTAGACGTTCAATGAAATCTTCATCTTTCATCTTGGTTGCTGATTTACCTTTACCACCACGGCGCTGTGCTTCGTAATCAGACAATGGCTGATACTTCACATACCCTTCGTGAGATAGGGTTACTACTACGTCTTCTTCTGTGATCAAGTCTTCAAGACTAATATCATGAGCCGCGGCATTAATTTCAGTACGACGTTCGTCGCCGTATTGCTCTTTAATTTCAACTAACTCATCGCGGATAACTTCCATTAAACGCTCAGGATTAGCAAGAATATATAAAAGCTCGGCAATTAAATCTAATAACGTTTGGTATTCGCTTAGAATCTTTTCATGTTCAAGACCAGTAAGCTTGTGTAAGCGTAAATCTAGAATTGCTTGGGCTTGTTGCTCAGAAATATAATACTGACCATCACGAATGCCTAAGTCATCCGCTAACCAATCTGGACGGGCAACATTTGCTTCACCGGCTTTTTCAAGCATGGCTTTCACATTACCTAATTCCCACGGGCGGCTAGCAAGTGCTACTTTAGCTTCAGCTGGCGTTGGTGAGTTACGAATAAGCTCGATAATTGGGTCAATGTTAGCAAGTGCAATTGCTAAGCCTTCAAGCATGTGTGCACGATCGCGGGCTTTACGTAGGTCAAATACCGTACGACGAGTCACTACTTCACGGCGGTGAATGATGAATTCTTCAAGCATTTCTTTTAAGTTGAAACACTTAGGCTGGTTATTGATCAACGCAACCATGTTCATACCAAACACAGTTTGTAACTGAGTTTGTGCATAAAGGTTGTTTAAGATCACTTCGCCTACGTCACCACGTTTGATCTCGATAACGATACGCATACCGTCTTTATCTGATTCATCACGTAATGCACTAATGCCTTCAATCTTCTTATCTTTAACAAGCTCAGCAATCTTTTCGATTAAGCGGGCTTTATTTACTTGATAAGGGATCTCGTGAACGATGATCGTTTCACGATGGGTTTTTTCGTCAACTTCAATTTCCGCACGTGCACGCATGTACACTTTGCCACGGCCAGTTAAATAGGCTTGTTCAATGCCTTTTTTACCGTTGATAATTGCCGCAGTTGGAAAATCTGGGCCCGGAATATAATCCATTAGTTCATGAATGGTTAATTCAGGGTTTTGAATAAGTGCTAAACAGCCATTCACAACTTCAGTTAAGTTATGAGGCGGAATGTTCGTCGCCATACCTACCGCAATACCCGATGAACCGTTCACTAATAAGTTAGGAACTTTGGTCGGTAATACGTCAGGAATTTGCTCTGTACCATCATAGTTAGGTACAAAATCAACAGTCTCTTTTTCAAGATCAGCCAAAAGCTCATGAGACATTTTCGCCATACGGACTTCGGTATAACGCATTGCTGCTGCTGAGTCACCATCAACTGAACCAAAGTTACCTTGGCCGTCAACTAACATATAACGTAAAGAGAATGGCTGGGCCATACGTACGATTGTGTCATACACCGCACTGTCGCCATGGGGATGGTATTTACCAATTACATCACCAACCACACGGGCTGATTTTTTGTAAGGCTTATTCCAATCATTATTAAGCTCGTTCATAGCAAACAAAACGCGGCGGTGAACAGGTTTTAAACCATCACGTACGTCTGGTAGTGCTCGTCCTACTATTACGCTCATTGCGTAATCTAAATAGGAGTTTTTTAACTCGTCTTCAATATTGACTGGCAGAATTTCATTGGCGAAATCAGTCATTTGATATCACATTCCTTCAGTATTGACCCACGAAAGTGCCACATATGGGCGCTTGCGGGGATTTAGTTATTATTACCAAGTCATGCTACCACAATTTATTTAGATTTACAGGCGCTAAATCTTTGCGATTTATTAATTTACCCCTATATAATGGCCTGAGATTGACGAGGAAGTTTTTTATGACCGAACATCAGAATGTAGATAGTGCAGAAATTGCAAAGTTTGAAGCCATCGCTGAGCGTTGGTGGGATCGTGAAGGAGAATTTAAACCCCTTCATGAAATTAATCCATTAAGATTAGATTTTATTGCCGACAAGGCCAAAGGCTTATTCGACAAAGAAACACTCGATGTCGGCTGTGGTGGCGGTATATTGAGTGAAAGTATGGCGCGAATGGGCGCACATGTGACTGGTATTGATATGGGTCAAGAGCCGTTAACCGTTGCGAAACTGCACAGTTTAGAAACCGGTGTAAACGTTGACTATATAAAAATACCTGCCGAACAGTATGCCAGCGAACACCCTGCCCGCTTTGATACTATTACTTGTATGGAAATGTTAGAGCATGTGCCAGACCCTGCATCTATCATTCATGCAGTAGCAGAATTAGCGAAACCTGGTGCTGATGTATTTTTCTCTACATTAAACAAAACCCCAAAAGCATATTTGTACGCAATTATCGGGGCGGAAAAATTATTGAAGATGGTGCCTGATGGAACCCATGATCACAAAAAGTTTATCAAACCAGCACAACTCATTGCATGGGCAGAACAAGCGGGCCTCAAAGTACGTGCTAGTGCGGGATTGAGTTATAACCCTTTATCAAAGCAGTACAGCTTAAATACCGATGTAAGCGTTAATTATATTCTGCATTTTGAGAAACTAGCGTAATGGCTGGTTTTAACACAGCAACCCCCGCAATTGATTACGACGCCTTTATTTTTGATTTAGACGGTACATTACTCGATACCGCAGATGATTTAGGGGCTGCGCTTAATTACGTACTCGCTAATCATAACCAACCATTAGTAACCGCTGATATATATCGTCCTGCAGCTTCTAACGGTGCAATGGCGCTGCTTGCAGCTGGATTTGGTCAGCAATGGCACGATCACCCAAATCAAGCTGACTTACGCCAGCAGCTATTAACGGCCTACGCAGATAATATTGCCACCCATAGTCAATGCTTTACTGGAATTGCACAATTATTGATCGCGCTTGATCAACAACAGATCAAATGGGGGATCATGACTAATAAACCTGAGTTTTTGACTATTCCATTAGTTGCTGCAATTGCTGAACTCAAAGATGCACAGGCCATTGTCAGTGGTGACACCCTCGATATCGCTAAACCATCTCCTTTACCTTTACTGCATACAGCCCAACTGTTAGATGTTGATCCGAGTCGTTGTTTGTATATCGGTGATGCGCAGCGTGACATAATTGCAGCCAAGGCTGCAAACATGCACAGCGCTGCTGCGTTGTGGGGCTACATCCCTAGTGAAGCTGAAGCATTGAGTTGGCAAGCCGATTTTAATTGGCAATCACCTATTGATGCGTTTAACCATATATAGTGCCATGTTAAATTTTAACCACTACATATTGTGATCGTGTTACTTTTTGCACATTGTTTGTTGATAAAAAAAGCAGCCAAAATTTATTTTTAAAATGCGTAAATTTAATCGATCATCAGTTGATTTTTATAAATTTCATTTTAATCAGATGGTCAAAGGTTAATGGCTACTAACACAAGCGTGTTATCCCAACGTTATCCACAATTAGGGGCGTTTATGCCCCTTGCAAATGATCGCATACCACACTATCTTGTGATCTAGAATTTGATGAACACCAGATGTTGTGGCTAAATGTTATTCAATTAAATTCGCGCTAATACAGTTTTATTGCAATAAAAAATTTATTTTAAGAAAAATGTGTCACTAAAAAATATTATATCCCAAGGAATACAGGCAAAACTATGAACCAACAGCTATCTGTAAGCAAACGTGACGGCCGTAAAGAGTCACTTGATTTAGATAAGATCCATCGCGTTATTGCTTGGGCCGCCGAAGGTCTAAATAATGTGTCTGTCTCACAAGTTGAGCTGAAATCGCACATCCAGTTTTATGATGGTATTCGTACTGAAGACATCCATGAAACCATCATCAAAGCGGCCGCTGATCAGATCTCTAAAGAGTCGCCTGATTATCAATATTTATCAGCCCGCTTAGCTGTATTCCATTTGCGTAAAAAAGCCTATGGTCAATTTGAGCCACCGCGCTTGTATGATCATATCGTTAAGTTAGTTGAAGATAAGCGTTACGATGCACACTTACTAGCTGACTACACAGAGCAAGAAATTGATCAACTGGATGAATACCTTGATCATGGACGTGATTTAAACTTCAGCTATGCTGCTGTTAAACAGCTTGAAGGTAAATATTTAGTACAAAACCGTGTTACGGGTGAAATTTATGAAAGCGCACAGTTTTTGTATATTTTAGTTGCAGCCAGCTTGTTCTCTGATTACCCAAAAGAAACGCGTTTAGACTACATAAAGCGTTTTTACGATGCGGTGTCATTGTTCAAAATTTCATTACCTACGCCTATTATGGCGGGAGTTCGTACCCCTACGCGTCAATTCAGTTCATGTGTACTGATTGAATGCGGTGACAGCCTAGATTCAATTAATGCAACCTCATCAGCGATTGTAAAATACGTATCGCAACGTGCAGGTATTGGTATTAATGCTGGTCGTATTCGCGCACTAGGTAGCCCTATTCGCAATGGTGAAGCATACCACACTGGTTGTATCCCGTTTTATAAGCACTTTCAAACGGCCGTTAAAAGTTGTTCGCAAGGTGGTGTCCGTGGTGGCGCAGCAACCCTGTTCTATCCACTTTGGCATCTAGAAGTTGAAAACTTATTAGTGCTTAAAAACAACCGTGGTGTTGATGATAACCGCGTTCGTCACTTAGATTACGGTGTACAGTTTAATAAACTAATGTACTCACGTTTGATCAAAGATGATTACATCACATTATTCAGCCCGTCTGATGTGCCTGGTTTATATGATGCATTTTTTGAAGATCAAGATGAATTTGATCGTCTTTACGTACAATATGAACAAGACGAGTCAATTCGTAAAAAACGTATTAAAGCGATTGAGCTGTTTTCAATGTTTGCACAAGAGCGTGCTAGCACTGGCCGCATCTATTTACAAAACGTTGACCACTGTAATACACACAGCCCGTTCATTGCTAAAGTGGCACCAATTCGCCAATCTAACTTATGTTTAGAAATTGCATTGCCAACTAAACCACTTAACAATGTTAATGATGAAGAAGGTGAAATTGCACTGTGTACGCTGTCGGCCTTTAACTTAGGTGCGATTGAGTCACTGGATGAACTTGAAGAGCTTGCAGAACTTGCGGTACGTGCACTTGATAACTTACTGGATTTCCAAGACTACCCGGTGCCAGCAGCACATAATGCAACTATGGGCCGTCGTACACTAGGAATAGGCGTAATCAACTACGCATATTACCTTGCTAAAAATGGCAAACGTTATTCTGATGGCAGTGCCAATGCATTGACTCACAAAACATTTGAAGCAATACAGTATTACCTAATGAAAGCCTCAAATGAACTGGCTAAAGAACGTGGTGCATGTCCTAAATTTAACGAAACAACGTATTCGCAAGGTATTATGCCAACCGATACGTACAAACGTGATTTGGATAAAATTTGTGATGAACCATTGCATTTAGATTGGGATACATTACGTGCCAATATTAAAGAGCATGGTATGCGTAACTCAACGTTATCTGCGTTGATGCCATCTGAGACATCGTCGCAAATTTCAAATGCAACTAATGGTATTGAACCACCACGTGGTCATATCAGTGTTAAAGCCAGTAAAGATGGTATTTTAAAACAAGTTGTACCTGAGTATGAACGCCTTAAAAATAATTATGAATTATTGTGGGATATCCCATCAAATAAAGGTTATTTAGAATTAGTGGGTATTATGCAAAAGTTTGTTGACCAAACAATTTCTGCCAATACTAACTACGATCCAAATAAGTTTGAAGGTGGTAAAGTACCAATGAAGGTCTTATTACAAGATTTACTGGGTGCTTACAAACTTGGCGTTAAAACCCTTTACTACCATAACACCCGTGATGGTGCATCTGATATGCAAGAAGATACACCAGAAGTGGAAGATGATGATTGTGCAGGCGGTGCGTGTAAAATCTAATCGGTAATAAATATAAATTGGAAGCGGGCTATACGCCCGCTTTGCCCTGTTCGTTTTTTGAGTGATCTTATGTCTTATACTACTTTTAGCCGAAACCATAATAACCAACTACAAGAACCGATGTTTTTCGGCCAAACCGTTAACGTATCGCGTTATGATCAACAGAAGTACCCTATTTTCGAAAAGCTAATTGAAAAACAACTATCGTTTTTTTGGCGTCCTGAAGAAGTCGATGTAAGTAAAGATCGGTTAGATTTTCAGGCCTTACCTGATCACGAAAAACATATATTTTTAAGTAACTTAAAATATCAAACCTTACTTGATAGTGTGCAAGGTCGCTCGCCTAATGTTGCGTTACTGCCAATTGTGTCGATCCCAGAACTTGAGACCTGGATTGAAACATGGGCATTTAGTGAAACAATCCATAGCCGTTCATATACACATATTATTCGTAACGTTACCCAAGCCCCTGAGCTTATTTTTGATGATATCGTTAGTAACGAAAAGATCAGTGAACGTGCTGATGCCGTAACTAAATATTACGATGAATTAATTAATAAAGTGGCTGTGTATAACTTATACGGTGAAGGTAAACATGAACTTAATGGCGAAACAGTTCATATCAGTTTATTTGAACTTAAAAAGCTTTTATACCTTGCAATGATGTCAGTGAATATCTTAGAAGCGATCCGTTTTTATGTCAGTTTTGCCTGTTCATTTGCGTTTGCAGAGCGAGAATTAATGGAAGGTAACGCTAAAATTATTAAGCTGATCGCCCGTGATGAAGCGCTTCATCTTTCTGGTACTCAGCATATTTTGAATATTATGCAAGATGGTAAAGACGATCCTGAAATGGCTATCGTAGCAGCCCAGTGTCGTGATGAAGCGATCAAGATGTTTGTTGATGCTGCTGAACAAGAAAAAGAATGGGCTGAATACCTGTTTAAAGATGGTTCAATGATTGGCTTAAACAAAGATATTTTATGCCAATACGTTGAGTACATTACTAATGCTCGTATGACTGCAGTTGGTTTACCAACACAGTTTAAAACCAGCAGTAACCCTATCCCATGGATCAATTCATGGTTAGTGTCAGACAATGTACAAGTTGCTCCACAAGAAGCGGAGATCAGCTCATACCTTGTAGGCCAAATTGACTCTCAAGTTAATGCCTCTGATTTCGGTGACTTCGATCTCTAATGACCAGCAACAAAACTGCAAAGATCCACTTTGCAGATAATAGCCAGTGTGTAGATTTTGACACTGGCTGTCATTCCCTTTTAGACTGCCTAGAACAACAGCAATATGAAATTCCTTTTCAGTGTAGAGAAGGATATTGTGGTGCCTGTAGAGCAACCCTAGTAGCAGGGCAAGTCACCTATAACGAAGAACCACTCGCCTTTGTACGTGATGGAGAAGTACTGCTGTGCTGCTGTAAACCCGATGGCAATATCACTCTCAATTTGAAGTAATTTGTTAATGCCAGTCAAACTGCTTTGTTTCATAGCAATGTATTTTATCACTGATCATTAAACTACTTTCATCTATGGTTACATCCCAATTTAAACTGCGGGTTAAATCCACCTGAATATCATCAATAAACTGTTGGTCAATCTCAATAATATGGCTATTATCAAATAACTTTAACCGTGACTGAGATTGCGTCAACCATTCACTATTGCCCGTTGTTAAAATTAATAATTCATCCACCTGCTTAGCGATCTTAACTAATTCATCAAGGTCAGGTTTATCAACACTTAACCAGGTTTTATAATGTTCGTCCAACGCTTGAATTCCTACATCTGGCTGTAGTTTATCAGCAAGTTTATTAAGCACTGCATGGCTGTCATAAGATAAAATACAATAGCCTAACAGCTTTAAAACAAAATGCTCCAGTGTTTCATTTTTAGTCAACGCTGTGGTAAAAATTTCTTTGTGATTACGCTGATGACGCAGATCAGCTATGCTAAATCGTGCTTTAAAAATACGTGTTTTATCAGACATAATATTCACCAGTCTCGCCGTTACTCCTATTGAGTATAGCCCAATCTGATATAAGCACGTTTATTTTAAAAGTTATGGTATAACATTATTGATCAGCACAAATGATGGTGTTATATTATATCACAACATAATAGCAACAACGTAGTAACCATGATCCGACATTCCTTAATATCAACTGCAATTATCACTGCTTTAAGCTCTTTTTCTGCTCATGCTGCGCTGGTAACTGGGCAAGTTTTTGACAATAACAAGCAACCACTCAGCTATGCCGATGTGCACGTACACGGTAAAGCACAGTCAATTAAAACTGACGAGAATGGCCGATTTAGTATTAATATTGATGCTAATAGCCAATTACATATTAGTAAAAATAATTTTGTTGATGCTAGAGTTCAAGTAACTGAAACCAGTTCTGCTCTAAATATCACGCTTGTACCTACGTCAGTTGAATCTGTCGTTGTGTATGCCTCTGCCCTGCATAAAAATAGCTTAGAGATGATTTCACCAGTGAGTGTACTCAGTGGTGATGAACTGCGCAATAAAGCAAAACCCACGTTAGGCGAAACGCTCAAAGGGCTTCCGGGTGTTAATGCCAGCTATTTTGGCCCTGTTTCATCTAGCCCTATAATCCGTGGCTTAGATGGCCCTCGCGTTAAAATCACCCAAAATGGCTTAGACAGCAGCGATGCGTCACGTATTGGCCCAGATCACGCAACATCGAATGACAGCCTAGCTGCAGAACAGATTGAAGTTTTGCGTGGCCCAGCTACGCTACTTTATGGCTCAGGCGCGATTGGTGGCGTAGTTAACGTAGTAGATAACCGCATTCCAACTGATAATATCGAGCAGTTAACTGGGGCTGTTGAATACAGCCATGACACAGTTTCAAATGCCAACACCTATGCTGCCAAGCTTGAGACGGGCCATAACAACTTTAACTTCCATTTTGACGGTACCAAACGCACTGGTGATGACTACCAAACTCCGCGTTTTAACTTACCTGAAGAAGAGCACGAAGATCATGAGGGTCATGACGAAGAAGAGCATGAAACAGCCACCTCGGTAAAAAATACCTTTATTGATAGCCAAACCGTTAACTTTGGTACTAGCTATGTAGGTGAGCATTTAACGCTAGGTGTTTCTTATGGCCGTATTGAAACCGACTACGGTATTCCAGCACATAGCCATGAACATGGCCATGATCACGAACACGAACACGACCATGATGAAGGCGAAGAAGAAGCCGTTTATGCGCGTGTAGAACAAGATCGCTGGCAAGGTTTGATGAGCTATGCATTACACAACAACTGGATTGAAACTATTAATTTACGTCTAGGTTATACTGATTATCGCCATGCTGAAATTGAAGATGGCGCGATCGGTACTATCTTTAGTAATGAAACCACTGAAGCACGTTTAAATATCGAGCATAAGTTAGGTAATTGGCATGGTATGGCTGGTTATCATTTTAGTGAATCTGATTATGATGCCGATGGTGAAGAAGCCTTCACACCCGCTAGCAAAACGACTACTCATGCATTATTTATCCTCGAAGAAAAACAGTTTGGCAACGTGACATTAGAATTAGGTGCGCGTATTGAAGATTATAATATTGATAGTAATGTCGGTGCTGCTGCGCATGACCATGACCATGAAGATGATCATACTGATGAACACGCCAATGAAATAACGCCTTACAGTAAAAGCTTTACTAATCTGAGCGCTTCAGCAGGCGCTATTTGGCAATATACACCCGGACAAAGTATTGCGCTTAGCGTGTCACACTCTGAACGCGCACCGTTATCAGCCGAGCTATTATCAAATGGTGTCCATATTGCAACTGGCACCTATGAGCTTGGTTTAGGCTACGCGATAGAAGACGGTGAAATTCACTTCGAACCTGAAAATATCAAACAAGAAACATCAACCAATATTGATTTTGGCTTTAGACGCTTTAGTGGCGATTTTGGTTATACGGTTAACTTTTTCTATAACGACATTGCCAATTTTTACTATCAGCAAAACACGGGGTTAATGTTTGATGAAGAGCACGGCCTTGAAGCTGCAGAGCCTGGCCACGATGATGGTATGGCTGTTTATCAATTTGTCAGTAAAAATGCGAAATTATACGGCATTGAATTTGATGCACATTATCAATTAAATTCAAATGCGATGGTAAAAGTATTTGGTGACTCAACCACTGCAAAACTTGCTGATGATGAAGGGTATTTACCGCGTATTCCGGCAAATAAGTTAGGTTCAGAATTTCAGTATAATATCAGTGATTGGCAGTTCAGCTTAACTGGCACACACTACTTTGAACAACGTGATATTACGGCTTATGAAACCGCAACTGATGGCTATACACTGTTTGATGCGCAAGCAAATTATCAATTAAGTGTCGGTCCGGTAGATACACAGTTTTATATCAACGTTGATAATATTACGGATGAACTGGGTTTTGTACATAGTTCATTTATTAAAGATGAAGCGCCACTTCCTGGGCGTAACTTTAGAATTGGTCTACGTGGTTATTTCTGATCTCAGTAAATAACCATAAAAAAGCCGCGCTAATAGTTATTAGCGCGGCTTTTTTATTACTCAATTTCTAATTAAAGAATTTCGTGTAGCTCAACGTCAAATACCAGTGTTGAGAATGGTGCAATTGCAGCACCGGCACCACGTTCTCCATAAGCAAGCTCATGAGGAACATAGATACGCCATTTGGTGCCTTCAGGCATCATTTGTAATGCTTCAGTCCAGCCTTTGATCACGCCACCAACTGGAAACTCAGCAGGTTGACCACGCTCATAAGAGCTGTCAAATACAGTACCGTTGATAAGTGTACCGTGATAATCAACACGCACTGTTGACTCAGCAGTTGGCTTGTTGCCTTCACCTGTTGCTAGTACTTCATATTGAAGACCAGACTCAGTCACTGTGATTTCAGCACGTTTTGCATTTTCTTCTAAGAATGCAATGCCTTCAGCTGCAAGTACTTTCGCTTCTTCTTCACGACGTGCTTGGATTTCAGTGTTGATTTTTTCGAATGCAGCTTGGATCTCAGGGATCTCAACTTGGAAATCGCCGCCCACATACGCATCTTTCATGCCTGCAAATACTGAATTTAAGTTTAAACCTTCGAAAGGGTTAGCTTTAAGTTGCTCACCCATCTGTAGGCCAATACCGTAACTTGCTTTTTCAGCATCTGTAGTAAAATTATCTGACATAATATGTTTCACGTTTTGTTTATACCAAGCTTAATAACGCTGGTATCAGTTAAAAGACGCGCCTATGCTATCATAAAAAAAAGCCCTTTTGGGCTTCTTTAGAGCTAGTTTTTAGTGAGTTTTCGCTTTATTAAGCGCACAGCAAAAGTCAAGATTGGCAAGCTGATTAAAATACCAGCAAGTAATGGACGACTCAGTAATGCCTGCGTACCAACTAATAGCACCGGCACGACTAATAAACCGATACAACCAATAAATATTGCCGCAATTTCTGGCCAGTATTTATCATATTTAGTAATTAAATGCCCAGCTAATAGATTAAAGCCTAGGCAGTAAAGCATAGCTGTGAGCAATACATGCTCTGGTTGTGCATCCATCGCCATTTTAACGAGTAAGTTAATAGCACTGTGATAACAGTAGCCAAACACCGACCATAACAGTACGTGTTTTAGCACCCGTTGTGTGGTGTTTAATTGATTTTGCTGTGACATCTTAAACTCCAGATAGCAAAAAGCCGCCCATAAGGCGGCTTTTTAAATATGGTGGAGAGATAGGGATTTGAACCCTAGAGGGGCTATAAACCCCTGCCGGTTTTCAAGACCGGTGCATTCGACCACTCTGCCATCTCTCCGTACGGCGCGGATAATAGGGGTTAGCCGCCTTGTTGTAAAGCCCTAAAAGTAAAAAAGTTCAAATTAATCGTTATAATTACTCAAAGCGCTTAAAAATACATCAATAATACTGTTTTGGACGTTTCGCGACCCACGAACACAGTAAGCAGACTAATAAGCTAAAAGTTACAAAACTTAAGCTCTGAAAGATTAAATCAAAACGGTTTAGATCATCACTTGGTACAAGCACCAATACAAAAGCGGGTAAAATACTCACAAACAACACGTAACAACACACTTTAAACGCTCTACCAAAATCAAATCGTCTTGTGCGTTGCATCCACCACGCTAAGATAACCACAATAGCAGTTGATGAGATCGCTATTAAATGAGGAGTCTGTGTACTAAATGCTGTGTAAAGAGTGATAGCCGCACCAACAAAACCCCATAAGGACCACGTTAACCATTTTTCTTTTTCACGTAAAAATAAATTTCCCATTATCCTCGTCTTCTTGTTGTTATTCTAATTAAGACACTCCATACATTAACAAACTGCAGAAAAATAACAAACCATTGTATTGAGGGTTATTGCATCCAAGCGCTTCAGACAGCCAAGCTACCTAAAGATAATAACAAAGGTAGCCTTAATGCACTCTGACTGAAATAACACGACAAAGTTCCAATTAATTACGTTTTGGCAACTATAAGTTTGTGAAAAAGTGTTCTGGGCTATGACGAACAGCCTTTTTACAGTCCACTTCTGGAGTGCCTAAATACAGGTAACCGACAATCTCATCTTCATTATCAAGCTTTAACGCCGCTTTTACCGCCTCACTTTGCGCAAAGTAACCAGTACGCCAGACACCACCCAGTCCTTGCGCAAAAGCTGCTTGTTGCATAGCTAACACAGCACAACCAGCACTTTGTACTTGTTCGATGCGCGGCACTTTTGGGTGCGCTTGATATTTGGCAATGGCAATGATTATCATCGGTGCACGCAGCGGTAACTCTTTGGCACGATTAATTACTTTTTCATCTTGTTGTTCTGCAACTGCACTTTGATAATAAATTTCGCCGAGTCGTTCTCGCGCATCTTCTGCAACAACAATAAATTGCCAAGGCGCAAGGCAACCATGATCAGGCACACGAAGCGCTGCTTGTTTAATAATATCAAGTTGACTGTTGTTTGGGGCAGGTGCAATCAGTCGAGGATCTGACTGACGAGTCAATAAAAGCTCAATAGCGTCCATAGCGATTCTCTAATTAAAAAAGAAACTAGCATAGCATTGATAGGGATTGCTGAGAAAGTTTGAAAGTTAGAAAGTTTGCGACGGCCGTCGCAAACTGACAGGTAGAGATTTAGATTATTCGAATCTTTTCCGTAACCAGTGATCAAGGCTAACAAAACGCCCACCGCCGGTAAAAAATAAACTCAATAACATCGCAAAATAAATTGCTGAAAACTCAATGCCATTATTCAAAATCGACGGTTTACCCTTTTCATAAAGGTAATCTGGGAAACCATGTTCTTGTACAAGTCCTCGAATTTTCTCAATACGTTCTTTTACTTCTCGGGAATTATCTAAACTTTCTTTTGCACCGGGGATCGCCAACCAATCAAGTACTTGTGCAGCACTGGTATCTGGATCTGTCGGCGCAATCGCAAACCAGCCATTGTGCCAATGTACAGAAGTTGCGGCAACGACCATAGTAAACATCAGCGGTATGCTAACCAGACGGGTTAATAAACCAACTAAGAGCAGCCAGCCACCGAGAAATTCACTCCAGCCAGCTAAAAAAGCCAGTAAATCAGGAAAAGGTAAGCCTAAGCCCCAGTCTGGGTTACCAAACCAAGCAACAACATCTGGAGAAGCTAAAAAGAATTCAAAAAACCCATTACCATTACCATTACCACTGATATTTAGCTTGTTATAACCTGCGATGATCATAACTGGCGCCAGTATCAGTCTAAATAGCAAAGCAGGGATACCATCAAAAATGGCTGTTTTTTGTAGGGAAGTTTTATATAGTGTGATCAATGTATTCATCGTAGCAGTCTAGTCTTTTGAAATGTATTAAACAAAGACCGCTACGATTAAAAGTTTATTTCAGTTAAATTTTACGCGCGACCTGAAGCGCTTCATAAATAGCTCGTTTTGCATCAATTGCTGATGCTAATTTGGCCCCGCCAATTACATGTACTTTAGGATTATCGATTAACCCCGACATTAATTCGTTATTAGAGACTTGCCCGATACAAGCGATCACTGTATCAACAGGTAGCACCTGCTCCTCTCCTGCCACAGTAATTTTTAGACCTTGCTGATCAAAATGATGATACTGACAATCAGCGATCTGTTTTACACCATGTTGCTTTGCAACTTGACGATGTATCCAGCCCGTTGTTTTACCAAGCTCACTGCCAAAACGCCCAGCGCTGCGTTTTAGCATAAACAATTGACGATTATCTTTATCTGGACTTGGCTGACACTCAATTCCCCACTGCGATTTAAAATCAGCAATACTTTGGTCTTTATGTTCACTTAAAAAAGCAACCATATCAAAGCCAATGCCGCCGGCACCTAAAATTGCAATCGATTGCCCTAATTCAACTTCACCACGAATAACTTCATCGTATGAAAAAACACGTTTATTATCCGCGCAGGTAAAGTTTGCCTCACGCGGGCGCACCCCCGTTGCAAACACCACGTCATCGTATTGCTCAAGCATTTTATCGGTAAAAGGAGTATTGAGTGTTACCGTGACCTTTAGACGTTCAAGTTCATTAATAAAATAACGCAAGGTATGATTGAAATCTTCTTTACCAGGGATTCGCATCGCTAAATTAAATTGGCCGCCCATATCTGTATTTTTATCAATCAGCGTTACCGTATGACCTTTTTGCGCTAAGTAACAACTGGCAGATAAGCCCGCAGGCCCAGCACCTACAACCAACACATTTTTAGCCTTGTTGGTCAGCTCAAGAGGATAATCTAGCTCAAACCCCGCTTGAGGATTCACTAAGCATGTTGCTCGTTTACCTTTAAATACATGATCTAAACAGCCCTGATTACAGCCGATACAAATATTAATGTGTTTACTTTGTTGTGCTTGATATTTATTAAAAAACTCTGGATCGGCTAATAGTGGTCGTGCCATCGAAATCAGATCGGCATCCCCTGCAGTTAAAATTTCATTGGCAATCTCAGGAGTATTAATACGATTTACAGCAATGACAGGAACCGATACCACTTCTTTTAAACGTTTTGAAGCTTCTTTAAATGCACCTGCTGGCACCATACTAGCAATAGTAGGTACTCGTGCTTCATGCCAGCCTATGCCGGTATTTAAAATATCAACTCCAGCCTGCTCTAATGCTTTGGCCTGGATGGTAACCTCTTCAGGTGTTGACCCATTCGGAATTAAATCCATCACCGATAATCGAAAGATAATTAAAAATTCTTTATTTACTTTGGCACGTACAGCTTTGACTATCTCTAACGCTAAACGCATACGGTTTTCTAAACTTCCACCGTATTCATCTAAGCGTTTATTGGTATGCGGTGCCATAAACTCATTAATCAAATAACCTTCTGAGCCCATCACTTCAACGCCATCGTAGCCTGCCTTTTGTGCTAAATAGGCGGAATGAGCAAAGTCTTTGATGGTTTTTTTAATTGCACTGAGCGACATTGCTTTAGGTTGATATGGGTTAATAGGTGCTTTAATTGCACTTGGTGCTTGATTAAATGGATGATACGCATAACGTCCAGCATGTAATAATTGTAAGCAAATCTTACCGCCGTATTGATGGACAACATCAGTGTATGCACGGTGCTTAAACACATCATAATAGCTATTAAAAGACGATGAGATTGGGGTTAATTTGCCGCGCAAATTAGGACTGTAGCCCCCCGTAATGAGCATCGCAGTACCACCTTTAGCGCGCGCTTCATAAAAAGCACGCAGTCGTTTTCGGTTATGCCATCCCTCTTCAAGCCCCGTGTGCATTGAGCCCATTACCAAACGGTTACGTAGCTGTGTGTGTTTCAATTGTAATTGTTGTTCTAACATCCTCTGCCCCAATGAACTGGTCTAACCTCTATACATTAGCCAATTTTGCTCGATTGGCAAGCAATAAGCAACAAAAGCGATAAATTAGTTAATATGTTCACATTCTCACGGTTAAAACCTCGCTCATAAATACTTAGTTACGATTTAACAGTTAAATTAATTTTTATTCTGAGCTAAGATGGTGACAGATATAAGTTGTACCAGACTAAGGATTTATTTTGATTGCAAAGCTATTTAAAGGACTGTGGGCAGGAATTAACTTTTCTCGTCGTTTAGTCCTCAATTTTTTATTTGTGTTACTCGTTATTCTTTTCATTGTTTCAATCGCAAGCGATGACAATGAAATCAATGTTGCTGACACATCTGTGCTCAGGCTAAACCTCAATGGTCCAATCGTAGAAGAAAAAGTTTACGTTGATCCAATTGAATCTGCCATCAATGACGCAACACAGAGCAACGATGAGCCCGCTGAAATTTTACTTGATGATATTATCAATGTAATTGATCAAGCCACTGAAGATAAACGCATTAGTGTGATCTTGCTGGATTTACAAAAAATGCCTAGCGCGCATTTAAATAAATTAAAACAAATCACTCTAGCGTTAGAGCGGTTTAAAGCGAGCGGCAAAAAAGTAATTGCCTCTGGTTATTATTACTCACAAGCACAATATTACATTGCTGCGCACGCTGATGAAATATCTATGCACCCTTATGGTGGTGTAGAGATCCAAGGCTTTGGCATGTACCCGTTATATTTTAAAGATGCGCTTGAAAAACTCGGTATCACTCAGCATATTTTCCGTGTTGGTACATTTAAATCGGCTGTTGAACCGTTTATTCGTAACGATATGTCAGATGCAGCAAAAGAAGCTAATAATGTATGGCTAGGTGCATTGTGGAAAGAATACAAACAAGACGTTGCCGCTGTGCGCCCATTTGATGAAGCAAACTTTGATGAAACAATGGACGTGTTTCTGGCAAAAATGCAAGCAGTTAATGGCGATTCAGGTAAATATGCCCTTGAACATCAATGGGTTGATTCTTTAAAAACCAATCAACAAGTGCGTCAACAATTAATTACCTTAGTAGGCACTGAAGAAACAGGCAAAACCTTTAACCAAGTATCGTTTAAAGAATATCTCTCATTAGTTAAATCGCCGATTGAGTTTGATAACCCAATGACAGAAAAAGTCGCCGTTGTGGTTGCACGCGGTACTATCTCTGACGGCGAACGTAAAGCCGGTGAAATTGGTGGTGACTCTACAGCGGCTTTACTACGTAAAGCACGCTTAGATGATAAAGTAAAAGCGGTTGTACTGCGTATTGATTCTGGCGGTGGCAGTATGTTTGCCTCTGAAGTTATTCGTGCTGAAGTGCTTGCTCTTAAAGCAGCTGGTAAACCAGTGGTTGCTTCAATGAGCTCAGTAGCAGCTTCTGGCGGCTACTGGATTGCCTCTGCTGCCAACGAAATTTGGGCAGCGCCGAGCACAATTACCGGCTCAATTGGTGTATTTGGTAACTTTATGACCTTTGAAAACACCATGGCTAAATTAGGTGTTTATTCAGATGGCGTTGCCACAACTGAAATGGCTGGTCTATCAATCGCTCGCCCGCTTAATGAAAAAATGGCACAGGTTATTCAACTAAGTGTAGAAGATGCTTATCAACGCTTCTTAGAGGTTGTTGGTGAAGCACGAAATATGACCCCTGAGCAAGTTGACTCTATTGCACAAGGCCGTGTTTGGATTGCAAGCCAAGCGCAAGAGCTTGGCTTAGTTGACAAATTAGGCAATAAGCAAGACGCTATCAAAGCGGCAGCTGAACTGGCTAAGCTTGATTTTTATGAAGTTAAAACCATTAAGCAGAGTCTATCGGCGGAAGAGAAATTAATGCAGGATATTTTTGGAAATGCATCGATTAGATCGCTAATTGGCTCACAAAGTACGCTACAAAACGCACTCTCAAACCAAGCATCTATCAATGGTTTAGTTAAGCAATTAACAACTGAGGTTGAAGGTCTAAAAGATTACAACGATCCGCAAGGCATTTATGCCCGCTGCTTAGTGTGTAATATTTCGCAATAAATAGTGTATAGGCTGTAATCGCAGCAACTAACCGTTATACTAAGCCCAGTTTTTTTACTGGGCTTTTTTTATGAAACGTAAACGTATTTATATCGCATATACTGGCGGTACGATTGGGATGAAAAAATCGAGTCGAGGCTATATTCCCGCTGAAGGTTTTTTAACACAAACCGTAGAAAACAATGCCGAATTTAATCGTGATGAAATGCCCTTATTCGATATTCACGAGTATTGCCCGCTGATTGACTCATCAGACATGTCCCCTGCTCATTGGCAACTAATTGCTGATGATATTAAAAGTAAATACCAAGATTATGATGGCTTTGTCGTGCTTCATGGTACAGATACCATGGCGTATACCGCATCTGCTTTGTCCTTTATGTTTGAAAACTTAACAAAGCCAGTGATAGTGACAGGCTCGCAAATTCCACTGTCGCAATTGCGCTCTGATGGCCAAGTAAATTTACTTAATGCGATGTATTTAGCGGCTAATTATCCGATTGCTGAGGTTAGTCTATTTTTCAATAATCAATTATTTCGCGGCAATCGTGCAACTAAAGCACATGCCGATGGCTTTGATGCCTTTGCATCCCCTAACTTAGACCCACTGGCTCTCTCAGGTATTAATATTCAATTATTAAAAGGCCAGTTGAGCCCGTATGTTGAAAATGAGCTACAAGTCACCAACATCACGCCGCAACCTATTGGTGTTTTATACTTGTATCCAGGGATCAGTCATGCTGTAGTTAAAAGTCTGGTAAACGACAATATCAAAGCCCTCGTATTATTGAGCTTTGGTGTGGGCAATGCACCACAAGATCCAGACTTTTTAGAGATCCTCTCCAGCGCAAGTAAGCGCGGTATGGTTATCATCAATTTAACCCAGTGTTTAAAAGGGCATGTAAATATGGGCGGCTATGCAACTGGTAACGCATTACTTAACATTGGTGTGATCAGCGGTTACGATATGACCTTAGAGGCATGCTTAACTAAATTACACTACTTATTTAGCCAAAAGCTTGAAATTGAAACTATTCGCCATTTAATGCAAGACAACTTACGTGGTGAGTTAAGTAGATAAGCTGAGCGCTTTATAATAAAAACTATTTTTTTAAACTAAAAAGGCACGCTAATTAGCGTGCCTTTCATTTTAACTTATTGGCCTAATTAACGTACTTTCGCGTCAATCTCTACTAAATCAGTTAAATGACATACCTCACCACTATGAGTTTTAATGCCATGCTCACCAAAATAATCTCGCTGTGCTTGTACTAGATGACCATTGCTTGGTGTCGTCAACGTCGCAAAATACGTTTGCGTTGAGCTAAGTACCGGAAATGCTAATCCAGTCATCATTGCTTGACCTGTTATTTTACGCAGCGCTAATGACTCTTTTTCTAAAGTGTCGATAAACTCAACACCTTCAGCGATGTTATCTAAGTAATCAGCACGGATAATACAACCAGCACGCCATGTTTGCAGTGTTTTAGATAAATCGACTTTCCATTGATGTGCACGTGATGCACCTTTGATCAGCGCAAGGCCTTGACGATAAGCCAGTAAACTTGCAAACAAGAAGGCATCTTTAAGTTCATCTAAATCTAATTCAACCTGTGAAGTTGATTTAGCTGCATAGGTCATTTCTTTCGCTGCATGTGTGTCACCAGTATTGGTTAAGTGACGCGCTTGCACAGCTGCAACCAATGAAGGAACGGCTATACCCAGTTCTAATGCATTTTGTGCCGTCCACAAACCCGTGCCTTTCGCGCCAACTTTATTATCAATCAAATCAACTAACGCTTCACCCGCATCGGTTTCTAACGATAAAATATGACTTGAGATAGATAATAAATAGCTATTGAGTGTGCCTTCAGACCATTGATTAAAAATCTCTGCAACTTCATGTGGAGTGCGGTTAGTGCCTAAGCGTAATAATTGATACATTTCTGCGATTAGTTGCATTAATGCATATTCAATTCCGTTGTGCACCATTTTTACAAAGTGACCACTGGCTGATTGACCAACACGGGCAAAACACGATTCACCTTTGTAGCTTGCTGCTACTTTTTCAAACCATGGCTCAACGCGTTCCCAGCCGCCTTCTGAACCACTTGCCATCATCGCAGGACCATGACGCGCGCCTTCAGCACCGCCAGAAATCCCCATAGTGGCAAATTCAAATTTATTTTGATATTTTAGTTTACGAGTAATACCGTCTTTATAATTACTATTGCCACAATCGACGATAATATCGTCACAATCAACGCCTGCATCAACTAAATCGCTGCAAACTTTATCGACTAACTCACCCGCTGGCACTAATAACAAAATTGAGCGAGGCGGCGTTAACCGTTTTACCATATCACCTAAATCAGACACAATGTGCAGACGATCTGCCATGCCTTGTAATTTAGCACAGCTTAATAGCTCTTCGCCCGCGTCTGGGTTTTTATCATAAGCTACTAGCGTCATCCCTTGTTCAATCAAGTTGAGAGCAAGATTTTTACCCATAACGCCTAACCCTACTAATGCAACTTGCATTTAGTGTCCTCCTCGGTAACAACTATTGGTTAGTAAATGAAATAATACCGCGCGCATTATATACCCAAGCCACTTAAAATTGCGAGCCTAGACAACAGATACAACGCTTTGCGCAAGACAAACACGCAAGATACAGTGATTATATCAAACAACCGTTGCCTCGGGGCGATAAATTTTCCTGATATGGATTTCTGAGTCGAGCATTGACGAGACCTGACACCGGTGTCATAATGTGGTCATAATTTTTTTGTATAAAATAATGACAGCTTTACACGTTACCTTGATGTCAACGCGCTATTTGCTGTCAGTAAAAACTGTATTATGCGTGTCAGTTAAACTAACACCTATAAATAACGAAAAACCGTCAACCTGCTTACAACATTGTAAGCCTACAGGAGAATTTGATGCTTAGACGCACAAAAATAGTCGCGACCCTTGGACCTGCAACCGATCGAGATAACAACTTAGAAAAAATAATCCGTGCTGGTGCAAACGTAGTGCGTTTGAATTTCTCACACGGCATTGCACAAGATCACAAAGACCGTGCCCAAGCAGTGCGTGACATTGCCAAAAAACTAGGCAAGCACATTGCTATTTTAGCCGATCTACAAGGCCCAAAAATTCGTGTATCGACATTTAAAGATGGCAAAGTAACGCTACCTGTTGGTGCAAAATTTATTCTTGATGCAAAAATGGAAAAAGGCCTAGGCGATATCAACGCCGTAGGTATTGATTATAAAGAATTACCACAAGATGTTGCCCCTGGTGACTTACTACTTTTAAACGATGGTTTAATTCAATTAACAGTAGTAAATGTTGAAGGTCATTTAGTGCATACCACAGTAACTGTTGGTGGCGTGTTATCTAACAATAAAGGCATCAACCGCTTAGGTGGTGGTTTAACTGCTCCAGCCTTCACTGATAAAGATAAAGAAGATTTATTAACTGCAGCAGAAATTGATGTTGATTATATCGCAGTATCATTCCCACGCAGTGGCGACGATATGCGTTATGTGCGTTCACTAGCTGAAGCTGCAGGCTCTAAAGCACAGCTTTTAGCTAAAATTGAGCGTGCTGAAGCCGTTGAAACGGTAGAAGCAGTTGATGATATTATCCTTGCTTCAGATGCGGTGATGGTTGCTCGTGGTGACTTAGGTGTTGAAATTGGTGATGCTGCCTTAATGGGTAAACAAAAACTCATTATCCGTCGTGCTCGCTCACTTAACCGTACCGTGATCACAGCAACACAAATGATGGAATCAATGATCGATAACCCAATGCCTACCCGTGCAGAAGTTATGGATGTTGCCAACGCAGTCCTTGATGGCACTGATGCGGTAATGCTTTCAGCTGAAACAGCGGCAGGCGATTACCCAGAAGAAACCGTGGCAACCATGGCGCGCGTTTGTTTAGGGGCAGAATCACAAAAAGAAACTCACGTTTCTAAGCATCGCTTAGATAGTCGTTTCTCTTCTAATGCAGAATCAATTGCATTGTCAGCTATGTATGCGGCAAACCATTTAGATTCAGTAAAAGCGATTATTACTTTAACTGAATCAGGTAGCACAGCAAAATTGATGTCACGTATCAGCTCTGGCTTACCTATTTATTCATTGTCTCGTCATGCCAGTACGCTTGGTCAAACAGCATTATATCGTGGTGTTTACCCGGTATTCTTTGACTCAACACAATGTGAAAAAGATAACATGGTAAAAGATGCCCTTAACACACTTGTGAATGCGGGTTCATTACAATCTGGCGATACTGTGATCATCACTCATGGTGATGCTATGGAAACGATTGGTGCAACCAATACTATGAAAATTGTTACTGTTTCTTAATTAACGCAGTTATAAAAAAACGCGAGCCAAGGCTCGCGTTTTTTTATTTAAAACACATGGTTTAATTTACTTCGTTATATAACAGCTATTGAGCCCGTTTCTAAGTTAACTTGCTAACGCAGCTTTTACTTTATCGCGATAACTACGGCTTACTTTTAATTCTTGGCCGTTCTCAAGCACTAATAAATACTCACCACTTACCTGAGTTACAAGCTTGCTAATTTGTTTAGTATTTACAATCGCACTGCGGTGTACACGTACAAATAGCTGAGGATCAAGTTCCTGTTCTAGTTCTTTCATAGTTTTTCGTAAAATATGCGTTTGACCATCTTGGCAATGTAAACACATATAGTCACCAGCGGCATCAACCCATTGAATTGTTGCTACAGGTACACGGATTATTTCACCCTGCTCTTTCACCGCTAAAGATTCTGGGTAACGGCGATCTGTTAATGTATCGCCAGTTGCCAGTTTTTTCAAAATCTCTTCACAATTATTACCAGTAATTCCAGCTACAAAACTCGCCAATTTCTTTTTATGGGCGTTGTCTTGTTGCGTCTTCAAGTAGGTATGCACTTTTTCTACCGCCTGTTTTAGTCTGTTGTCGTCGACTGGTTTAAGGATGTAATCTAAAGCATGAATCTCAAATGCTTTGACTGCGAACTGATCAAATGCGGTTACGAATACAATAGCAGGTAACGCTCTGACACTTTCACTGAGTGCTCTGGCAACCTCAAACCCATTCATTCCAGGCATTTGAATATCTAAAAAAACTAAATCTATTTTCCCTGCTTGGCATGCATCGATAGCCTCTTGACCAGAGTTACATAACTTAATGACTTCGATATCATCAAACTCCTCTAATCTTACCGCTAACCCTCTACGGGCTAATGGTTCATCATCGACAATCAGGGTCTTAATCTTGCTCATTTCTTCACAGCCTTCTCAAACGGAACGCGCAGATTCACTTTCAATCCACTTGGCGTATTATGTGATAACACAAACGAATAGTTATTTTCATACAAAGTTTTCAGGCGGTCTTTCGTATTTGCCACCCCTACCCCTTGTGAATTAACTAATTGGCCATTAAGTAATTCAGTACCGGGGCCATTATCACCTACTTCCAATAATAGTTCATTAGCAAAAACTTGTGCTTTAATATCAATTACTCCCCCTTCGCTAAGATGAGCTATTGCATATTTAATCGCATTTTCGATGATCGGTTGCAATATTAAACTCGGCACTAATGCATTTTTTGCTTCATCACTGATTTGCACATTCACTTGCAACCGTTCATCAAAGCGTACTCGCTCTATTTCAAGATAAAGCATCAGTGCATGCAACTCTTGTTCAAGTGGGACTTTTTTTATCGGATCGGTATTGAGTGTATAACGTAAAAAGTCGCTCAACTTTGACACCATTAAATTAGCATCTTTATTCTCTTTTACCAAAATCAACGTAGATATAGCATTAAGAGTATTAAACAAAAAATGAGGATTTAATTGATAACGTAGCATTTTCAGTTGTGCTTCATGCGCCATCGTTGTTGCTTTAAGGGCTTTTTGGCGCTCACTTTGCAGTAGTTGATAATATTTAATGCCAAAGTACAAACCACTCCAACAAAGAATAATATAAACCGAATCTAAGCCTTGTTGCAGATAGTAAAACCATTCTGTAGGACGATAACCATGGCGATAAATCTCCCATAAATTAAATTTCTGTATTACCGCCCATAAAGTGCCTGTAATGTACGAAGCGCCGAACACTACTAACATTAAAACCCAAGGAGATGCATTCCAGGCTTTGCGATACATATAGCGCAATGGCACAGTCATTAAACACCCGGCGTAAGCATTGAGTACGATCACAAATACATAAATATCGCGCATCTCAAAGACTTTTGAGCCAATGTAGTTAACAAGTGCATAACCGATCCAACCCGCAATCTGTAAGACCCAGAAAAAGCGTTGGCGGTTATCAACTAAGGATTGCCAATTCAAAATAGTTAATTACCTCATTTATTTGTAATTATTATATAGCGTTAGCGCGGTTGGGATCACTACCGACTATCTCGCTTTTCACGAGCCTTACCGCAAATAACTGTTGGTGAAAACTTTATTTTAGCCACAAAAAAAGGAGCCATAGGCTCCTTTTTAATACTTATTTTAAAAGCTTAAGCTGCCGCTAGGCCTTCTTTAGCTTTTGCAACAAGCGCTGCGAATGCAACTTGGTCATAAACAGCGATATCTGCAAGGATCTTACGATCGATTTCTACAGATGTCTTTTTAAGACCATTGATAAAACGGCTGTAAGACAGACCATTTTGACGTGAAGCAGCATTGATACGTGCAATCCATAATTGACGGAAAGTACGTTTCTTCGCACGACGGTCACGGTAAGCGTATTGACCCGCTTTAGTAACAGCCTGGAAAGCTACGCGGTAAACACGTGAACGTGCTCCGTAGTAACCTTTTGCTTGTTTTAAAACTTTTTTGTGACGTGCACGTGCGACAACGCCGCGTTTAACTCTTGCCATTTCTAAAAACCCCTATTAAGCGAATGGTAACATACGTGAAACTAGACCATGGTCGTTCTTATGAACCATCATCTTAGGACGTAGGTGTAACTTACGCTTAGAAGTTTTCTTAGTCAGAATGTGACGAAGATGCGCTTGTTTACGCTTGAAACCGCCAGAAGCAGTCTTTTTGAAACGCTTAGCCGCGCCTCTGTGACTTTTTAGCTTATAAGCCATTGCAATAACTCCAAATGTATTGCTTTAAAATTAGTAAGCAGGCGTGAGATATATTGCTATAGCTCCACTTTTAGGCCTAACTTACTGCCATATTCCGGTGAAAACCCAACATAAATGCTGCAGTTTTACTTTATTACCGGTTAGCACAGGTGAATATTTGCATATTACTTGGTGACCTGAGCTAAATTCGCTGCGTATCTTAGCTTGTTTATTGCTTTTTAGCAACAGGTGCCATCATCATAACCATTTGGCGACCTTCAACACGATTAGGGAAAGACTCAACAACTGCAAGCTCTTCCAAATCGCCTTTGATACGGTTTAATAATTCTATACCAATTTCTTGGTGGGCCATTTCACGACCACGGAAGCGGATGGTAATCTTAGCTTTATCGCCACCTTCTAAGAACTTACGTAAGTTGCGAAGCTTAACCTGATAATCACCTTCATCCGTGCCAGGACGGAATTTGATTTCTTTTATCTGGATTTGCTTTTGCTTCTTCTTCTGCTCTTTTAGTTCTTTGCTTTTTTCAAAGATGAACTTACCGTAGTCCATGATTCTACAAACAGGCGGCTCAGCATTTGGGCTAATCTCTACTAGATCAACACCAGCGGCATCAGCCATAGTTTGCGCGTCTTTTAATGACTGAATTCCAGCTTGCTCGCCTTCAATGTCAATTAAGCGAACTTCTTGAGCTGTAATTTCTTCGTTAATACGATTTTTTTGGGCTGTTTGTTGCCCTTTCTTGCCGCCTCTAATAGTACGTTCCTCCAAGAATATCAAATAATAAGCGTGTAGTTAGCAATTAAATGTATGCCCTACACGCAGAGTTTTTATAGTCGATTTTTAATTTCTTCGCTAATTTTAGCGACAAATTCATCAACATTAAATTTGCCCAAGTCTTCACCTGTGCGGGTACGTACAGCTACTTCTTGTTGTTCAACTTCTTTATCACCAACAACAAGTAAATATGGGATACGTTTTAATGTGTGTTCACGGATTTTAAAGCCAATCTTCTCATTTCTCAAGTCAGCAGCGGCTCTAATTCCAAGTTTATTTAATTTTTGTACAATTTCCTGCACATAAGCAGCTTGTTTATCAGTGATATTCATAATCACTACTTGCTTTGGTGCAAGCCAAGTCGGGAATAAACCCGCGTACTCTTCTGTAAGAATACCGATAAAGCGCTCGATAGAGCCCAATATTGCACGGTGTATCATAACAGGTGTACGACGTTCGTTGTTTTCAGCAACATAAGTTGCCCCTAAACGCCCTGGTAATGCAAAATCTAGTTGCACTGTACCACACTGCCACGCTCTGTCTAAGCAATCGTACAAAGTAAATTCAATTTTTGGACCATAGAAAGCACCTTCACCCGGTAAATAATCAAATTCGATGTTATTTGCTTTCAGTGCATCAGCTAATGCAAGCTCTGCTTTGTCCCACATATGATCTTCGCCAATACGCTGTTCAGGGCGTGTTGACAGCTTCACCACAATTTTTTCAAAGCCGAATGTTTCGTACGTATCGTAAACCATTTGGATACACGCTGATACTTCATCCATGATTTGCTCTTCAGTACAGAAGATATGGGCATCATCCTGAGTAAAGCCACGTACGCGCATTAGACCATGAAGTGCGCCTGACGGCTCGTTGCGATGACAACAACCAAATTCAGCCATACGCAGTGGAAGATCACGGTACGATTTTAAACCTTGATTAAAGATCTGTACGTGACCTGGGCAGTTCATTGGTTTGATTGCGTATTCACGCTTTTCAGATTCAGTGGTAAACATTGCTTCTGAATACTTTTCCCAGTGACCTGATTTTTCCCATAAAGAACGATCCATCATCATTGGACCTTTTACTTCTTCGTACTGGTACTCGCGTAACTTTTCACGCACAAACTCTTCAAGTTCACGGTAAATGCTCCAACCATCGTTGTGCCAAAACACCATGCCTGGCGCTTCTTCTTGCCAATGCCATAAATCAAGTGCTTTACCAATACGACGGTGATCACGTTTCTCGGCTTCTTCTAAACGTTGTAAGTAGGCTTTAAGTTGCTTTTTATCGCCCCATGCAGTGCCATAAATACGCTGCAACATTTTATTATCTGAATCGCCACGCCAGTAGGCACCGGCTACTTTCATTATTTTGAAATGTTGGCAAAAACGCATGTTCGGTACGTGTGGACCACGACACATATCGATATATTCTTCGTGGTGATATAATCCTGGACGGTCATCTTTAGCGATGTTTTCGTCAAGGATTTGAATTTTGTACATTTCGCCGCGCGCTGCAAATGCATCACGGGCTTCTTGCCAGCTTACGGTTTTCTTAACCACGTCGTAGTTTGTTTTAGCAAGTTGCAACATGCGCTTTTCAATAGCTTCTAAGTCATCTTGACTTAATGAATGTTCCATATCGATATCATAGTAAAAACCATTATCAATCGTTGGACCAATGGCCATTTTTGCATCAGGAAACAGTTGCTTAACTGCATGACCTATCAAGTGAGCACATGAGTGACGAATTATTTCTAAGCCGTCATCATCTTTTGCGGTGATGATTTCAAGACGAGAATCGTCAGAAATTAAATCACAGGCATCAACGCGAGTGCCATTAACACGACCAGCGATAGTGGCTTTTGCTAAGCCTGGGCCGATATCATTGGCTACATCAAGTGTACTTACAGGGTTTTCAAAACTACGCTGACTGCCGTCAGGAAGAGTAATAACTGGCATTATAAGTCCTTACTACAGTGGTGACGCCTACAATGCATCACATGTATTTATTAAATTAAAATGAATAACTCGACAACGCTTTTACGAATAAGCATTGTTAATTTTAACCGTATTTGGTTAATGTATTTGTTGAGTCTTAGCAAACACAAGCGGTTATTGTCGCGTTTGGAGCCACTAAATACAAGTATTTAGCCAGACAAATTGACAAATAACCCTCGCATTTCATACTTAATTTAATTTCAGCTGTTGGATAACCTAATGACGACGTCTAATCGTATCCGTTTTGCCACTTTAAATTTACTTAATTTTACGGCGCCACCTTATTCTTTTTATCAATTACATGAACGTTACAACGCAACGCAATGGCGGCAAAAACAGCAATTTATCACTGACTTCCTACAGCAAAGTCAAGCAATGGTTGTTGCTTTCCAAGAGGTGTTTAGCCCCAAAGAATTGGCAATTTTGTGTAAAGAGCAAGGCTATGACTATTTTGCTACTGTTGCCAGTCCACGCAGTGATCATCTCTATCCACAGGTATTATTTAACCCTGTGGTGGCGATTGCCGCGAAAATCCCTTTTCAAGCATGCCACGAACTCACCCCTTGCCCAGAACTACTTGAGTACTTAAATAATCAAAATGAATTTAAATTTAATCGCACACCTATTAAATGCAGTTTTGATGTACCTGAATTTGGTGATTTAACCTGCTACGTGGTGCACTTTAAATCACAACGGGTGCATTCAATGGCGCATATTTTAAACATTCATAATCAAGACGATCCCTTATTAAATCTATTACAACAAACCGTTGGCATGATGCAATCGCAAATATCACGCTCACTGGAAGCTTCGATTGTTTATTATGATGCGCTAAAAACCCAGCGTGAAAAAAACTGTGCAACATTAGTAATGGGGGATTTTAACGACAATATTGACAGCCCTGCGCTGTCATTCATGACCCAAGGATTTCACCCTACTCGTTGCGAGCCCTGTTTAGAGCTTGAACAACCCATTGTAGGATTAACTGATTCGTTTGAATTAAGCAGTGAATCGGCAAATGGTAAAGTAAAACCAGCAACACATTACTATCAAGGTCGTGGCAATGTGCTTGATTATATTTTGACCTCAGGACACTTTAATACTGATTGTGCATTATCGCGGATAAAATCGTTGCACTATCTAAGCTTTGATAAACACTTAAATCCAAACCAAATTGATGAAGATATCTGCGTAAGCGACCACAGTGGCATTGGGATTGAAATCGGTTTTTAAAATGCACTGTTTTTAAGGCGTTTAATTGATATAATGCTGCCCAAATTAGTTATTTAGAGAATGACAATGAGAACATGCGGTGTAGAAATTACCGGTAGTGACGTACTACTGTGTATTTTAACAAAAGATAACGATGTATTTGATATACGAGATATTCGCCAAACTCGCTTTACCTTAGGTAATGGTAATGACACTGAAGTAATGCGTAAATTCCAATTTGATTTTGCGAAACTTATGCAGGACTATCAAATTGACTCAGTTGCTATTCGTCAACGTGCGCCTAAAGGTAAATTTGCCGGTAGTGCGAACGGTTTCAAAATGGAAACTGCAATTCAATTGATCCCTGAGCTGAGTGTTTATTTATTCAGTACAACCGAGATCAAAGAACAATTAAAACGTAATCCTATTCCTATTGATTTCGCTGAAACGGGGCTTAAAAAGTACCAAGAAAATGCGTTTGTAAATGCATATGTACATTTAATGAAAAAAACCTACCGCAGCGAAGAGCTTTAATTTTCAATTAGAGTTCAATTTATAATCAGATACTACGCTAGTGTGTACTGCAATGTTTTTGTTGTAGCTACAGCTAGCGTTTTTTATTGCCTAATATTTATCATTTTTATTACTACATTGGTCGTATAGCGCTTTCATTTGTCGACAATCTGTGTTTTTCTAACTGAGTAGACTCTCACAACATTGACACGGAGACCGTACATGCAAATAAGTAACAATAATACAACTGCAACCGATGCGAATAAAACAGTCAAAGATACAGCTGGCTTAGAGCATAGCTACTATAAAGGAGCACAAAGCCCAGCATTGATCAATAAAACCATAGGTGATTACTTCGACTCCATTGTCGACAATAATCCAGACCACCCTGCGATAGTGCTGCATCATCAAAACATTCGTTTAAGCTATAAAGAATATCAGCAGCAGATCAACCAGCTGGCAATGGGGTTACTGGCTTTAGGTGTAAAACCAGGTGATCGTGTTGGTATCTGGTCACCAAACAACCTTGAGTGGTGCTTAACCCAATTTGCGACCGCCAAAATTGGCGCAATCATGGTCTGTATTAACCCAGCGTATCGTCCAAACGAACTACAATTTGCACTAAATTCAGTCGAGTGTTCAACTCTTATAACCGCTTCAAGTTTCAAAGCCAGTAATTACCTAGGCATGCTTAATGAATTACTGCCCGAACTTGCCGCTGCAAAAGCTGGGCAACTGCAGGCAAAAAACCTCCCCTATTTAAAAAATATTATTCGCATTGGTGATGAGCCTGCCGCAGGCATGTTTAGTTTTAGTCAAGTTATGACAATGCCAACGGCCGCCCACCGCGTTGAGCTCAACGCCATTGGTGCAACTTTGCAACCAGATCAAGACATCAACATTCAGTTTACCTCCGGCACAACAGGCAATCCCAAAGGCGCTACGCTCTCCCATAAAAACATTTTAAATAATGGTTTTCTTATGGCTAATGCAATGCGCTTAACTGCAGATGATAAGCTGTGTATTCCAGTGCCGTTATATCACTGTTTTGGAATGGTATTAGGTAATTTAGTATGTATAAGTAAAGGAGCTACGGCAGTATTTCCAGGAGATTCTTTTGATCCAACAATCACGCTTGAGGTGGTTGAAAAAGAACGCTGTACTGCACTGCATGGCGTACCTACGATGTTTATTGCTGAACTGGAACTAAAAGATTTTGCTCGTTTTGACTTATCCAGTTTACGTACGGGTATCATGGCAGGCTCGACGTGTCCTGAGCAAGTAATGCGTAAAGTACAATCGCTGATGCATATGAATGAAGTTGTTATCGGTTACGGCCAAACGGAATGCAGTCCCATTAATAATGCCACGGAGATTGACTCATCCATTGAAAAACAAGTTACTACCGTCGGCCGCGCGCTGGCGCATACAGAAGTAAAAATTATTGACGAAGTGGGTAATATACAAAAAATAGGGCTTGCTGGCGAAGTATGCAGCCGTGGTGCGGGTATTATGCGTTGCTATTGGAATGATGAAGAAAAAACCGCCGCAACTATCGATAAAGAAGGCTGGCTACACTCTGGTGATTTAGGTGTAATGGATGCGGAAGGTTTTGTTGCAATAGTGGGCAGAATTAAAGATATGATCATTCGTGGTGGCGAAAATATCTACCCGCGCGAAATTGAAGAAGTACTTTACACTTACCCTGGTGTGCAAGATGCTGCTATTTTTGGCATCAGTGACGACAAGTACGGCGAAGAAGTATGTGCTTGGGTGCAGCCTAAAGATGATGCCGTGTTAACAGAGCAAGAAATTCGCAGCTTCTTAAAAGATAAATTAGCTTATTTTAAAATACCAAAACATATTCAATTTGTTGAAAGTTACCCTATGACGGTTACCGGAAAACTACAAAAGTTTAAAATGCGCGAACAAATGCAAGCACAATTAAAAGACAACGCGTTTTCATAATTAGCCAAAGCTCACGTTAGTTAATAACGCCCAATGTAATTTAAAACCTTGGGCGTATTATAAGATTAATAGCTTAACAGGCCTATTCTGGCGGTTTTAAAAAATACGTTTGCGCTAATGCATTATGAATGCCCGCTAATTCAATTTGGATTTGATCCATATAATTGTGTAAGTGGCCATTTTTAAGCGCTCTTACATCTTCAGCTTTCAATTGTTTTACCACTGCATCTATTAAATTTATAATCTCTGTAGAGTTTGGCAAAGGTGAAATCAGCGTTTTCAGCTCTATTAAGCAAAACAAAATTGACCGTGGAAATACTTCACTGTGCATCACGAATTCTAATACATCAGCACGTTGCACCCGTACGCTCATCTCTTGTCGATACATTTGATAAGCACTAAGCGAGCGCAATAAGCTGATCCACTGAATATTTTCATAAGGTTTTGCTTCATCGCTGGTGATCAACGTCTCTGAACGAATGTCTAATATCCGTGACGTCATATCAGCACGTTCTATTAACGACCCAAAGCGGATAAACGTAAAACCATGATCATGGTTAATAGTCGCATCTAAAGCACCAAATATTTGATGGGCTGATTCGATGATTTTCTTTAGATAAGCAAATCGGCCACGCTTAGCAAGCCCTTCTTTTTGATTATCTTTTACATAGTAATAAAGGGAGTTAATTTCTTCCCATACATCGCGAGGCATTACGTCTCGAATTGTTCGAGCGCTCTCTCTAGCATAGATAATAGAATTTAAAATAGACGAGCCATTATCACTACCTACAAGTAAATAACGCAGCGCTTTTTGCTCTGTGTAATCAGCGTGTTTATCTTCATACGCCTGACGCGCGCCAATAATATCTATTAATGGCTCCCAGCCTGTACATACGCCTTTAGGTAAATCCAACATCAGCATGTTGTTGACATTAATTAACCGTGCAACATTTTCTGCACGTTCAACGTAACGAGCTACCCAATATAAAGTTTCACCTACTCTTGATAACATATTATTTAGCCTCTTCGTCAACAATCCAGGTATCTTTACTACCACCGCCTTGAGATGAATTTACCACTAATGAACCTTTCACCATCGCAACACGAGTAAGGCCACCAGTAGTGATCTGTGTGTCTTTACCTGACGATAATATAAACGGTCTCAAGTCAACGTGACGTCCATCAGGCTCTGTCCCGTCAAGGGTGGGAACCGTAGACAAATCAAGAGTTGGTTGCGCTACCCAATTCCGTGGATCGGCTTTTATTTGTGCAATGGTTGCTTGTTGCTCTTTTTTAGTCGATTTAGGACCAATCAATAAACCATAGCCACCCGACTCGTTTGCAGGTTTGACAACTAGTTTATCAATATTTTTAATAACATAATCACATTCTTTAGGATCTAAACACTTATAGGTTGGCACATTTTCTATCTTGGGTTCTTCGTCCAAGTAATATTTTATGATGTCAGGTACATAGGCATAAACCACCTTATCATCCGCAACCCCTGCACCGGGTGCATTGACTAACGCCACATTACCTTTCGACCATGCTCGCATTAAACCGGGTACACCTAATTGTGATTCAGGTAAAAAAGCTTCGGGATCTAAGAATAAATCGTCGATGCGTCGATAAATTACATCAACGCGTTGCAAGCCTGTAATTGTGCGCATATAGACACAGTCGTCTTTTTCGACTACTAAATCACGCCCCTCTACTAATTCACAGCCCATCTCTTGAGCAAGGTAACAATGTTCAAAATAGGCGGAGTTAAATACACCGGGTGTTAATACCACTACTTCAGGCTTATCGTCTGGACGAGGTGACATTGCTGCCAACATATCAAACAGTTGTGAAGGATAATCATCAACTGGTAAAATCGACACTTGTTCGAATAACTCAGGGAAAACACGTTTCATCACTGAGCGGTTCTCAAGCATATAAGACACCCCAGACGGCACCCGTAAGTTATCTTCGAGTACAAACATAGTGCCATTTCCATCGCGCACTAAATCGGAGCCGCAGATATGCGCCCATATATTATTTGGTGGAGTAATTCCAACACATTGAGAGCGAAAGTTAACTGATTTTTCGAGTAAGCCTTTTGGAAAAATACCGTCTTTTATTATTTTTTGATCATGGTATAAATCATTTATAAACAGATTCAACGCTTCAACACGCTGTTTTAAACCTACCTCAATAGTTTGCCATTCTTTTTTACCAATAGTGCGCGGAATAATGTCAAACGGCCACGCTCTATCGATCATATTGCCTTCATTATAAACTGTAAAAGTAATGCCCATTTCTTTTATGGCAAGATCTGCAACAGCTCTGGCTTTAACTAATTCTTCTTTTGATAAGCTAGAAAAAAACTGTGCTAACTGTTTACCGTGCGTTCGAATATTTCCTTGTGCGTCTATTAATTCATCAAAAAAGCCATTTGTTTGATATGCTTTCCAGTCAATTTTCATACATCCTTCCGCCTTATCCATTATTAATATTGAGTTGTTTTAATCACTCCAATCGAATCATATCAACCGCTACATCAAGCAATTGTGTACCGCCACCAAAAACCACGCCTTTCAAAGGAGTGACATCAGAAAAATCACGGCCAACAGCAAGTGTTATATGCTGCTCATTAGGCATAACATTGTTTGTTGGATCAAAGTCTACCCAACCAAACCTTGGCACAAACACAGAAAACCATGCATGGGTCGCATCTGCACCTGCTAACTTTTCTTCCCCCTCGGGAGGCATTGTTTCTATATACCCGCTAACATAACGTGCTGCTAAACCAATACTGCGTAAGCACGCTATCGCAAAATGTGCAAAATCTTGGCAAACGCCCCTTTTTTGTGCAAAAACAACACTCAAAGGTGTACTAATCGTAGTAAAACCGGGATCATACTGAAACTCATGAAAAATCCGTGCCATGAGATCTTTACAGCCGCAAATCAAGCTAATATCAGCTAAAAACGACGTTAAAGCGTATTCCTTTATACCCTGTACAAAAGGAGTATATTGAGATGGCAAAATAAACTCCGATGTTTTTAACAGCTGATATGTATTTGGCTTTGCGACGATATCGCGAGCCTCTTGCCAAGGCATATCAGTGTCGACGAGGTTAATATTTGCACTTAATAAAAGTTCCACTTCACTGGTCATAGTCACTTTCAATTTTTTATGCTGAGTGGCTATTTCAAACGCGGTCACTTTATTATCAAAATAATCCGTAAATTCTTGTAGATAATTTGCCGGCGGCTCAATATCTATGCGACTACTGTGGCATATCTGAGCACGATTTGTTTTTGGTGTTAACCGTGCTTGGTTTTGACACAAGCTAACAAAATCGGCATAACTGTAAGTTGTGGAATGCTTTATTTTATATTTCACGATTGAGCTTGCTCAATATTAGTCCAATTCAATTTATTCGCCGTTTGTGTATGAGAAAAATACTGCAATAATAATACATCACAAAAGGTATTTAAGTTCAGGCGAATATTATGGTTAAACTCGATTAACTGTTTACGAACTCCAGCGTCCGTCCTTTGCAGGTAGTCTTTTTCTGTGACATAGCAACTCGTTTTAGAAAGTAAAATTGCTTTTTCATGTGCTGCTATCACTCCCTGTCTGCGTTTAGTCGGTAAATGCTTACATAACTGGTTTATTTGCTCTAACTGAAAAAGTAATGAGCGAGGGTATTCTGCATCCAGTAATAACAGCTCAAGCCCAGTACCTATACTTTGATACATTCTATAGCGACGTTTATGGGTCACTAAGCTAACTTGACTACTCAAAACCGCTTCGAGTAAACCAAGCTCTTCAGCTTGCTCGAGTTCTTGCGTTAATAAAGCCCCTGTTAATGAGGTGATTTGTAAGCTGCGCTCAATCCTGCGACCCATCTCAAGTAAAAACCAGCCATTGCTGTTTGGCATACAATCCACTAACGAGCCATTAAAGGCCATGATCAAACCAATCACTTTATCTAAAATACTTTGCATCGCACGTGATGAAATATTGATATTGATATGCTTTAGCACTTTAACTTGTTCATTGATTTCATCAATAATACGACGACTATCATGGGACAATAATTCTTGGACCTGTACTGATGCATTCGCTAAATAATTTAACGTATTTATTATACTACCCGCGCGTAGCTCATCAGCGAGTAAAGCAAACGCTGTTTGCTTAGACACTGCGCTATCAAATTCTTCAAGCTTGATTGCTTGCTCTACATAAGGGTAAACAATATGCTGAGCGCTGATAGCAGCCAACAAACGAGCAACAGTACTGCGGCGTATTAAATCTGGATAAATAGCCAACTCAGTGTAACGATCAATAAAGATACGTAATATTCTTATGGTATTTTCACAGCGCTCTAAATAACGACCGAGCCAAAATAAATGTTCTGCAGTACGACTTGATATAACCCCTTCAAGTAAGCTTACATCCATTCTTTTTTTAATTGGTGTTGGTACACTTTGCTCAGTTAAATCAATATCTTTACTGGTATTTATCCAAGTATCTTTGAGCCAACCAGCGCCCTTAGCGTTAGCACTATTTTGATAAGAGAAACACAGTGCCGATGGCAGCACTTCGATGCCATTTTCTGTGGTTAATACATAACACCTAAATACCACAGGTTTTGCAATTAACTTACCGTCATCCCAAAATGGTGCGCTACTAAATGCGGGTTTATCTTGAAAATAATAATCGCTAGGTTGCTTAGTTATAAGTTGTTTAATTTTATCCGCGTCTAAATGGCCATCAAGTGTTAGTTTAGGATCTTTATAACTACCAAACACTAACTGTGACCAATCCGATGATTTAACATCTTCAATGCTGTGGTACTTAGGGCAATCTAGTAATAATGGTTGTTGTAAAAGTTGCTCTGATAGCTGGGCTAAATTACATTGTATTGCTGGTGATGAGAGTACCCCGCTACCAAAAGGATTTAATACTTTTACTGAGCCCTCACGTACAGCTTGTAATAAGCCTGGAATACCATGTAACGAGTATTGTGTTTGTTCAAGTGAATCGATACTTTGATCTGGGATCCAACGTAAAATCACATTGATTTTCCCCAACCCTTGTAATGACTTTAAACACACTTCGCCATTACGCACTGTTAAATCAGCGCTTTGCACTAAAGTATAGCCAAAGTAAGTAGATAGAAACGCATGCTCGTTATAATTTGGATCATCGATCCCTTGAGTTAAAATAACAATACGAGGATCATCCATATAATGAATAAACTCGTTAATGCCTTCTTGAAACAAATTTAAAAACTCTTTAATTTGTTGCACGTTGCATTCAGCAAACTCTTCAGCCATAACGCGCCTAGCTATAATGCGGTTTTTAAGCAATAGCCCTAGACCTAACGGACATTGGCAATGATCAGCTAAGACTTTAAATTCACCCGATGGTGCGCGATACACATCAACCGCTGTAAAAAACAGTTTTAGCTCATCACTTGGTAAGCTAAATCCTTCACGTAAGTAATGACTATCTTGGTACAGCTGCTGCGGTGATATTTGCCCACTCAAAAGTAGCTTTTGCTCAGAATAAACATCTTGTTGGATCTTATTAAGTAATAAAGTTCGCTGTTTTATGCCTTGCTCTAACGTATTCCAATCTGCTCGAGAAAACATAAAAGGCAGTGGATCGAAGTGCCACTGTTGATTACTCTCACTTTTAATATTGCCATTTTGCAAAAGTTGCGTAATTTCAATGGCACGACTACTTACATCTTCAGCGGTTAAACTTGCTAAACGATTAAATAAAGTATCCCAATGCTCAGGGTTTAAGCCACTGTGATCCGCCAATTCATCATGACCGTGGCGTTTATCAAGGTATAAAGACAACCAATTAGGAAGCTCTGGCATCGTATTATTATTAATGTACAAGCTAAAAGCGCTCCGCTATAGAAAGTAAACTATCATTCTAGTTCAATTTGTTGGTAATTGTATTAACAAAAGCGTCTGTTAAATAATGACTCTACTTTGCGTAATGTCAAAGTGGAGTCATACAATGAACAACCCAAAAAGATGATTTATTTGAACTTAGGTTGTCTCCTTAAATCGAGCGTATTAGGGTAATCTGAATTAGTATTTTCTTCATCGGGAACAACAAATTCACTCACCGATTGTGCTGATTCAAAGCTTCGTGTCGCAGCCGATGGGCTCCAACTAGGCTGATCAGATGCTAATAATGATGGTGTGTGACCATGCTCCCAAAATCGTGCAACCCTTCGCCCTTCAGCTTCAAATGCATTAACGGGTAATGTTTCTGGATTTCGCCCACCAGCATGACTAACATGGTAGACAAAACCACCCTTTGAGCGGCCTTCCCAGGTATCGATCAGATCAAATACTAACGGTGCATGTACACCAATTGTAGGATGCAGCGCTGTTGGTGGCTGCCATGCACGGTAACGGATCCCGGCAACCATTTCATCTTTCGCTTTGCCTTTAACAATTTTAAGCGGCACGCGTCGGCCATTACACGTAACGATATAGCGGTCACTCATTGTGCCAATTACTTTGATTTGCACGCGCTCTAATGACGAATCGACATACCGAGCAGTACCAGATGCACTGGCTTCTTCACCCAGTACATGCCAAGGTTCAATCGCGGTTCTAAGCTCTAACGTCACATCATCGAGTTCTCGGGTTCCGCAAACAGGGAACCTAAACTCAAAAAATGGGTTTAGCCAACTTACTTGGAATGCAAAACCAGCTTGCTGCAGATCTCTAACAACCTCAGCTAAATCATTTTCAACATACTGAGGTAATAAAAATTTATCATGTAATTCGGTGCCCCAACGGATCAACGGTTTGTGATAAGGCTTTTTCCAAAACCAAGCTAATAAAGTCCGTAATAACAACATTTGCACTAAGCTCATTTGTGAGTGAGGTGGCATTTCAAATCCCCTAAACTCGACAATACCTAGTCGTCCTGTTGCTGAATCGGGTGAATATAGCTTATCAATACAAAACTCCGCCCTGTGTGTATTACCTGTTAAATCAACAAGTAAGTTGCGTAACAAACGATCAACGAGCCATGGCTCAGGCACTTCCCCTTCAGGCATATGTGAAAATGCGATTTCAAGCTCATAGAGCAACTCATCACGTGCCTCATCCACACGAGGTGCTTGGCTTGTAGGGCCAATAAATAAACCTGAAAATAAATAAGATAATCCAGGATGGTGCTGCCAATAAGTAATAAAACTTCTTAAAATATCTGGGCGTCGTAAGAACGGGCTTTGCTGCGGTGTTTCACCACCTAAAGTGACATGATTACCACCCCCGGTGCCGGTATGACGACCGTCCGCCATAAACTTATCTGTTCCTAAGCGTGCTTGTTTGGCTAGATCGTAAAGTGTCGTTGTTCTATCAACTAATTGCTGCCATGACGAAGATGGGTGGATGTTCACTTCAATGACACCTGGATCAGGTGTCACGGCGTATTTTTCTACACGACTATCTTTAGGCGGGCTATAGCCTTCAATAACAACCGGGATTTGCAGGGCTTTTGCGGTGCTTTCAATCGCATTTAATAGCGACATATAATGTTCAAAATGGCTCGTTGGCGGCATAAAGATGTACAACCGCCCTTCTCTTACTTCCAATGCCATTGCGGTTTTGATCATCTGTTGACCAATAAAGCCTTTTTGCAGTTTTTTAGCTTTTGTAAAGTTATCTGGAATATCAAACGGATCTCGCTCAATAATGTTGCTTGTCCACTCAAGGCTATCAAGCGGTAATCTATAACCTAGGGGTGATTCACCTGGTAATAAAAAACAGTATTCGCGTTTAAATTCCCATTTGCATGACTGCCAGCAATGTTTCGCTTGATTAAACTGCAGCGGCAATGCATAACCAACAGGCTTTTCAATACCTTGTTCCATTTTAGCTAAAAAGCCTTTACGGCTCATTGCACTAAGAAGTTCAGGCTGTTTAGGCCCCACCTCTTTGGGTAACGATGCCTCTTGCCATAAATGATATAAAATATCTTCATAGGCTGTAGTGATAGCCTTGGTTTCAAGGCCTATTTCTGCACATAGCTGTTCTGTAAAACGCTTGGTATCTGTGTGGTCTAATTTATAATCTTTATTCGGATCAGCTAATAAACTGGCATCTTGCCACAAAGCTTCACCGTCTTTTCGCCAATAACATGCATATTGCCAGCGAGGCAGTGACTCTCCCGGATACCATTTACCTTGCCCATAATGTGTAAAGCCACCTTTGGTATATGCTTTGTTCATCGCAATAAATAAGCTTTGTGCTAACACTCGTTTTTCTTTACCGTCGGCTTCTGTGTTCCATTGGGGATGTTCCATATCATCAATAGAAATAAACGTCGGCTCACCGCCCATTGTTAAATGAACACCTTCCTTAACATATACATCATCAACTTGCTGACCCAAGCGGTTTATTGCAGCCCATTGTGTTTCTGAATATGGCTTTGTAACGCGAGGGTCTTCATGTACGCGCGTTACTTTGTTATAAAAACTAAATTCTGATTCGCACTTATCTATGCCACCAGAGACAGGTGCTGCTGAGCTAGGTTCAGGTGTGCACGCAAGCGGAATATGGCCTTCGCCAGCAAATAAGCCGGAGGTAGGATCAAGCCCGATCCAACCTGCGCCTGGAATATATACTTCAGTCCATGCGTGTAAATCAGTAAAATCTTCATCAGGACCACTTGGGCCATCAAGTGATTTTTGATCTGATGTAAGTTGGATTAAATAACCAGATACAAAACGAGCAGCCAAACCTAAATGACGAAACAGTTGTACTAACAACCACGCAGAATCTCGACATGAACCGGTTTTTTTTGTGATGGTTTCGTTCGCCGTTTGAACTCCAGGCTCTAAACGAATGCCGTAGCCAACAAGATTATAAATTGACTGATTGACCGCAACTAAAAAATCAACACTTCTGATTGGTTTTTCCGGACGTAACGAATCAATCAATTCTAAAAACTTAGGACTCGCCTTACGTTTTTTTAAATAGGGATTAAGCTCAGCCTTTGCGACTTTATCGTATTCAAATGGAAACTCTTCAGCATATTCTTCTAAAAAGAAATCAAACGGATTAATTACCGTCATTTCAGCCACTAAATCAACAGTAAAACTAAACTCAGTTGTGGGGCTATTAAATACCACTCTTGCCTGATAATTACCAAAAGGGTCTTGCTGCCAATTGATGTAATGATCTTCCGGCACTATTTTTAATGAATAGCTTTTAATTTTAGTTCGGCTATGCGGTGCTGGACGTAAGCGGAAAATATGCGGCCCCATATTTACTGGGCGGTCGTACTTGTATTGAGTATGGTGCGCTATACCAACAGTAATTGTCATCGATTAATCCCTCTTTAATTTTTTGTATAGCCATTTAAGTATAACTTACTACTACCTGCCTGCTATTTAAGCAATATACATTCCATATAGATTACATAATAAAATTAGGCTGTTAGCCTATATATTGGTCACTATTGACTGTTTAGAATCAAAGAGCGAGCGCTGTGAAGAATTATTTGGTGCGACATTCGCACCAAATTAGCACAAAGCTAAGTATTAAAAATCACACAGCGCTTATTATTTTATGTAATTCACCAATAAAGCATGCCTGTTTTTTCTAGCGATTAAATAGAAAAAAGTCCCAATTAATCACAACACCAGTTAAATGCTTCGCTAAAACGAACTTAAAAAATAGTTCACAATAAAACCACGATTAAGCTTCTTAACAGTGTTATAGTAGTTTGATTTTTAATCGCCCTGAAAGCCAAACTAGCAAGCTTAGTGTCTTTAAACAAGCAATGTTGGCATTTTATTTTGCTAATTTATTATTAGCATCAATGCTTAAGGTAGATTGTTCACAGTTAGATCATGACGTAATACACATCCCGCCTATCTTCATATTAAGGACTCTATTTATGCAAACATTAACAAACATTGGTGACAACTTGGTTAAAGGAATATCTGCCCGCTATGGTTTAAGTTATGAGGCAGTAGTACATATGTTAGTTGCAGTAAATAATGGCGGCGGTTCAATGGCGCAGTTTAATTGCCCAGAGCTTGGCGGCTCAGGTCAATGGATGCGCGGTGGAATGACAATGGTAGGAGACATGTTCAATAATGGCTTGAAAAACACCGTTGATAACTTATGTAACGAACTTGCCACTATTTTAGCAAACAACCAAGTTTTCCCCGTCATTCCTGCCGGTACTTTAGGTAGCAACCAGTGGTGGCCAGTTAATTTAGGTAATCCATCGAGTACCGGTTCACAAAACAACACCCGTTATGCTGTTTTTCCTAATCGCTTAGCCATTGAAAAAAATGGTCAGGTCACACTCTATGATACGCTCGATCACCAGATCGGGGGAGTAAGCCAGCAACAAGGCAACGATATATCGCTTACCTTTAGTAGCCAGTGGGGAAACATTAGCGTAAATAGTTTGCCAGTGATTGCTGATGATAGCTTCACTCAGACACATTCAAGTCACAATACCAACTTTGCCCAATCAACAGACTTTGCAAAACAACAGCAATCCCCCCCTGAGACAGGCTCAAATGATAAAATGATGAGTAGCGAGTCGACAGCTATTAATGCTTCGCAATACTCAGTGAATGAAACCCTCGACATTATTGAAAAATTAGCACAATTACGTGATTTAGGCGCACTCACTGATGCTGAGTTTAATGAGAAAAAATCAGATTTATTGCAACGAATTTAACGGCAAGTAATCTCAGGCTTATTAATTTTATAATTTGCTAACTTTATAATTTGTTAGCAATATAGCTAATGTAAGTCTGTTCACTGAATAATTTGTCATTGTATTTATCAACGGATACGGTAAAAAATATGAAAACGTTTAAATGTAACTGCAAAGATAATCAAATATTGTTTTTTGAAAGTAGTCACTGCCTTGCCTGTGGCAAAACTGTTGGTATTGATGACAATTTTAACCTTGTAGAACCCTACGAATTTAATGACACAACGGGCTTATATTACAAAGCGTCAGCCCCTGATGTGCCCTATCAAAAATGTGATAACAATGCACACTATAAGGCATGCAATGGCATGGTTGATATCGACAGTTTTGTACCAGCGCCAGACACAGAAGAAGTGCTGTGTTTCGCATGTCGGTTTAATGAAACAATCCCAGATCTAAGTATTAATCAACACATTCCACTTTGGACCAAAATGGAAACAGCAAAACGCCGGGCATTGTATACGCTTAAAGCGCTTTCTTTACCATTAAATAACCTCAGCCAAGATGCCGAAGGTGGCCTTAGTTTTGATTTTATAACCGACCGCAGTGTTAATGACCATTTCGTGACTAAATTAGCAGGTCAAGAAAATGTTTTTACTGGCCATAACTGCGGCCATATTACAATTAATTTGGCTGAAGCTGATGATGTCGCTCGATCACAAACAAAGCATGCTATGGGTGAGCGCTATCGCACTTTGCTTGGTCATTTTCGTCATGAGTTAGGGCATTATTATTTTGACCAGTTAATTGCAAATTCACCGCAAAAACATGCTTTATGTAAACAATATTTTGGCGATGATTCTTTAGATTACCAACAAGCGATTGATGCCCATTATAAAAATGGCGCTCCTGCTAATTGGCATGAAAACTATATTAGTGAATACGCCACCATGCACCCTTTTGAAGACTGGGCAGAAACTTGGGCGCACTACATGCATATTATTGATACTTTAGAGACAGCAAAAAATTTCTCTATTACCGGTTCTACACTCGGTAATGAATTTGAAGTTGAGGACACTGATGAGTTAAGGCTACCGCAAAACTCGTATTACTTTAATAGCCAAACATCAATCTCAGTAATGTTGGATAGCTGGATGGAATTTTCGATTATTTTAAATTCGTTAAATCGCAGCATGGGCTTAGCTGATGCTTATCCATTTGTTTTAACGCAGGCGGTACGCACTAAGCTTTCGTTCGTTCATCACGCGATCCATAACAGACTTAATCTTATGCCTGATTTAAATACAACAGCTGAGGACACATAACAACAGCCTTGATAATGTAATTTCCAAATGCGCTACCCGGATTAACAGCACTGACACAGATAACAAACCGCAGTAAGTTATCAGCCAGCTAACACAACACATCCGCTAATGAGTATGACCTGTATTGCGTTATAAACTTTTGGTATTACAAACTAAAGCTTGCCTGATACTTAGTTGAAATTAATCGTACTCGATCAAATGGCCAATGCTCAGCGAGCCAATGTAAGATACGTAACCGTAAGGTATTATTTAATTCCTGACTATCATTACGTAGCCAAAAAGTAATCTCACTATCGAATTCATTGTTTACCCCAGGATCGATATACACTGAGCCTAGGCAGCGTGTTTTTTTCGGGTTTAATATCGCATAAGCAAATGCTTTTTTTTCGTTAAACTCTGCGGCATGTTGAGCTAAGCTTTGACGATTCTCTTCAAGGGTCATATCGGCTTTTGGCCAATCAGGCTTGGTGGCGAATATACCTTTTAGCTGCGGCACACTTGACATTACAGCAGTAAAATCAAGCTCGACTACCTGCTCATTTAATGGAGTAAAATAAAACGCAGTTGTTTGCAGCGCTTCTGGGGGGTTAAAATCCGTCGATACAAATAAAGACATTGCTTCCTTCCTTGCTAATATTTAACTGATAAAACCAGCCATTGTTGTTTTAATCCTATAAAATGAAAGCCGCCAATCAGTAAACAAATGATCGAGCTCCAAAGCCAAAACATCTCACTGCGTCCTAGCGGATTAGTCATTAAATATAATCCTGCAATACCGCGAAATAAATAAATCGCAGTTACCACAACTAACACAAAGCGTATGAAAGGTAGCTGTTTGAACAAACCCGCGGCTGAAAAAGCATATAACGACCAAACGCTTAATACAAAAGCGATGAAGAAAGTGATCAGCGAAGGCGTCAACTTACCCTGCTCTGCGAGCATTGCCATGTGCTCACCAGCACCGAAAAAGCGATACCACGGCGCACCAAAAACAATACAACCAAGGTGAGCGAGTGCGGCTAAAGCACTTAAGCTGCCTGCAATCAGCAAAAATAGATTCATACACTGTCAACTAATTCACATTTAACTCCACCATAATACGAAAAAGCTATTAACTTCAAGTATTCACTGAAATTATTGTATGAAAAGCGTACATTCATAAACTAAGGTCAACATAAAATACAACTATTGCTGTTCAATTGCGAAGTCCGCTACTAAATTGTCTTGCCTGATATTCAAGCGCAACTGTAATTACGCTTGAATATCAGACGCTACACATTACTTTAGTGTTTGCTCAAACGCACCTACATCGCCAGGGAAAACCACCGGTGATTCAATACCGTCTTTATTAACCGCAGCAACCCCAAAATAATAATTATCAATGACTACATTTTTAAGAGTCGCTTCACTTAAATCACCCACATAGCGGCTAAACTGCCATTGTGGTTCACTGGTATAACGCCAATAGAGTCTGTACCCCGTGGTCGTTTTATCATTATTTTTTTGCCATTTTAAGGTCGTACTAGGTTGCACAGCACCTGATATTTCAACGTTATTAGGTGGTGCCGGTGCCCATGCCATTGACGCTAAACTTACCGCATTAAGCGCTGTTAATTTTGCGGTATAATCAAAATCAACGCCATCAATGGTATCACCATAAACAATACCATCCTCAGTGCGTAAGTCTTGATGTTGATGGTTATAATTTTCGTTCGTTTCCATTACTCTTACAGCAGCATAACCCATGTCGTTAAACGGGCGATGATGCCCTCCTCGACCAAAGCGATCGAGTCGATAAACTAGCAATGTGTCAAGATTGGGAATATAGCGATCGGCAATGGTATCGATATAACGGGCTAAATTACGACTAGCTGAATCGACCTCGCCACCGGTAAAACGGCGTTTATGCGCTTGCTCTTTGGTTTCGATAACCCGCGTACCTTCAGAGAAAATACGTGCAGTCGTGTTATCAGTAACGCCATTAATACCAGTAATATTACCAATCATGTCATTATTGAGTACACCGTGTACTTGCCAGCCTTGCTTTTGTGCATAGTCGGCTAAAATTTTACCACCAAACAGTCCTTGCTCTTCGCCTGAAAGCGCGGCATAAACAATTGAGCCATTAAATTTATATTTAGATAACACGCGAGCTGATTCAATCACCCCAGCAACACCCGATGCATTATCATTCGCCCCTGGTGCGTCGCTGGTAAAATCCATTACATCGCTGACCCGTGAATCAATATCGCCCGACATCATCACCATCCGGTTTGGCTGATCAGTACCGCGTTGAATAGCAATAATATTCACCACTTCAACAGGATTTGGAATACGCTTTTCGCCAGAAATGGTATCTTTAACTTCTATTACTTCTAAACAGCCACCGCATTGCTGAGAAATTTTCTCAAACTCAGCCTTGATCCAACGCCGAGCTGCACCAATTCCTCGGGTGTTTGATTTCGTTTCTGATAACGTATGACGAGTGCCAAAATCAACAAGTGTTTGAATATCACTGCCAATACGTGTTGCTGAAACATCAGCGGCAATATCATGAAGCTTGGTTTGATCTTGATAATTTAGCTCAGCGGCCAAGGTGCTTGTTGAAATAAACAATGTAGTTATTAAAATAGCGGGCTTGAGGGTCGATAGCTGATAGGTTTTATGATCAGACATAGTGTTGATGCTCTTTATTATTTGATAAATATACAATACGTGAGCAGTTACCTGCTGCAAATAATTTTGAGACCAACACCTGTTTAACTCGTTCAATCACTGATTGGTTAGATAAACGGGATAATAATCGCGGTATGAACAAATATACGTCAATAAAAAACCCACCAATATAGTGGGCTTATGCATAGTAAAACTATCGTATGTTAAACAACACCTTGCTCAATCATAGCATCTGCTACACGACGAAAAGCAGCAATATTAGCACCTAACACTAAATTACCAGGTTGATCAAATTCAGCGGCTGTATTACTTGCAGTATCAAAGATATTTTTCATTATTTGTTGCAGCTTAGTATCGACCTCTTCGAACGTCCACATTTGCATACTGGCATTTTGCGCCATTTCTAATTGGCTCGTCGCAACACCACCCGCATTAGCTGCTTTGCCAGGGCCATAGGCTATTTTAGCAGCAAGCAACACATCGACCGCTTCTTTAGTACTTGGCATATTTGCGCCTTCACAAACTAATATACAGCCATTGCTTATTAACGTTCGCGCATCAGCTTCAGTTAACTCATTTTGCGTCGCACAGGGAAAAGCAGCATCAGCAACAAAACGCCATACCGCATGTCCATCACTTGGGTAATCTGCACAAGCAATATACTTCGCATCGCTGTGGGTTTCTAAATAGACAGCTAAACTTTCACGCGCACCTTCTTTAAGCTTTTTAACAAGTGCAACATCAATACCTGATTCATGATACAGCGTACCGCTTGAATCACTGCAAGTGATAGGTGTTGCCTCTAATTGATAAAGTTTTTCCATCGCGTAAATTGCCACGTTCCCGGCACCAGAAACTAAACAGCGCTTACCTTTAAGTGAGTCATCATTGTCTTGCAACATGTAATTGGCAAAATAAACAGCGCCATATCCTGTCGCTTCTTTTCGAGCCAATGATCCACCCCACAATAAACTTTTGCCGGTAAAAGCACCGTCGTAACGTCCGGTCAACCGTTTATATTGACCAAACATATAGCCTATTTCGCGTGCCCCAACGCCAATATCACCCGCAGGCACATCGGTGGTTGGGCCGATATGACGATACAGCTCGTTGATAAATGATTGGCAAAAACGCATTATTTCGCTGTCAGAGCGGCCCTTAGGATCAAAGTTTGCGCCGCCTTTACCACCACCAATCGGTAAGCCAGTTAACGCATTTTTAAAAATTTGCTCAAACCCTAAAAATTTTATGATGCTGGCATTTACACTTGGATGGAAACGTAAACCACCTTTGTATGGACCTAAGCTTGAGTTAAATTCAATTCGATAGCCTTTATTGACATGAATATTACCGTCATCATCAACCCAAGGGACTCTAAACATAATTTGACGTTCAGGTTCAACTAGACGTTGAATAATCGCATTTTTTTGATAGTCGGCTGAGTTTTCAAGAATAGGTTCAAGTGATTCAAGCACTTCTTCAACGGCTTGATAAAATTCGCATTGTGCTGGGCTAGTTTGTTTTAAATGTGCAATGGTATCATGGATATAATTCATAATTATTCTTCCGTGTTAAAAGTTATGCTTGTCTCAGATGTTAAAATAGACGTGATCAAGTTTATGGGTCATCTAGTTAAGAGCCTTAAAAATTGTAATATTTTTAACACTGTAACATGATAAACCTATATATTTAACGTTCAATAACGTGAATTATTTTTGAGTTCATACGCAAGAGCAACAATTAACGCTCATTAAAAAAGAATATAAATTTATGAAATGTGAATAAATAAAGATTTAAATACTAACGCAGAGAGCAGCTTAAAACACCGATACTTAAAGTGGGGTTAAAAATCATATCCGTACGATATAAATACGGATATGAACACGTAAATTATTCGCCGCTTGCCTCTGGACGAAGTTGTAGCTGTAAACCAGTTAAAAAGTTACGTAATATTTGGTCATTACATACACGATAATGCTTGTTATCGGCTTTGCGAGAAAATGCACTTAACTCATGCTTACTCAAACTAAAATCAGTTAAGGCAAGGACATCGATCACGTCTTCCGTTTTCATATTTAATGCGATACGTAATTTCATTAAAATAATATTATTATTTAATTTACTTTCTGGCGCTGGTTGCTCACCGTCGCGCTTACCGCGCTTTGTATTAATAAAACCATTTAGAAAAATGGCAAACTCAGTATCACTTGGATCTACGTAACCCTCTTCCCCTTCTCTGGTTAGCCAACCAATCACTTGTTGTTGAGTCACGTCATGATCTGCTGCAGCAAAAATTTCAATCATGGTAGTATCAGCTAAATTAAAGGTATAGCGAAGGCGGCGTAAAATATCATTATTAGTCAAAGTAAATTCCAGAGTAAGATAAGACAACCAAGCAGGTATTGCTGGCTTATGAGTAGCCATACAGTTTAGCAGAGTTAACAAGGTCACCCTATTGATTTTTTGTTTTGCTCAACATCCCCATTATGAAGGAACGGCATGATTGATTTAACGCCATTTACTACCGATGCATACCTAGTAGCAACGATCCAAAGTAAGCAAGACACGCTAAAGGTTTTTGAAAATGCTGATTATCGTTGGCTTACACTCGGGGATAAGCTAACTTTACAAGGTGTAATGGAAAAGTCACAACCGCAGCAAGTATGTAATCCGGTAAATCAAGCTATGCTGCTATTTTTGCTTTGTAGCGAGCCCTACTCACAGATATTAAATTTAGGTTTAGGCAGCGGTTGTTTTGAACGAGCAGTGACTAATAAAGCCGGATTTGAATTAACGACTGTCGAAATTAATCCGAATGTAATTAAAGCAGCTAAGCAGTATTTTTTCCTCAATGACAACAATCATATTGTAGCGCAATGCGCTGAACAATTTGTTGCTCAAAGTAGCCGCAAATTTGATGTGATTATAATTGATGTTTTTAGTGGTAAATCGCAGCCAGCATTTTTACAAAAACAGGCATTTTTGTGCGACTGTCATGCTCGACTTAGCACATACGGTAAGATCTGCATCAACTTTACTGCAGAAAATAAACAACAATTAATCGCTCTACTAACGACACTTCGAAGTCTATTCAGTCATATTGTGGTGATTGAATTTAACCAATATAAAAATATTGTGCTGATCGCCAGTGAGCAACGCCTTGATGCTATTAATATTGAACAGATAAAACAGCACAACAATTTTAGCTCGCCTGATTTAGCTGCTGAAATTAAACAATTATTTCATATACCTAAGCTTGATTAAAAATGCGAGCCTGGTTGAGCTAAAAACGCAACTTCCTCGGCGCTGGACTGACGCCCTAAAATAGCATTTCGGTGTGGGTAGCGACCAAACTGATCGATAATATTTTTATGGGCAAGTTCATAATCTTCATTACTCAAACCTTTAAATAATACCATCGCCTGTTGGTGTATAAAGCTCGATTCGCTGTGCATAAACGGCATATAAAAAAACACCCGCTGCTCAACAGGTAATAATTGATCAAAGCCTTTTTCGATTGCCAACTGTGCCAATGTTAACGCTTGCGGATCTTGACTAAACGCGTGAGGGGTATCCCGGTAAATATTACGAGAAAACTGATCAAGCACAATCACTTCAGCTAATGCACCTAAGGCAGTCACTCGCCAAGACGCATACTCGCCTTTTTTAATAGCTATCAACAGATCACTAAATGTATCTCGTATCTTAATATCTGTAGCATCAGATTTTTTATACCAACCAGATGGACCAAGTTCATCAAACCAATAATCAATTACTACTTGATAACTAAACATAAATTTCCCTTAGTTGCCTAATACCTTGGCTGGATCCACTGTTGTTGCCTGCCATGCAGGGTAAATAGTGGCTAATACTGCCAACACAAAAGTTACAATAACAGTGATCACAATATCTTGCCATACCAGCTTACTGGGTAAAAACTCAATAAAATACACCCCTTCCAGCGGGTTTGAGCCTAACAACTGACTCAGTAGGGTAAAAAGCTCACTGATGTTCAGCGCCAGTATCACACCTATAAATGAGCCCAGTACCACGCCAATAAATGCTTGGCTAAGTCCTTGTAAAATAAAGGTCGCTAATATCGTACTGTCTTTAGCGCCCATGGTTTTTAATATCGCTATGTTGGCCTGTTTTTCACGTACTTCCATCACTAATGACGAAACAATATTAAAACTTGCCACCGCAATGATTAAAAACACCACAATATAAACAATGGTTCTGACCATTTGTATATCTTGGTATAAGCTACCTTGAGTTCTAAACCAGCTAGAGATATAAACATAATCATCAATTGTTTGGCCAACCCGTAGCGCAATTTGGTGCGCTTGAAAAACATCGGTTACTGCTAAGCGAAGCCCTGTTACTTGCAGTGGTTCATAACCAAGTACTGATTGCGCCTTACTGAGATGGATGAAGGCAGCAGAACTATCAATAGGGCCACCCATTTCAATAATACCCGCAAGGGTTAAAGTGACCCTTTTGGGTGCTAAAATCTCAGTACTTACCTCGTTAACTTGCGGGATCAATAAGGTAATTAACTCTCCTTGCTTAACACCTAACTGTTTAACAATTTGTTGGCCTAAAATAATTTCGTCTTCGCTTATTTGGCTGACCAACTTGCCATGGGTAAACTGATTAACCGCCGATACGTCACTTTCTAGAGCAGGATCAACCCCTCGCACTTCAACCGCTTTTAGTTCACTTTTGTATTGCGCCATGCCATTGACACTAATAAAAGGTGCTGCACCGGTTACGCCACGTTGCTCTGAGAGCTTTTGAACTTTATCCGGCCAGTTATCAATTGGACGATTAGGCGCAACATATTCAACTTGTGGCACAACGCTTAATAAGCGATGTACTAGTTGTTGTTCAAAGCCATTGATCACCGACAAAGCAACAATTAACACTGCAACGCCGAGTAAAATACCAATGGTTGACGCTTTGGCAATAAAACTAACAAAGCCATTTTTTTCATCGCTGCTGCCGGAGCTTGCTCTAAAACGTTTACTTAAATAGGCACTAAGCAACATGGCTGGCCTCTTTAATTGCCAATTTCCCATCATCAAGGTAAGCAATTTTACCCAGCTTATCGGCTAATTCTAGGTCGTGCGTCACCACCACAAAACTGGTATTCAAACTGCTATTAAGCTCTTTGATCAAATCGTAAATTTTAATCGCATTTTGTTTGTCTAAGTTACCTGTTGGCTCATCGGCCAATACTAAATCAGGTTCGCTCACCAATGCCCGCGCAATTGCCACACGTTGACGCTCTCCACCAGAGAGCATTGATGGTTTATGGCTACTACGGTGCGATAGCCCTACTTTATCGAGCATTACGAGGGCTTTAGCATTGGCTTTTTTAGCGCTGAGACCTTTGATCAACAGCGGCATCGCAACATTTTCTAACGCGTTAAACTCCATTAATAAATGATGGAACTGATAAATAAACCCTAAATGCTCATTACGAAATTTTGCTTGCTCAGCACGTGATAGCTTAGCAACTTGTTGACCTTTAATTTTTGCCACACCGGCACTTTGTGAATCCAAAGTCCCCAAAATGTGCAGTAAAGTACTTTTACCAGAACCAGAGCTGCCAACGATAGCCAGCATCTCACCTTGTTGTAAGGTTAAATCAACCCCTTTTAAAACCTCAACGTGATTTTCACCATCTTGATACACTTTACTTAACTGTTCACATTGGATAACTAAATCATTCATAGCGCAATACCTCTGCTGGGCTAACATTGGCAGCTTTACGCGCCGGATATAAAGTGGCTAAAAAGCTCATGGTAATACTGCCTACGGCAATCAGCGATAAGCTCATTACGTCAAATTTTACTGGTAAGGCAATCCCTGTTAACAAGTTTAAACCTATGCCTGCCAGCACTTCGTTGATATAAGCACTGAGTAATAAGCCAAGGGCTGCACCGATACTGGTGCCAATCAAACCATTGTACAAACCTTGGATCATAAATACTTGCTGCACTTGAGCCGGCGTTAAGCCAAGCGTTTGTAAAATAGCCACTTCACTTTGTTTTTCGCTCACCATCATGGTCAACGCAGAGACAATATTAAATACCGCAACTAATACAATCAGCGCCAGCAGCATCGACATAATGCGTTTTTCCATTGCGACTGCTGCAAACAAAGTACCTTGTGACTGGCGCCAATCGGTGACTGTATGTTGACTTAAAATTGCACTAGCTGAAGCGCTAAAGGCATCTAGTTGAAAAGGATCGTTCAGTGAAATACTCAAATTAGGAGCACTAGTTTGTGGCAACTTTAATACCCGTTGTAGCGATTCGCCGCTAGTAAAAGCAAGTCCCATATCAATTTCAGAACCTGTTTCATAAATGGCAGCAACGGTGAACAAACGTTGGCTTGGTACGCGACCTAAAGGTGTATAGGTTGACGCATTAGGCATGATCACGCGCACTTTATCACCTAAACCAATTCCCAGTTTACGTGTTAAATAACGACTAACCGCAATGTGATAGCGCGATGTCATGACTGTTTGCCAATTACCTTGAATAACTTTATCGCTGATTTTATAAAGCGATGCGTTATCGTCGTACAAACCTTGCAATAGCACGCCATGTAAATCGCGATTGGTTTGTAAAATGGCTTCACCATGGCGATACAAACTCGCTCTTTTCACAAATTTGGACGCAACAATGGTATCTTGCAGCTGGATCATTTGTGCTTGAGTTTGTCCATCAGACGCAATTTCAACATGAGGAATGAGGCCCAACATATTGGTTTTAAGGTTATTTTCAAAACCATTCATCACTGAGCTGACAGTAAATAATGCCATTAAACCAATGGCGATACCGGCAATGGAGAAAAACGAAATAAAAGAGATAAATGCGTTCCCTTTCGAGGAGCGACTGTATCTCAGCCCGATAAACAGGCTAACAGGTTGAAACATAATTATTTATGGTCACATTTAATGCCAATTCAGCGCTCATACTAGCATAAATAAAGCGCCATTGGGTATGCGCAGAAGTGTAAAAATTCATGACAAATCAACTGCTGTATCAAAATTAAGCCGCTTTATTTAAACTTTTAGTTTAGAGATTTAATAAGGTGATCGAGTAATGCTCTGACATTGGTCGCAACAAATTGTCGCGGAGGATACACTCCCCATACACCTTCTGGTTTTGGCTGATTATTGGTTAAAATAGGCACTAAATCACCCGTGGCTAAATCACTCTCAATGTAGTAGTTTGGCACTTGTATGATGCCAAGACCCTTTTTAGCTGCATCAGCTAACGCCCAGCCACTATTACACTGTAACCGCCCCGCAATTTTAATATGTTTATCACGCCCTTGCTCACACACCCGCCAATAACTGCTGTTGCCGACTAAGCATTGATGGTGCTGTAATTCAGCTAATGTGTGAGGTTCGCCAAAACGGGCTAAATAGGCTTTTGAGCAGCAAATTACAAAATGACGTGCACTTAAGCGTCGTGCTTTTAAGCTAGAGTCTTTTAAATGACCAAGGCGAATAGCTAAGTCAAAGCCGCCCTCAAGTAAATTTTCTTGTTCATTGCTCAGCGCCATCACCACTTCTACATCAGGGTGCAGTTGCATAAAAGTATGCACTGCTGGCATCACGAAGCTTTCGCCATACATAACCGGAGCTGTAAGTTTAATTTTACCTTTAGGAGCATTTTGCTGTTGTGCTAATAACGCGGTGGCGTCGTCCATTGCATGCTGTAAATGTTTTGTTTGATGTAAAAAGACTTCGCCTTCTTTAGTCAGTACAACTTTACGGGTAGTACGCGTTAATAATTGGGTATTTAAGCGCTGCTCTAATTGCGTTACATGGCGGCTTATGTGTGCAACAGATACCCCTAATGCGGTTGCAGCGCGGGTAAAGCTGCCTTCTTCACCGACTGCGATAAATTCGTCTATGCCTAACCAACGACTCATTATTACCATACTGTAAAAGTGTTTTATTAAAATGAAGATTAACATTGTTTGAGAAACAAATAAAATAGCGTTATTGTTTTCAAGTCATCTTCGTATTTAACCAGCAAGAGAATTACTATGTCTGAATTTATAAAATCAAAAGCCGCAATTGCTTGGGGTCCAAATCAACCACTATCTGTAGAAGAAGTGGATGTAATGATGCCTAAAAAAGGCGAAGTAATGGTAAAAATTACTGCTACTGGCGTATGTCACACCGATGCATTTACATTATCAGGTGCCGATCCTGAAGGGATTTTCCCAGCCATTTTAGGGCATGAAGGCGCTGGTGTTGTTTATGCTATCGGCGAAGGCGTAACCAGTGTTGCTGTGGGCGATCATGTTATTCCTTTATATACTGCAGAATGCGGTGTATGTAAAATGTGTACTTCAGGCAAAACAAACTTGTGTTCCGCTGTACGTGAAACGCAAGGTAAAGGCTTAATGCCAGACGGCACGACTCGCTTTTTCAAAGATGGCCAACCAATTTATCACTACATGGGCACATCAACCTTTTCTGAATATACGGTACTGCCAGAGATCTCACTGGCTAAAGTAAACAAAGCAGCATCACTTGAAGAAATTTGCTTACTGGGCTGTGGTGTTACAACTGGTATGGGCGCGGTCACAAACACTGCAAAAGTTCAAGCAGGCGATACCGTTGCTATCTTTGGTTTAGGTGGTATTGGTTTATCAGCAATTATCGGCGCGAAAATGGCTGGTGCCTCGCGTATTATCGGTATTGATATCAACACATCTAAGTTTGATTTAGCCACTAAATTAGGTGCCACAGACTTGATCAATCCAAAAGATTTCGATAAGCCTATTCAAGAAGTTATTGTCGAGATGACCGATGGTGGCGTTGATTTCTCATTTGAGTGTATAGGTAATGTTGATGTCATGCGCTCAGCCCTTGAATGTTGTCATAAAGGTTGGGGGGAATCGGTGATCATTGGTGTTGCTGGTGCAGGACAAGAAATTTCAACTCGCCCATTCCAGCTAGTCACTGGCCGCGTCTGGCGTGGTAGCGCATTTGGTGGGGTTAAAGGTCGTTCACAACTACCTGAGATTGTTGAACGTTACATGGCTGGCGAATTTGCATTAAATGACTTTATCACTCATACCATGGGTCTTGAAGACATAAACGACGCGTTTGATTTAATGCATGAAGGCAAAAGTATTCGTACTGTGATCCACTACTAATATTAAAAATACAGATACCGCATAGCGTGTAAGCTATGTGGTATTTTAGCGAGGAATCCATGTTAGATAATTTAAGCGCCACAAAAGTTAGCGGTGGCTGGCACAAGCTATACAGCCATACATCTACAAGCACCCATTGCCCAATGCGGTTTGCTATTTTCTTGCCACCCGGTGCCAGCCAAACTAATAAAGTACCGGTACTGTATTGGTTATCAGGCTTAACCTGTACGGATGAAAATTTTATGCAAAAAGCAGGTGCATTTAAAAAAGCGGCAGCGCTTGGTATTGCTATCGTTGCACCTGATACCAGTCCTCGTGGCGACACTGTGCCAGACCAAGACAGTTATGATTTTGGCCAAGGCGCAGGGTTTTATTTAAACGCCACCCAAGCCCCCTATAACACGCACTATAATATGTATGATTATGTGGTAAATGAATTGCCTTCGCTAATTGAACAGCACTTTCCCGTGACTGATAAAAAAGCGATTAGCGGGCATTCTATGGGGGGGCACGGTGCGTTGATGATTGCATTGCGCAATCCAAAAAGTTACACCAGTGTTTCTGCTTTTAGCCCAATCACTAACCCTATTGACTGTCCTTGGGGGCAAAAAGCGTTTAGTCAGTACTTAGGAGATGATCAATCACAATGGGCCAATTACGATAGCTGTGAACTAATGAAAAAGGCACACAGTAACGAATTTTTACCAATGCGTATTGACCAAGGTGATGCCGATAATTTTTTAGTCGAGCAACTAAAACCAGACAACCTAACTGCAGTAGCAAAGCAAGTTAATTACCCGCTAACGTTGAATATGCACGCAGGCTACGATCATAGTTACTTTTTTATCAGCAGCTTTATCGACGAACACTTATCATTTCATCAAGTGTATCTTCAGCGTTAATTGTATCCTCTACTGTGAGGTTGTCAGTCGTTACTTCCTCACATTGTTGTATTGATTTAGTTATTCTTTTGCAGACCAGAGTAGGCTCTGAGCTATCTTGCACTAACCCCACTAAAAAACGATCTACTTCGATGCCTAAGTCCGCAAATGACAAAGTCTGTTCATGACTAAAGTAAGTATTATCTTGAGGCGATACATGTGCGGGGGCCTGCGCTAAATCAGCATCATAATTTGTATCCGCTTTTGAATAAATAACTCCATCAACTAATACACCCGCTACAGTGCATGCGCTTAGTAATTGGCAGACAAGTAAAACAGTAATAAAGTGCTTGAACATAAATTTAATCCTTTATATCCCATTGCTTAAATGCGTAAGTTATTATTTAACTACCTCGAATGAGCCAGTTTTTAATAGCATTAGTATTGCTTAGTGGTTGTATCTGTAATACTCACTATAAACGAACGAGTATAAAACACTGTAAGTGAATAACAATAAAGTAATTAAACTATAAACTATAAACTATAAACTAGCTCGAGCATAGCAACAGTAATAGGTTTAACTACACTTGTAACTCCTTCATAAACTCTTTTACAAATCCTATCAGCTGCAAAATAAAAATAAACAAAAATGGCACTGCACCAATAATTGCAATACTTCGGTTAAGTAATTCATTATTTTGTAATAACAATACCCAGCTACTTAGAGCTAAAGTAAAAGACCACACATACAAACTAAATCGATGACTGCTTTTTGTCCCCGCTAAATTACGGATCACTAAAATTGCAGAATCTGCCGAAGTAGCAACAAAGATCAGTAATAATAATAAGCTCGACCAAATAAGCACACCTCCTTGCCAACCTAACTGCTTAAAAAATACAAATAAGCCTTGTGTATAATCAGTTTTAATAGCGGCCATAATGCCACTACTATGGCCGCTATCCCAAGCAATAGCAGATCCCGAAAAAACACTAAACCAAATTAAAGTAACGAAAGTTGGCACAATTACTACGCCAACAATGTATTGCCAAACTGGCCGACCTTGACTTATTTTAGCTAAAAAAACCCCAACAAAAGGTCCCCACGCTAGCCACCAAAAATAATAATTATACGTCCAACTATTAGCCCAAGCAGGATCATTTAGTTGACTTGATAATTGCCATGTCCCTGTCACTAATAAGTGGCTATAAAATTTAACGCCACTGATCGCCACATCTATAATCGGTTGTAGTGGTACCATCATGATGAGCCAAATAAGTACTCCAAATGCTAAAAAAACATTAAATTGACTGAGTGTTTGAATACCCTTTTTTAATCCTAAGCGCGCAGATAAGCTAAACAACAGCGCTAATAACATAATAATAATCAAACCAACTAACCAAGGCGAGTTAATGCCAAGCTCAAGCTCAATCCCTTTTCGTAGTAATAATGTTGAATTTGCAATCGTGCCAACTACACCAAAAAAAATAGCTAAAATGGCCACTAACTGGATCACGTATTTACACTTTAGCTGCCCTGCGCGACTTAAAAATGAAGTTGTTACACTCAACACCGGAGCACTTATATCTCCCGCTTTGCCACTGTTATGGCTCAAACCACCTAAGACTAAGCCAAATACTGCGTAGAGTGCCCATGCATGAGCGCCCCAGTTTACTAACGTAATAGCCAATGCAGCACCTTGTCTATCAGGGTAAAGACTTTGCTTTAATGGCGGTTGCAATACGTGCATGGCAGGCTCTGCTACGCCCCAAAAAATTAAACCCGATCCCATTCCTGCAGCAAATAACATTGACAACCAACCAAAAGTTGAAAACTCGACAGATGTATGCTTTCCACCTATTTTACGTTGTCCGAGTGGGCTAATAGCCAGCACAATAACGCTTATCAATAAAAAATTAACTAACAGAAAAAATGGTCCACCCAACACTGATAATGCATTAATGATCAGTGGTTGAATATGCGCGGTGAGCATATCAGGAAATAATAGAGCCCCGCTAACAAATAGCACACACAAGGTGAGCGCTAGTTTTTCAAGATTCGACACTAATTTAGGAATACGAGCTTTAATTACCACATAGATACCTTAAAAATTATACTAATTAAATCGGTTTTATCAGCGCTAACGTTACGACGCTTTACAGCTACACCAAAGCAACTTTTTAATTTTACATAATTTAGACACAAAAAAACCGGCCGCAGCCGGTTTTCTGATACTTAATAGCAATTATATTGATTTACAGAGCTCTTGAACTCGCTTGCATGATCATGCATTTAATAAAACTGAGATCAATAAACTTTACTTTGCAGCCAAAAGCTTCGCTTGCTCTTGTTGGCTTGCCATAAATTCGTTAAAGGTGCCGTGGAAATTAACCACTTCTTTGTCACGAATATCAATAATACGAGTTGCCAATGATGAAACAAACTCACGGTCATGGCTGACAAAAATCAGCGTACCTTCAAAGCCTTTTAATGCATTATTAAGCGCTTCAATGGCTTCCATATCCATGTGGTTTGTCGGTTCGTCCATCACCAAAACATTTACGTCTTGCATCATTAATTTGCCAAACAATAGGCGATTTTTCTCACCACCTGAGCAGTTTTTAGCTTTTTTATTCGCATCATCCGCAGTAAACAATAACCGACCTAACATGCCACGCACCATTAAATCGTTATGCTTGGCTGTACGCCACTGTGACATCCAATCAAACAAGGTTAAATCGTTATCAAAGTCTTTACTACTATCTTGCGGACAATAGCCAATCGATGCATTTTCTGACCATTTTACAACACCGTGATTAGCTTCAAGTTCACCCACTAAACAGCGAATAAAGGTTGATTTACCAACACCGTTTTCACCAATAATCGCAAGTTTTGAACCCGCTTCTAAAATCAGCTCGCCGCCTTCAAACAATACTTCACCGTCAAAACCATGGCCAAAGTCTTCTAAGATCAATGCTTGGCGGTGCATCTTTTTACCTTCATCAAAATACAATGACGGCGCCATTCGGCTTGACGACTTCACTTCATCTAAGCTGATTTTATCCATGCGTTTAGCACGTGAACTCGCTTGTTTTGCTTTTGACGCATTAGCACCAAAGCGGTTAACGAAATCTTGTAACTCTTCAATTTCAGATTGCTTTTTAGCATTACCAGCAAGTAATTGATCACGAATAAGTGTTGATGCTTCAATGTATTTTTCGTAGTTACCTGGGTAAATACGCAGCTCACCGTAATCAATATCAGCCATATGAGTACATACCGCATTAAGAAAATAGCGGTCATGAGAAATAATGATCATGGTACATTTACGCTGGTTAAGTTCGTGCTCTAACCAGCTAATGGTATGAATATCCAAGTTATTGGTTGGCTCATCCAGTAATAAAATATCAGGGTTAGCAAACAAGGCTTGCGCAAGTAAGACGCGCAGCTTCCAGCCTGGGGCTACTTGTGACATTAGACCAAAATGAAATTCTTCTTCAATACCCGCTTTTAATAAAATATCACCCGCGCGGCTTTCTGCACTGTAACCATCCATTTCAGCAAAAACGCTTTCAAGCTCAGCGACTTTCATACCATCTTCTTCACTCATTTCTGGCAGTGAATAAATACGTTCACGTTCTTGCTTTATTTTCCATAATGCAACGTCACCCATGATCACAGTATCAACCACTGAGTATTGCTCAAATGCAAACTGATCTTGGCTTAAGTTACCGACTTTCAGTCCTGGGCCAATTGATACGTTACCTGATGTTGGCACTAATGAGCCATTGAGGATTTTCATGAAGGTTGACTTACCGCATCCATTGGCGCCAATTAAGCCATAACGATTACCGTTACTAAATTTAGCGGAGATATTTTCGAACAAGGGTTCGGCACCAAACTGCATGGTGATATTAGCGGTAGAGATCAAAATGAATTTCCTAAGCAAATACTGACAAGTACACTGTTCGCTGAATAAGGAAAAGTTAATACAGGCAATAAGACGGTATAAAGAGGCCGCGAATTATACAGGCACTAGCTGCACTAGTCGAGCTTAGTCTCAATAATTGACTCACCGAGCACTGGTTTTTATGTGACTTAAATAAATTTTAATGTCATCTACGGTTTCAGCCAATGATTTGTTCGATAGCAACAAAAAAGCGAAGGCAGTGCCTTCGCTTTTTTATCAAACGTCTCGTTTAAGCAAGTTTGTCTGAAGCAACTTTATAAGTTGGATCTTCTATTACATTAACTTCTACTAAGTCGCGCGCTTTATGTAATAACTGTATACAGTCTGGGCTCAAGTGGCGTAAATGCAACTGCTTACCTGCCTTGGTGTATTTATCAGCTAAAGTATCAATTGCTTCAATGGCACTGTGATCTGCCACTCGGCTGTATTTAAATTCGATGATAACGTCTTTAGGGTCATTTTTAACATCAAACAACTCCGCGAACTTTTTCACTGAGCCAAAAAATAATGGGCCGTGTAGTTCGTAGACTTTAGAACCTTCTTCATCAATGTAGTTTGTAGTAAAAATATGTTTAGCATGTTGCCATGCAAATACTAAGGCTGACACAATCACACCCACACATACTGCAATTGCTAAGTCAGTTATCACCGTTACACCCGATACTAATACAATGACAAAAGCATCTGATTTTGGGACGCGTTTCATCATTTTGAAACTCGCCCATTCAAAGGTGCCTAATACCACCATAAACATCACGCCAACCAATGCTGCCAGCGGCACCATTTCAATCAAACTGGCGGCAAAAATAATGAATGCTAGGAGCATTAATGCTGCTGTAATACCAGATAAACGCGAACGACCACCTGAGTTAATGTTGATCATTGATTGACCAATCATCGCGCAGCCCCCCATCGCACCAAAGAAACCACAGGTAACATTTGCAGCGCCTTGACCAATGCATTCTTTATTGCTGTGACCACGGGTTTCTGTGATTTCATCAATCAGGCTAAGGGTTAATAGTGATTCAATTAAACCAATTGCCGCTAAAATAAGTGCATAAGGTAAAATAATTTTCAGTGTTTCAAAGGTAAATGGCACCATTGGAATGTGAAATTGTGGTAAACCACCAGCAATAGTTGCCGCACTGTCACCAGTCATATCTTTTAAGAAATCAAGTACTGTACGCGCTTCTAAATCAAATCCGATAACAATGGCGGTTACAGTAACAATAGCGACTAATGTTGATGGCACAGCTGTAGTCAACTTTGGCAAAAAGTGAATAATGGCCATCGTTAAAGCGACTAATCCTAGCATGATCATCATCGGCGTGCCTGTCATCCACTGCATGCCACCTTGACCATCGGACACCTTAAATTGACCTAGTTGCGCTAAGAAGATGACAATCGCTAAACCATTTACAAACCCAAGCATCACCGGATGCGGAACCATACGAATAAACTTACCGAGCTTAAACACCCCTGCTAGTATTTGCAGTATCCCCATCAGCAATACAGTCGCGAAGAGATACTCAACCCCATGATCTAGCACTAAACTTACCATAACAACGGCAAGTGCACCGGTTGCACCGGAGATCATACCTGGGCGGCCGCCAAAAATAGCGGTGATCAAGCCAACAATAAATGCTGCATATAAACCAACTAAAGGCTCTACATTTGCAACAAACGCAAATGCAACAGCTTCAGGAACGAGCGCTAGGGCAACCGTTATACCTGATAAGATATCGTTTTTAGCAGAGCTCGGCGCCTTGCTTAATAAGTTAAACATTGAATTCCTCTTCGGGGTGTGGGATCAAAAAAGCGCTGAATTCTAACAAATTAAGCTAAGGTTAACAATTGCAGTAAGAGGAACATGCTAACGCCTTTATAGCGCTAGCATAATTAGATACGATTAAAGTGGCAGCGATGTACTGCGTTTGACACAAGTCATAGTGACATTTGAGTGAACTTCTTGAACAAATTCAAGATTCAATAAATTATCACGAACAAACTGTTCATAGCCTTCAATGCCTTTAGAAATGATCCGCAACATAAAGTCCATAGTGCCAGCCATACTGTAACATTCTGTTACTTCATCATAACTTAGGATAAGTCGTTCAAACTCAGCTAAATTTGTACGGCCATGATTTGATAAACGAACATGAGCGTACACTAGCATATCAAAGCCGAGCTTTTTCTCATCCAATAAGGCAACTTTGCCTTTGATGTAACCATCTTGCTCAAGCTTAGCAATACGACGCCAACAAGGTGATTGAGATAAACCGACTTTATCAGCAATATCAGCGGTCGAAAGACTTGCATCTTGCTGTAACAGTGCCAAAATTTGGCGGTCAACATGATTTAGAGACATTTTATTTCTTATTTATTTTACTAAATTGGTTAAATTATACATTGGTTTATAGGTTGAGTCTTGTACTTTTATGCATTTATTATGCGCAACTAACCAAATTTACCACTTATAAATGGATTCGATATGCGCTCAGTCAGCACTTTAGTGTCAGGTCCATGCCCAGATAGAATTCGCGTTTCATCAGGCAGTGTCAAAATTTGATTTTTAATCGAGTCAAGTAACTGCTGGGCATCCCCTTTAGGGAAGTCTGTACGCCCTACTGAGCCTTTAAAAATAACATCACCCACTATCACTAACTGATGTGTTGCTTCATAAAATACAATATGCCCAGGCGTGTGGCCCGGACAATGACGAATGTCAAATCGCAATTGACCCAATGTAAACGTATCACCATGACTTAACCAATGCTGAGGATGAAAAGGCGCAATTGGTGCAAAGCCAAACATTTGCGCTTGCATAGGTAATGCATCAAACCAAAACAATTCGTCTTTTTGTGGCCCGACAATATCAACAGAAAAATGCTCAGCAAGTACTTTTGCCGCACCGACATGATCAAGATGGCCATGGGTGAGTAAAATACACTGCAAGCTTAACTGATGCTTGGCAAGCTCAGTAATGATTTTATCAGCGTCGCCACCTGGGTCGATAACCGCTGCGTGGCGTGTTTGTTTACAAATAACCACTCGGCAATTTTGTGCAAAAGCGGTCACCGGTACGGTAATTATTTCCATATGTTAATTCTTTATTTGCGGTTTAGTGTCAAATGTCATCAGCACAGGATACTTTAAATAAGCTTGATCATAAAATGGCGTATGCTCATAGAGCCAGTTTAATCGTGCTTGTGCATCTTTAGCAAAAGCGGCATCATCACGAATTTTTTTATCAAACTCAAGTGCAAGTGCCGGTTTATCTTTGAGCATATGGCGAGCATACGGCGCTAATGCATAGTTTTCCATGTACTCAGTACGTTGAAAAATCGTATTAAACTCACCCCACGCAAAAAATGAATCCGGTGCTTTGGGGTGTAAAAGATGGGCAACTAACTCACCGAAAGGTTGAGCAGTTTCAACTTTAGACCAACCGATCAGAGACTTTTCTGGTACATCGACAAAATCAAAATCTGCGTTTACTCGAAAGCGTCCTTCAAACGGCGCTTTATCAAATTCATGCTTTGTTACTACCGCGACTTTTAAATTAGTTACCAGCTCATCACTGCTCACGTTTTCTACTGTAATACCATGTAATTTGAGTTTTTCGACAATGTCTGGATACGCAGGTGGAATATAAAATGTACTTGGTACGGTGATCACGGTTTTTGCGTCCTTCTGCCAGTAAATAGGCAACGCATCATAGTGCTGTTTTTCGCCTAAATACTTTACTTCCATCTGGCCACTCAAGGCGCTTTTACTGCGCGAATATTTGATCCCTGCAAATGCGATAGTGTTTGGCTCTTTTGCATAACTGCGTTCAACAATAAGCTGGCTTGGCACAAAAGCTCGTTCTTTTTCAACCGCTTCGGTTAATTGATGATGATGTTGCGCCAATGCTGAAATAGCCCCATCTAAAAATACATAGGTGCCAAGTACACGTTGTTTATACGGTTTTAATGAATGATTTTCGACAAGAATTGTGGGTAACGATCTTAAATCCCCCCAACCATTCGAATAACGAGGCGTGGCAACCCAGCCCGCTAAGCCTTTTTTAAACTCGCGCTTATCCATTACAAATACCAGCGGCCCAGGTATATGGCCTTGCTCTTGTAATTTTGTGTCGATAATAGGTTTAAAATAATTATTGAGCGCATCTGACACACTTGGCGATTCACTGGCAAATACGGGGTTGTAACCGTAAGTTACATCGTATTGATAATCTGCACCGTCAGTCACATGCACATCGATATATAAATCTGGGTTAAACTGCTTGATCACCTTTAATACACCACGTACTTCCGGCGTATCTAGTTTGGTGAAATCACGATTTAAATTTAAATTATTAGCATTGGTTCTAAAGCCCATTTCAACTGGCCCACGCTGGTTTATGCGATTAAACTGACTACTACGCTCATGGCCATCAACATTTAAAATAGGAATAAATAAGATGTTCACTTGGCTTAAAATATCTCGACGTTTACCGGTTGCAATATCGCGTAGCAACATAAACATCGCATCTTTACCGTCAATTTCGCCGGCATGAATTCCCGCTTGAATAAAAATAGTCGGCTTGGCGTTTTGCATTAACTGCGAAGGTGTAAATGCGCCATCTTCGCTTGCTACCATCATGTTGATCGCACGGCCACTGGCACTATGTGCAATAGTTTGCACTTGGAATTGGGTAGGGTTTGCTGCAACAAGACGATCTACAAAAGCCATAGTATGCTGATAATTTGGTGACTTTAGCCCTTCGCTTAGTTCGAAATCAGTGGTTAATGGGCCTTTTTGTTGTATCAGTGCCAAACTTTGACCTTGCCATGGCAACAATGGCGGTAAATGGCTATCTAATGTAACACTGGCACTTAACAATAATAAACTGGCGATCATAGGACTCTCAAACGTTGGCCTCTTTAATAGCTTGAAATTATAACAAGGATAAATGACAGATCGCGTAAACTGCGGTGATTCAACAAAAAAATGCAGCCAATGACAATTTAAAAACTTTATAGGGCTAATTTTCACGCATTAAAAAAGGCGCTATAAAAGCGCCTTGCCACTCAAGAATAATGTGCTTAAAACATATCTTGATAAGGATTCGTTTTACTAAATGCAATGGCTTTATCAAAACCGGGAATATGCATGTCGGTATCAGAAATGACAATTTCATCTTCATCAATCATGCCATCACCAAAGCGATAGATTAGCTCATATTGTCCTAAGTCAGCTTGTTGCTGATAATTAGTCTGAGCAGCTGTAACGGTTTGATTGCTCAATGCATATGCATCCATCACCGCACTACCATGGCGTTTTGCTAACATTTTCATGGTCACCATGGGTGACAAAACAGTGGCGGTGGCATTATTTCCGCCAAAGCCTTTTGAATTAATAAAAGCAATATCCATGTCTTCGCATTGATAATGCTCAGTACGAATATCTAAATACTGGTTATGCACATCCTTGGCCACTTTATCTATGGTGGTAATACCCGGCATAATATTATGTGCAAATACACCCAGCGCCATCGCTAATTGGTCGCCACTAGCTGGCGCAATTGTGTGCCCTACATACGCTTTTGGTGCTGCTACTTTCCAATTATCAATGGCAAACGTTTGTGCCACCTTATGATAAATTAATGACTCTGTTACGCGGTTTTGCGGTGTGCTTGAACCATGCGCTAAAATAAAGCTACGTTGTTGTAATGCTTCTTTACCTAATAAGCTCGTGGCTAATGCCGCCGACTTCGCCATGGTTATATAATTACCCGGTCCCGGTGATGTAATTGATTTTTTAACGCCATCAGCATTTACAAATACATCAGGCACGCAGCCTAGAATGTCTGCCCCCAACTCCAGTGCTAACGCATCATCCATTAGAATCGCTACTTGTGCGCCTTCACCTAAAGTAAAGCCACAATTTTCGCCAAATGGGCGGCTACTTTTACGATAATCAGGCTCATCATCATTGCTTAAGTTATCCAAGCGGCGTAAACCTTCAATATTCGCCAGCGCACTCATATTACCAAAGCCTTCAACAACTTCAGGGGTAATTGCGCATTCAACACTTGCCACAATAGCAACACGTGTACGCCCTGCTTGTATATCGTTTACTGCAGCGCGCAAGTTATATAAAAATGTTGCACACGCGCCTGAAGTTGAAAACGTAGTGCCTACATTGCCCGTCACATAGGCATTAATAAAATCGGTCGACATTGTATTTAAGCCAAGCGCTAACTGCTTGGTGCTGACGCGATCACCTTGCTGGCGCGCTTTTACTAAACCACCTAAGCCCTTGTCATCCATTTGACCAATAACCGACGCTGAATAAGTGCCAATTTTATCAGGCTCAACACTATTCATAATGTGTTGCCAATCGAGTCCGGTTGATTTAATCGCGTCAGTAGCAGCAAATATAGTGGCTTGTAAACCACGTGGCTGGTAGCGACTGTTGTACATAATAGACGGATCAAACCCTGTTGGTAGTTGCCCAGCCGATTTAATCGGATTATCGCGAGTAGAATCATGTTTAATATCAAACTGAGCCGCAATGGTTACTTTTACTTTTTTATTTTCAAGCTCTTCTACTTGCCAACTTGTAGGGACCGGCGAAGGTAAATCTTTACGACGTGTTTCAAACACAATAGCGCTTTCATCTGACGCGGTTAACGTCATTTTTTGCTGCCACGGTGTTGCATCGACATCAAAATGCTCTTTTTCAATTTTACGAATTAACGTACCGGCAATAATTTGCTCACCAAAGCGTGCTTCTATGTCGCTTTGCTCAACAGTATTGCCTTGTAAATCTTGCAGTTGCCCATTCACAAGACTCACTAAATTCATTAACGTGGCGAGGCCTAAAAATGTTTCTTGGCGGGCTTGAGTATCTAAGTTATTTAACACGATACGACGATAACCTTGATGAAAAGAAGTACGGCCTGCGGCGTTAATTCCACCCATGCCGATAATAACGGGTAATGCTGTCATAATTTACCTTGAGAAAACGTGTTATAGGAGAAGCTTGCAGTTTAGATGGATTTAATTATCAACATTGTGCTTAAATAGCCAAATAATGAGCCTATGAGGCCAAATCAAACTGGTCGGAGCAATTAAATGGACAACAACTTGGTACTTAGCCCTTTGCAAATAAGTATTTTGGTATACCAGCACTTATTGATCACCAGTGTCACCTTGCCAATTGAAATGCTCAGAGCCGGTGAGGCGTACGCCAAAGGGCATATAAACAGCGGAACTTTTCGGCCATTAACGATTAATTTAATCGCTGAGGACAGCGAACCTATCAAAAATCGCAGCGGCTTAGCAATATTACCGGATCACACTTACGGCACAGCACCTTACAGTGACTTGATTATTGTGCCCGGTATTTGGCGCAATCCTCGCCCTGTTGTCAGAGCAAACTCTGGGTTAGTTCAGTGGCTTGCCAGCAGCTGGCAAACGGGTAGCTCAATCATTGGCGTGGGTACTGGCAATTGCTTAGTCGCTGAAGCTAAGTTATTAAATGGTCACCCCGCTACCACTCATTGGCATTATGCAGAACAATTTAAACGCGACTACCCACAAGTGCTGCTCAAGCCTGATTTTTTTATCACTCAATCTGAGCGCTTATACAGTGTGGCAAGTCTAAATGCCTTAGCAGATGTGATCGTGCATATTATTAGCCAATACTACGGACAGGCCGCCGCTCAGCATGTTGAGCGCAACTTTTCTCACGAAATTAGGAAACCTTACGAAGATCAGCGCTACCTTGAAGGCGCCGTTGATCGGCATCCAGATGAACTCATCGCGCAAATTCAATTTTGGTTAAAAAACAACTTAACCACAGAACAAAGTTTAACAGAGGTCGCTCAACTATTTAGTTTGAGTTACCGCTCTTTTACCCGCCGTTTTCGCATTGCGACCAACCAAAGCCCCATTGAATATTGGCAGCAATTACGCGTACAAACAGCCAAAGAGCTACTTGCATCATCTAACTTATCAATTCAGGAGGTTGCTTTAGAGGTGGGTTACAATGATCAAGGTCATTTAACCCGCGTGTTTAAGAAAGTGCTCTCGCAAACGCCTAGCGAGTATCGAAAAGTGGTTAGAAGAAAGTTATTTGGTTAATAAGTTGGCGGGGTGTTATTTTTGAACAGTTAAACCTTTTAGATAGCAAAATATACAGTGCGGGTTAAACATGAGTATCGACGTTTAACGCGTATCATTTATCATCGCTGTCGATTTGAGTACGCCTTTCAAATACTAACTTTAATGCTGCGTCCATTTCTTTAATAAAGTCATCCTTAAATGGAAATTTTTCTGATGGTGCTTTCAAATAACCAATGTGAGCAGTTCGCTTGAAAATAATTCTGTCTTGCTGAAGTTGACTCAAATTAACAAAAGGATGGCTTTGCTTAAGTGCTTTAATGCCTGATAAAATGGCCCACTTGTCGTTGATATAACAGTCGATTCTATTTTTAGCCAGCTTCAAAATATTTGATAATGTATCTTTATTTTCCCATATTTTTATTTTGTTTTGCTCCATGGCAGTGTTCAATGCTTGATCGAATAAAAGATACCCAGCATTGATACCAACATTAATCGGCTTTAATGGATATTCTGTGTTTTCAATCTTGAGTAAGCTTGAGTTTGGATTACAAAAAGCTTGTATTACTTCTTCATGCAGCGGCTCTGAGTAAGGCCAAATAAAACTGCGCCCTTGCACATTTTTATAAGGAGGTAGTAAGGCAAAGTCCTCTCCTCGTCTAAGTGCGTCAACACCGCGCTTCCAAGGTACTGGTTGCAACTCTATAATATATTTTTCACTGATCAAATCGGCAGCTTGACGAACTACATCAACATATAAACCCACTAACTCACCGTCTTTAAGGTAAGAATATGGGGGATAACTATCATCGACTAATATCACAACACGATAGCTTGGTTTGGCCACTACCTGTATTGTAAAAAAGAAAGCAAACAGCAGAAATACAATTCTTTTCGGCCCATTCCACTGTATTATTTGCCAACTCGATTCCATTAAACAACACCTAAATAAATAATCACTGGTTATTAGCGCAGTCAGATTCATATTTTTTACAAATCTTACCATCCCCAAATATTATACCTACTGAAACGCTAAAATAACAAAAGCATAAGGCTTACTCTTATTATTACGATAAGCGTACGACAAGGACCATCTAAGTGCCGGACTTTCTAGGCCATTAACGACCGATTTAATCGCGCAGGACTGCAAATCTATAAACGAGCTAGTCCCTCCCTGAATTATAGATAGAGAAAACTGAACTAAGCAGCAAATAAAATCAAACGCTAATTAGACGTTTATATCTATATAAATTATAGTAATAGCATTAAAAGTGCTAAAAAATCACATGGAGGCGCCATGACGGCAAATTTTAGCGATGTGCTTTTGGATCAAAAAGATAATTCGTCAATCGATGCTAAATTGACAAATTTGCTGGGATTAGTGCGCAAACATTTAAATATGGATGTTGCTTTTATTTCAGAGTTTATTAACGATGAACGCGTTTTCAAAGTTGTCGATAATCCATCAGCAAATAAAACGGTTAAAGTGGGCAATTCCGATCCTATTAATGAAACATATTGCCATAAAATCACTGAGAAACAGCTTAGCCCTATTATTACCAATTCAAAAATAAATCCAATTACTCAAATAATGCCAGTAACCGACAAGTTAAACATAGGCGCTTATATTGGTGTGCCTATCAATCTTTCAAATGGTAAATTATATGGTACGTTTTGTTGTTACAAATCGCATCATGATGAAAGCTAAAACGAGCGGGACTTGTCTTTTTTAAACATGATCTCTGAAATTGCAACTGGATTAATTGAAAAAAACCTGCATAACACTGCATTGCATAGCCAAACCAAATTAGCAATTGATGAGGTTATTGCAAGCAACAGTATAAGTATTTATTTTCAGCCTATTTTTAATCTATTTAGTAATGAAATTGCGGGCTTTGAATCACTGTCGCGCTTTTTTACCAAACCTTATAAAACACCTGATCTCTGGTTTAAAGAGGCAACAGATGTGGGCCTAGGTGAATCTCTGGAAATGCTGGCGATAAAAAACAGCCTCGCCTATATTGCGCAATTTAATGACACCACTTATATCGCCATTAATTGTTCACCATCCCATATACTCTCGGGTGCACTTGAATATACTCTGCAAGGAGCCGATTGTTCAAGGTTGGTATTAGAAATAACTGAACATTCACCAATATCAGACTATACAGTAATGCGAGCTGCATTAGCGCCACTGCGAAAAAAAGGGCTACGTTTGGCTATTGATGATGTAGGTGCTGGCTTTTCGTCGTTTCAACATATTTTAGAACTGGAAGCCGACATTATTAAATTAGATATCAGCCTTACTCAAAATATAAATAAAGACAATCGTAAGTTTTTACTGGCCAAGGCACTGTGTGGCTTTGCTAAAGCAATAGACTGTTCGATTGTTGCCGAAGGCATTGAAACGCAAGCAGAGCTTAACGCATTAAGAAAATTAAATGTTGATAATGTGCAAGGTTACTTTATTGGCCGCCCAGCTCCTATTGAAGATGCATTGAGCTATCAAAGCATGACTTTATCAACATAAAAACGCCACTCTTAGTGGCGTTCTGATTCGTTAATTTCTTTTCGATAGTATCGTTTGTGATAACTTTTAACTTTAGCGTGTACACCTTTACTTAAGCTTTTAAACTTAGCTTCAAGGACATCTACACCATATAAAATGCCCACCACCAAAATGGATAGTTTAATAGCTGCCAATAAATTATCGGTTGCAATCACTACACCAATAGATGCCAAAACCCAGATAGTTGCCGCAGATGTTACCCCAACCACAGCGCCATCTTTAGCGAGCATCACTCCAGCACCTAAAAAGCCGATGCCAGTAATAATTTGACCAACCACGCGCGAGTGGTCAATCACATCACCATGGAGCATAAACGCCGTGGCTAAAAACAAATAAGTACCTAATATAATCAGTACTGAGGTTCTTATTCCTACTGGTTTGCCCCGTAACTGGCGTTCCATACCAATCAAAGCACCACAAAATGCAGCACTGCCTATTGCCGACCACGAATAGGGGGCGATATCTACTAATTCAAAAAAAGTCACTCAAAATCCTAAAATTACTGCATGTGTATAGCCAGTGCCGTACTCAAACGAGAACTACCGAAACTGGCCATTTTTAAAAAGTCACTCTTAGCGATGGGTACGTGTTGACAATCAATCGCCAGCTGTTTATCGCTTTCACAAAAAGGGTCATGGACATATAGACAATGCTCATCTAAATGCGTTACACACACCCAATGCGGTGACTTTTTACCATCAAAGCGATACGTACTGATCAATAGCACCACGGCCATTTTGGCTGCTAACCAGCGCTCTATGTGCTCAAGGGTTAAGTCTTGATACTTCACATCTAGTTTGTGATTAATTGCCTCAACCACAAATTGATTATGAACCGTGTGTAAAATTGCTTTCTTCTTATCACTTCTTACGCCATCAACAAACAATGTATCACGTGTATTAATAATCACATCGGCTGTAAAACCGCGTTTATTGGCAGCTAAAGCAAGTCCTAATGGATGACAACCACCATGACCAGAGGTCATAAAAATAGTGGTTGCTTCACGCCAAATATCAAGCTCATTCACTTGTGAAATAATCGCTTTTTTTATTGATGACATTGCCATTAATAATGCCGCTGGCCCGCAAGTAAATTCGGTAGTTTGCTGATACCAAGGCGTTTCACGCGAAAACTCAAGCTCATTGGTTTTACGAATGTTTTTTTGCATCCGCAAGGCATCACTATGATCATCATAATAGTCACTGTATTGCCCAAATACCCGATAGCCAAGCTTTTCATAAAGTGCGATTGCAGCTTTATTATTTACCGCCACTTCAAGACGCATAAATAACCGTCCGCGTTCAGCCGTTGCTCTTTCTAGTGCTTTCAAAAGCTGCTGAGCAACGCCTTTTCCTTGTGCATTTGGTGCAACTGCTAGCGAATATAAACGTGCTAAACGAGTGCCTTTATGACACCACACTAAGCCATAGCCGAGTAACTGTTGTTCTGACTCTGCAACCATTAAAATACCATGCTTGGCTGCAATCCAGCGCTTAAAGCTACGCGCACTTAATCTATCTTGATTAAAACTTTGCTGCTCTATCTCAAGTAACGCTTTTAAATCGCTATCTGTGGCAGCGCGAACTGCCACACTATGCTCGGTCATTAACTTCGACCTCGTGCTTCGAGGCGTTGTTTAAATTCTTCCATAATGATCATATAAAGTTCATCACCTAAGTAACCATCTTCTACTTTATGGTCAATACTTGGGTTATCGTTTACTTCAAGCACATATGCACGGCCTTGGTGTTCTTTAACATCCACACCATAGAGCCCTTTGCCCACAGTTTTACATGCTTTTAATGCCGCATCTAAAACTGCTTTTGGCAACTCAAAAGTAGGCAGTGTTTCAAAACCACCAGAGAAAAACCGTTTTGCATCATGATTATAAATTTGCCAATGATTACGCGCCATTAAATAACGGCATGCATAGATAGCACGACCATTTAAAACTCCTACTCGCCAATCGTATTCTGTGTACATATATTCTTGGGCTAGAACTAAAGCGCTAAATTCAAATAACTCAGCCAATTTTGCTGCCAGCTCATTGCGTTCAGTTACTTTGTAGACACCTTTTGAAAACGACCCTTCAGGCATTTTAAGCACTAATGGGTAAGTAAATGCCTCTTCAAGCTGACTGATGGTTTCATCACTTTGATCAGCTACTACCAAGGTTTTTAAGCTCGGTACTTTTTGATAATTAAACGCATCATGTAAATACACTTTATTACAACAGCGTAAAATAGACTCAGCATCATCAATCACCACTAACCCTAGGCTCTGCGCCTTACTTGCCAGACGGTAAGTTGGGTGGTCAATTGCAGTTGTTTGGCGAATAAATAGCGCATCAAACTGAGCGATATTATCTATTTCTTCAAAACTGAGCGCTTGAGCATAGATACCATGTTTAGCTGCCGCTTTAATAAAACGGGCTATTGCATCTTTATCGCTTGGTGGCACTTTTTCATTGTGATCAACTAAAATAGCCATATCCCAGCGGTAACGTTTTTGCGAACTGCTTATACGCCACTGTGTTTGCGTAAACTCAGTTAATTTAGCAACAAAGTCTTGATGCTGCTGAGTATTAAGCGACGCTAATGAACCTTGCTGTAACAGCCCGGCTTCATCTACAAATAAAATAGGCGCTGGATATTGTTTAAATACCGCTTTTGCTGCTTTGTTTTGTAGTTCATTTACTGCATGCCCAAAGTATAAGGCATCATCGAGATGGCCAACATTAAGCATCAAAGTTTGGCCATTACGTAGCGCATTAATCGTTTTTACGCTTGGCAATACTTGATGTTTACGTGCCTCAGCAAGTAATGAGCAATAATAGCCTTTACTCAAGTATTGGCTTGAGTCGCATAGATTAATAATGCGCGTTTTTGGCTCATTATGCTTTGGATAATCTCGTAAGTAGGTATTGAAGGTAATTACGTTTTCGAATGAGTGAGCAAGTGCCTGCTCGTTGTTATCAACCACAATCAAGGTTTTAAACACGACTTTTCCTAAAATAAGTCAAAATACAAATGTAAGAGTGAATATAAATAGAAACACCCATACTGCTAAGTCATCGTTGTGCAACACGTGTACTTAACAGGATGGGTGCTTTAGATTCAGCTACTGCTTAATCTACAGGTGATTTATAAAGGGTTTTTCGCTACCTTTCCAACGAGTAATTTTTAGCGTTAAGATAAGTAAATTTAATCAACCACAGTAAGATCAAAAAAAGCTGGTTAAAGCTCCTTTCAGCATCACTAACTTATTGAAATAATTTCTAATAACGTGGATTTATTCGCTATTGTAAAACTAAACTCATCACCTTGTTGCTTATCCATCAGTAATTGACCTAATGGTGACAGTGGTGTGAGAACATACACTGTAGTGTCTTTTATTTTAATGCTTAAACCACCAGAAAGTGGCCCTAAAAAATACCATTTTAGATTTTCGTCTTCATCGCAGATACAGACCAGCGAACCAATGGCAACTTTACTTGATACAGCGATTTTAAATGCCTTTTCAAACTCGATAATACTCAAATGGCAGTCATTCACACGCTGTGCTTGCCCTTGCGCTAAATAGGCAGCTTCTAGGCCTAATGTATCGTATTTATTTTCAGCAATATTTTCTTCATGAGTGGCGGTGTCATGGGCTGTCTTTGCAGCAGCCTGCGCGGTACTAAGTTGCGCCTCTAAAGCAAAACGCAGGCATTCAATCACATGGGTTTTATTCATATCTAAGGAATTATTTTAAATCTATAATGACTGTATTTTAACGTGCTTTGGGCTGCGTGTAACTCAATTGGCTAAAAACAAGGTTATTCATAGGCATTGATTAGTAAATATGGAAGGATATTTTTTAATTACTCTTGATTACTCTTGATTAGTAATAACATAAATCAAGCGCTGCTGTTAACAGCGCTTACTCAACTGTTTTTTACTACTTAGCAATCCATGGCGTTACTTTTAGTAATGGCACCGGCACAGTAAATGCTGTTTTATCGTCTTCCCACTGCTCAGTAACACTGACATGACAAATTGCTCCTTGGCAATCAAAAGCAGGATCGGCAATCGTCACTGGCTCTGCAAAAGTCAGCACCACACCTTGTTGTTCAGGCAATAAAAAGCTCATCAGTTTGCTAACAAAAAATCCCGACAGATCCGATAATAATTCATCAAACTCATCATTAAGCTGATACAACTGGTGTTTATTTAAATTACTATTATTGAACTCACGCGCCTCAATTTGCAGTTTTAACTGGCAATCATGGTTTTCATTTTGAGGCTCGATAACCACCACAGCTTTATTTGTATCAAGTTGTTTATCAAAAGGAAGTAAAAGCTGAGCATGCTCAGTATAATTAAGTGAAAATTCCTCTCGCTCAGTAATAATGCGCCCGGTTTTAATTAAACATTCGTCATTACTGGCAATGTCGGTGATGTAAAAATTGACCTGAGCAAATTGAAAATCACCTTTATTGACGACTTTTAAACGATCATAAAAGCCATCATAGGAAACCACAAACTCTTTTGCTTGCACAGTAAACGTTGCTATTAGTACAACGGCTAATGCCATAATATGACTGATACTACGTACTGGGTTATTCATCAAAGTAAGCTCTATTTTGGTTGATCATTTGATTTAATTCTTCGATATACGCTTCACCACGCTCGGAATAGGAGATTAATCCGTAACTTAGCTTAGTCGCTGAAATTGGCTTTTCTTGTAAACGCAAATCGGCGCGGATACTACGTAACTCTTTATAAGCTGCATGGGTATTAATATTTTTAAAATAAGAAGTCACGGCTGCTCGCACAGATTTAAATGCCGCCACTTCATGGTCTGCACCAGTATTACGACGATTAGGCACCATACCGCAGCCTTTGCTATAACACCACTGACCAAAAAAGTTTAATCCTATTCGAGCAAATCGAGACGTTCCCCATGCTGATTCGTTTGCCGCTTGCATCAGCGCTAGCTCTTTAGGAATAATATCAACTCGACGTAATGCCTGACGCAAAGACAAACTATCAATCGTTTCTGGTAATTTATAGCTGTTTAAAATCGTTTTAACTTGCTTAGTTTGCGTGCGACTTAATGGCTCATCGTATTGCACCATCATCAATGCAATCTCCAGCGTTGCCCGTTGCTGCAGGATTTTTTTATTTTCAGCCTCAACATGCGGCCGAATAAAGTTAAAAAAAGCATGTTTTTTTTCTTTTACATCACTAAAGCCGTTAAAATCAGGAAGCTTAACGTTATGTAATGGCTTTTCTTTCTTTTTGACTGGTGGCTTGATTAAGGCTGTTTCGCCCTCAATAGTTGAATTCGACCTTTCTATAAATGGGTAACTCAATGCCCAAATAAAAAATAGGCTAACGATTAAACGAAATAGATACTTAAGCATGTATTCTCTCAAAAAAACTAATGTTTATGCATGGTATATCCACACGCATCTGACCATTCATTATACCTAAGCACTCCAATAAAGGCGAATATACCCATTTGAAGGATTTATAATCTATAAAAATCGGCTACAATTAAGCGCATAAAAACGCTAAAGAAGTTACCGGATACCCATTAATGAAATTAGACTGGCAAAGCCGCATAATAAATCAAAACAAGTTTCGCCCTAATGACAATCGCTCAGCATGGCAAGTAGACCGCTCCCGGATAATCCATGCAGCTGCATTTAGACGTTTACAAGCTAAAACTCAGATAATGGGGATTGGCCTAAATGATTTTCATCGTACACGATTAACCCATTCTTTAGAGGTATCGCAAATTGGCAGTGGTTTACTTCGTCATTTAGAGAAACAACACCCTGACTTCACACATTTTCCCGACCCTAGTTTGCTTGAGACGCTTTGTTTGGCCCATGATATAGGCCATCCTCCTTATGGTCATGGCGGTGAAATTGCCCTTAACTACATGATGCGTGAACATGGTGGTTTTGAAGGCAATGCACAAACACTGCGCATTGTTTCAAGACTTGAACCATACAGTGATGGTCATGGTATGAACTTAACGCGCCGTACTTTGCTTGGCTTTATAAAATACCCGGCTTTTATTGATGACTTGTGGCACACCATCCCACATCATGATCCGCAACGTGCATTTATAAAAGCTAACGACTGGCGCCCAGCAAAAGGTTTATACAAGGATGATAAAGCGACCTTTGACTGGATTGTAGCGCCTTTATCTGACGCTGATAAACAACGCTTAGGCGATTTTAAGGCCGTCGATGAGTTTAGATCTAAAACCAGTTTTAAATCCCTTGATGCGGCCATTATGGAACTTGCCGACGATATCGCTTATGCCGTACATGACCTTGAAGACGCAATTGCAACAGAGCAAATCACCCTAAAAGAGTGGCAAAATCATGCCTTACCCGCACTTGAGCTTGTGCAATGTGAGTGGCTTAGCGACAGTAACTTAACCGAGCGGCTATTTTTAGGTAGCGAAGCACAACGTAAAGATGTGATTGGGGAATTAGTAAACTTATTTATTACTCAATCATCCATTGTGCACACAGAACTTGAGTTTGAAAATCCAATTTTAAATTACACCGTTGAATTACCGCACAGTTATCAGCATTTACTTGAGACGTTAAAGTCATTTATTTATCAACGACTCATTCGTGCTTCACATATGCAGCAAATTGAGTTTAAAGGACAAAAATTAATTATTGAATTATTTGAAGCATTTGCCTGCGAACCATTACGACTATTACCTGAAACCACAGCAAATGTGTTTCGCCTAGCACAACAACAAAATGGTAATACACACAGAGTAATTTGTGATTATTTAAGTGGTATGACTGACGAATATGCGTTTAAAACACACCAACGCCTTTTTTCAAGTAATAGCTAATTAATACTCTTGCGTTGCAAAGTCCCACTGCGCAACCTTAAAAACACCGAAAAAATCGCTTCGGTGTTTTATTTATATTATTCAATTACAGTGATTTGATACCCATGTTATAAAGGGTGAAACCGTAAATATCTGCATATTGATCAATAATTTTACTGGTTGGTGTACCTGCACCATGACCCGCATTAGTTTCAATACGGATAAGGTATGGATTGTTCCCTGCACCTTTGGCTTGTAGCTCCGCTGCAAACTTATAAGAGTGAGCTGGCACCACACGGTCATCGTGATCGCCTGTGGTGATCAAGGTCGCTGGGTATTTAACCCCAGCTTTTACATTATGAACTGGCGAGTAGCCTTTTAAGTAATCAAACATTTCTTTACTTTGCTCACTCGTACCATAGTCATATGCCCAGCCAGCTCCGGCGGTAAAAGTGTGATACCGTAACATATCAAGTACGCCTACTGCAGGTAGTGCGACTTTAAATAACTCAGGGCGCTGAGTCATGACCGCGCCAACTAATAAACCGCCATTTGAACCACCGCGAACGGCTAGGTAATCACTTGATGTGTATTTCTCTGCGTTTAAATACTCAGCAGCAGCTATAAAATCATCAAATACATTTTGCTTTTTAAGTTGTGTACCCGCATCATGCCACTGTTTACCGTATTCACCGCCACCACGAATATTAGCCACGGCGTAGACACCCCCTTGCTCAAGCCAAGCAGCAATGGTTGAACTAAAGCTTGGCGTCATGCTGGCATTAAAACCGCCATAACCATATAGAATAGTTGGGTTAGTACCATCACGTTTTAAATCTTTTCTATAGGAGATGATCATCGGTACTTTAGTGCCATCTTTGGAACTATAAAATACTTGTTCAGAAGTATATGCCGCAGAATCAAACTGCGCCCCAGATTTACGGTAAACGTCTGAGTTACCAGTATTTACATCAAACGCATAGGTATTGCCCGGCGTTGTGTAATTAGCGAATGAATAATAAAGCGTACTACTTTCTTTTTTACCACTGAAACCACGAGCGGTACCCACACCGGGTAAACTAATTTCACGAACTAACTTGCCAGCTTTGTCATATTGTTGCACTTTAGAAATGGCATCAACCATGTATTTTGCAAAAAAGAAATCCCCCCCTTTAGACATACTCAATACATTATCTGTTTCTGGGATCAAATCTTGCCAATACTCAACAGTTGGGTTTGCGGCGTCTACCGTCACTACTTTCTTATTCGGCGCATTTAAGTTTGTTACTAAAAATAACTTACTGCCGTCGTTATCTAAAACGTAAGTGTCTGAATCTGTATTATCAAGCACTGTGACAAGTTTGCTGTCTGGCTTGGTTAAATCTTTAATAAACAGTTTATTACCAGATGTTGAAACACTAGCAGAAATCAATAAGTAGCGATTATCACGCGTTACCGAGGCACCAATATAGCGATGTTTTTGTTCCTCAGAGCCACCATATATAAGTTCATCGGTTGTTTGTGCAGTTCCTAATTTATGGTAATACACTTTGTGTTGATCAGTTTTTGCCGAGAGTTCACTGCCTTTAGGTTTATCGTAGCTTGAGTAATAAAAACCATCGTTGCCAACCCAAGCAATACCACTGAACTTTATATCGATTAATGCACTTTCAATTTGCTCTTTACTTTGCGTATCAATAATAATGACTTTACGCCAATCACTGCCACCTTCAGAGATCTGATAAGCTGCTAGCGAACCATCTTCAGAGAAAGTCAGACCAGACATTGAAGTTGTACCATCTTCGCTAAACTTATTTGGATCGAGGAAAACCTCTGCTTCGCCCTTGCCTTTACTACGATAAAGTACATATTGGTTCTGTAGGCCATCATTTTTATAAAAGTAGGTGTATTCACCTTCAGTAAATGGAGCCGTTACTTTTTCGTAATTCATTAGCTTTTCAAGGCTGGCTTTTAATTTATCCCGGTACGGGATATTTTCAAGATATGAAAAAGTCAGTTCATTTTGTGTTTTAACCCACTTAGCCGTATCACTGCTCATATCATCTTCTAACCAACGGTATGGATCAGCCACTTTCTCGTCAAAGTACTGATCAACCACAGTCCCTTTTTTTGTTTCTGGGTAAGTGATAGATTGGTTAGCAGTTATCGGTGCTGCTGCATTATTTTGATTGTTTGTTGATATTGATGTCGATTCAGAACAACCCCAAAGCGCAACTAACACCGCGCAAGTAATGGCTTTTTTTAACATGATTATGATCTTTTAATTATTTGTTAGACTCATAACGGTATAAATTTGTCGTAAGTATGTCTAGTAGTATGAGATCAAAGCGCCTAATATCTGTAAAGAAATGTAAAACTAAATATTTAAAACCAGTCAATAGCATTAACAAGATATGTGATATGAAAAGTACACCAGAATTTACTAGCTTTAAAAAGTTTTACCCATACTACTTACAAGAACATAAAAATATTACCTGCAAACGGTTACATTTTTTTGGTAGCTCTTTGGTGCTTATTATCGTTTTGTATGTGCTGTATAGCCAACAATTTATGCTGTTGTGGTTGCTACCCATTATTGGTTATGGTTTTGCCTGGGTTGGTCATTTCTTCTTTGAGAAAAACCGCCCTGCTACGTTCAAATACCCGTTTTATAGCTTATGGGCAGACTGGGTGATGTTTAAAGATATGCTGATTGGCAAAATAAAATGGTAGTCACTGTTGTTTTGTAATAACCGACAAACAAGCAAAAAGATCATTATGCAAACCTGTTTTTGTCGCTTTTCAGTGATATAGTTAACGCCATTTTTGCTATTCAAGATATTAAAATGTATCGATTATTTGAGCGGATGATCAAGCCGTTTCCCGAACAAAAGCCAACCCAGCCTCCTGCGACGCTATTTGCATTTTGTCGTCACTACACTAAAGGTATGGAAGTCTCGCTATTTTTTATGTCGCTAAGCGCAGCATTGCTCGCGATTTTAGAAGTATCACTGTTTAGCTATATGGGCCAGCTTGTTGATTGGCTAAGTATCTACACCCCTGAAACATTATTTGTTGAGCAAAAATCTGAACTCATAAAAATGGCGATAGTGCTACTTGTTGTCCTACCTATCGTGGTGTTTTTTCATTCTGCGATATTGCACCAAGCCTTGTTAGGTAATTACCCGATGTCAATTCGTTGGTTAGCACATCGCTATTTGCTTCGCCAAAGTGTGAGCTTTTACCAAAATGAATTTGCAGGGCGCATCGCCACCAAAGTAATGCAAACATCCCTCGCGGTGCGTGAAACCGTGATGAAACTACTTGATGTATTAATGTATATCGTGGTTTATTTTGGCGCTATGGTGTTTTTAGTAGCCGAAGCCGATTGGCGCTTAATGCTTCCTTTGCTTGTATGGTTAGCTCTGTATATTTTGATCCAAATGTACTATGTACCTAAGCTCAAAAAAGTGGCTAGCTCGCAAGCAGACGCTCGCTCTGAGATGACCGGCCGAATAGTCGACAGTTACACTAATATTTCGACTATTAAATTGTTCTCATATACCCAACGTGAAGAGCAGTACGCAAAAGACAGCATGGATGTTTTTTTACAACCTGTGTATAAGCAAATGCGCTTAGTTACCAGTTTAAATTTTGCCATTCAAACGCTTAACTACTTTTTAGTATTTAGTGTTGCGGCATTATCTTTGTATTTATGGACTCTGAGCGCCATTAGTGCCGGCGCAATTGCAATTGCGGTAAGCTTAGCACTGCGTTTAAATGGCATGGCACAGTGGATCATGTGGGAAATTAGTGGCTTGTTTGAAAACATCGGCACTGTCGCTGATGGTATGAAAACGTTATCAAACCCAATTGAAGTCGATGATCTGCCTGATGCCAGCACATTAAGTGTAACCACAGGTGCAATTGACTTTAATAATGTGCATTTTAACTACGGTAAAGCCGCAAACGAAACGAATCGCGGCGCTGTTATCAATGGCTTAAATCTCAACATCAAGGCCGGAGAGAAAATAGGTCTTGTTGGTCGCTCTGGCGCTGGTAAGTCAACACTCGTTAATTTGTTGCTACGTTTTTACGATATTGATAGCGGTAGTATCAACATCGACGGCCAAGATATCTCAAAAGTGAGTCAAGAAAGCCTGCGTAAGTACATTGCGATGGTTACCCAAGATACTTCTTTACTGCATCGGACAGTCAAAGAAAATATCCTTTATGGCCGCCCAGATGCCAGCGATGAAGAAATGATGAAAGCGGCTAAACAAGCCAAAGCGCTAGAGTTTATTGATGACCTTGAAGATAGCAAAGGCAACAAAGGTTTTGCAGCTCAAGTGGGTGAGCGCGGCGTAAAACTCTCTGGAGGTCAACGCCAACGTATAGCCATAGCTCGGGTGCTGCTGAAAAACGCCCCGATATTAATTTTAGATGAAGCCACCAGCGCGCTCGATTCTGAAGTTGAAGCGGCTATTCAAGCTAGTCTTGATGATTTAATGACCGGTAAAACCGTCATTGCCATCGCGCATCGACTATCCACTATTGCACAAATGGATCGGCTCATCGTACTTGATGAGGGCGGCATTGTAGAGCTAGGTAGCCATGAAGAACTGCTGGCACAAAATGGTATTTATGCCGCGTTGTGGACACACCAAACCGGCGGGTTTATTGGTGTAGAATAATTTTTACCTAGCCATAACGCCTTAGTTAAGTTTCAAAATCCAAGCGCTGTTTTTTGAAACTTAACCAGCCAAGTGTCATTACGAAAATTTTTATCGTTTTTAATACAACTTAAAAACCATACCTTCCCTGCCAATTTGGCTATGAAACTGTTCCCTACAAAACTCATATTTTGGGTGGCTTGGCCGTCTCTTTATACCCAAACCACCTCAAGATGCGAGCGTCGTTGGAATTAAAAGCGATTTAGGCAAGGCATTGCTTGCAAGGAATAGTGGTTCTATTGTTAAAATCAATAACGCAGTATAAATCGCTTTAAACCAACCTGTTGGGAGTTTCACAGGCACTTACTCTCAGCGTTGTTACTTCTTAAAAGGGACTGCCATTGTTGCAAAGTAACGCCTTGATATTAAGCCCCTGTGAAACGCTGAATTCTGCACCTTGAGGTGGTTTGGGTATACTGCTATAATCGCGGCCTTTCATAGCCTGCGTAATTTGTCAGAGTGTCTCCTTTTAGCTCTATAATACGCGTATGCGCTAGTAGTTTAAATGACAGCAACCTGTATAAGCGAAATTATCCATGAGCGAAAATAGTCACATTAAAGTCATCGTTGGCATGTCCGGCGGTGTTGATTCTTCTGTATCAGCTTATTTATTAAAACAACAAGGCTATCAAGTTGAAGGCCTGTTTATGAAAAACTGGGAAGAAGATGATAATGATGAATATTGCGCTGCTGCCGACGATTTAAAAGACGCGCAAGCAGTCTGTGACAAGCTGGGGATTGAACTACACACAGTTAATTTTGCCGCAGAATATTGGGATAACGTATTTGAGTACTTTCTTGCTGAATATAAAGCAGGCCGTACGCCAAATCCTGACATCATGTGTAATAAAGAAATCAAATTCAAAGCTTTTTTAGAATTTGCAGCAACGGCGCTTGGCGCTGACTTTATAGCCACGGGCCATTATGTACGCCGTGAATTACGCGATGATAAATACGTTATGTGTCGTGGTCTTGATGATAACAAAGATCAAAGCTACTTTTTATACACATTAAGTCATGAACATATTGCACAAACGCTGTTCCCAGTTGGTGATATTGCCAAACCTGAAGTGCGCCGCATTGCTGAAGAACAAGACTTAATTACCCACGATAAAAAAGACAGTACCGGTATTTGCTTTATCGGTGAGCGTAAGTTTAAAGACTTCCTACAAAAATTCTTACCTGCACAACCGGGTGTTATTGAAGACACAGACGGTAACAACGTTGGTGAACACGAAGGCTTGATGTATCACACTCTCGGTCAACGTAAAGGTTTGCTAATTGGTGGCATGAAAGAAGGCTCTGGCGAACCATGGTATGTAGTAGATAAAGACTTAGAACGCAACGTATTGATTGTTGGTCAAGGTAAAGACCATCCGCGTCTTTACAGCAATGGACTAAATGCCAACCAATTACACTGGGTTGATCGTGTTGGACCAAAAGGTACCACCCGCTGCACGGTAAAAACTCGCTACCGTCAAGAAGACCTAAACTGTACGCTGCTCGTTGGCGATGATGGTTTTGCCCGAGTATTATTTGATGAACCACAAAAAGCAGTAACCCCAGGACAATCTGCGGTATTTTATGCCAACGAAATATGTTTAGGTGGCGGTATTATTGATTCGGTGATCAAATAATGAATGAACACCAAGTCATGGCATTAGCAGCCATGTGCCAAGTTGCTAAACAAGTTCAAAAAATAGCGCAGTACGGCAGTAGCAACGATTACGAATTAGAAAAACTATTAACCAGTATTGTACAAACCTCCCCTGATTCACCCAGTGATGTGTATCAAGGCACTGAGAATCTAAGAGATGGTTATAAAATCTTACTTGATCAACTAAGTGCAGGTGAAAAGAAAGATGTTGAAATCGTCAAATACGTTGGCGGTTTAATGCAACTTGAGCGTGCACTGAGCGCAAAAGCAAGTAGCTTAGCAGAGCTTGGTAAAAGCATTGATGATATCAAGCGACGTCTTGATCACTTTGCTATTACTGATGACACTGTTATTACGGCTCTTGCCGATATTTATTCAAAGGTGCTTAGCCCCCTAGGGCACCGAATTCAGGTTTATGGCAAGCCTGACTTACTAAAACAGCAATTAGTACAACACAAAATACGTGCATTATTATTAGCAGGTATTCGCAGTGCAGTATTATGGCGACAAATGGGCGGTAAACGCCGTCACTTTTTCTTTGCGAAAAGAAGAATTATCGCCATTGCTAAAAACCATATTTAATTATCGTTCAAAACTAAAATTTAGGAGTTATTATGGAGCTTTCAGCGTTAACAGCTATCTCTCCGGTGGATGGTCGCTACGGCAGCAAAACCACTGAACTACGCAGTATTTTCAGCGAATTTGGCTTGATAAAATACCGTGTAACAGTCGAAGTTCGTTGGTTACAAGCCCTTGCAGTAGCTGATGCGATCAAAGAAGTACCGGCATTTAGCGACGAAGCCAATGCTTTACTTAACGCGATTGTTGATAACTTCAGCGAAGCCGATGCGCAACGTGTAAAAGATATCGAGCGTACTACAAACCACGATGTTAAAGCCGTTGAATACTTATTAAAAGAAAAAGTAGCTGACAACGCCGAGTTACATGCAATTAATGAATTTATTCACTTTGCATGTACATCAGAAGACATCAATAACCTGTCTCACGGTTTAATGCTCACTGAAGCACGTAACGAAGTATTACTTCCTTACTGTGATCAACTACTTAATGCAATTAAAGAAAAAGCCATTGAGTACAAAGCAGTACCAATGATGACACGTACTCACGGTCAACCTGCAACACCTTCAACTATGGGCAAAGAATTTGCCAACGTATATATGCGTTTAAAGCGTCAACGTGACCAAATTGCACAAGTTGAAATGCTAGGTAAAATCAACGGTGCTGTAGGTAACTACAATGCTCACCTCAGTGCCTACCCTGATTACGATTGGCACAATCATGCTGAGCAATTTGTAACTAGCCTAGGGTTAACATTCAACCCATTTACAACGCAAATTGAACCGCATGACTACATTGCCGAGTTATTTGATGCGATTGCTCGCTTTAACACTATCTTATTAGATTTTGACCGTGATGCATGGGGCTATATAGCGCTAAATCACTTTAAACAAAAAACCATTGCGGGTGAAATTGGTTCATCAACTATGCCACATAAAGTTAACCCGATTGATTTTGAAAACTCAGAAGGTAACTTAGGTCTAGCAAATGCTATTTTCGCTCATCTAGCGCAAAAGCTGCCGGTATCTCGCTGGCAACGTGACCTTACTGACTCAACAGTACTGCGTAACTTAGGTGTTGGTATGGGTTATGCGCTAATTGCATACCAGTCAACCCTAAAAGGTGTAAGCAAGTTAGAAGTAAACGAGCAACGATTACTTGACGAGTTGGATCAGAACTGGGAACTGCTAGCAGAGCCAATTCAGACGGTAATGCGTAAATACGGCATCGAAAAACCATACGAAAAGCTAAAAGATTTAACCCGTGGTAAACGTGTAAATCAAGAGATCATGGCTGACTTCATCGATGGTTTAGAGTTACCGGAAGAAGCAAAAGTAGAAATGAAAAAACTAACACCGGCTAACTATATTGGTCGTGCTGTCGAGTTTATCGACAACCTAGTTTAAGCTTTCTGCGACAACTTATTTTATATACACTATAAAGCGAAAGGCTCTTGCCTTTCGCTTTTTTCATTTTAATGGGCGCAGCATGTATCAATTAACGATTAACGACTTATCCGAGCAAGACTTTCTAACACAGTATTGGCAAAAAAAACCGCTCTTGATCAAGCAAGGGTTTACAGACTTTGCCGACCCGCTTGATGCTAATGAGCTTGCCGGTCTTGCCATGGAAGAGAGCATTGAATCGCGTATTATCACTAATCATGATAATGACTGGCAAGCGCATCATGGCCCATTTGAAGATTTTGAATTACTAACCGAGCAACATTCTACCCTACTCGTACAAGCAGTCGATCATTGGCATCCTAATGCTGCGCAGCTGCTGGAACCATTTCGGTTTATTCCTAATTGGCGTATTGATGACCTAATGATCAGCTTTTCAACGCCTGGGGGTGGAGTCGGTCCGCATTTAGATCAATATGACGTATTTATTATTCAAGGTGAAGGCAAGCGTCATTGGCGTGTCGGTATGCCAGATAATAAACTAAAACAATTTGCACAAAATAAAAGTTTATTACAAGTTGAACAATTTCCAGCCGTGATTGATTGCATCCTAGAACCAGGCGATATTTTATACATCCCGCCGGGCTGCCCACATGAAGGTTATGCTGTAGAAAACGCATTAAACTACTCGATCGGATTTCGTGCACCAAATCAACGCGATCTATTATCAAACTTTGCTGATCACATTATTGATAAAGAAGCGGGAAATAGCCGTTATCAAGACCCTGCAATAACACTGCGCGATTCTAAAGGTGAGATCCAAGCTTGCGAAGTCGAAAACATTAAACTATTAATGCAAGCGGCCCTAAATGACGACGCATTACTTAAATCTTGGTTAGGTAATACACTTAGTCAACCTAAGCATGAAATGGATTTAATGCCGCCAGAAGATTTATTTAATAGTGAACAAATAGCTGAGCTATTGAATGATGATGATGTGATTTTTGAGCGCCTCGGTGGCACCCGTGCATTGTATCAAGTTTTTGAAAATGAAATACTTCTCAGCGTAAATGGTGAAAACTACCCACTCCCTGTTAGTGACTTAACTGCGGTTAAATTACTCACTGACCATACTATGGTGACAGCAGAGCAACTAAATAGTTCAAAAAATAGTTTAGTTTTTATACAAACCTTTACTACACTAATTAATGAGGGGATTTGGTTTTGCTAGGAGTGTGTTTGTATGGGCTATCATATCAACAAGGTAGAATGGGATATAGGCAAGGAGTTACTACAACAGATCAGAGAGCGGGTATTTGTATGTGAACTACATATTCCCAAACATATCGAGTTTGATAATCTTGATAGATATGCTCATCATATACTGGTAACAGATGACAGCCAAGGCCCAGTTGCAACAGGCCGATTATGTAGCGATGGCCTTATTGGCCGTATTGCGGTGCTGCCAGAGCACCGTAATCGCTCCGTCTATCGTTCATTGCTGAATTATATTGTTGAGCTTGCACAACAGCAGGGTTGTGATTGCGTCAGCATTAATTGTATTTTAAATGAGGTAGAACGATTTAAACGTAATGGCTTTGAACAACAAGGTTGTGTGTTTATGGAAGCAGGTATTCCACGGCTTCGTATGCAATGCCCCATTAATAAATTCAATACGAAACCATTTACACTGGTGCATTGATAAAAATTTATTAAAAATGGCCATCCTAGCGAGTTAAAAACCACCAATTTAACGCAATGGGCATTAAAAAAGCGAACATATTAATGTGTAACTCCACATAACACGTTCGCTTTTTTAATTTTTAAAGCTGTTCTTTATATTAAAATCTTTAAGTTAAAATTATAAATAAGCTTTCAGGTCAATTAACTTCGTTTGCCCACAGCTGTTCTTTTTCGTACATTTCATAAATACCATGCGCACGATTAATTAGTAGGTTTGCAAAATCAACTTTAGTTTTATCGTGTCCACCGGTTTGCATAATTTGATCTGCTTTTAACTGCCATTGCAGAGAAAAATATCGCAGCGCATCACGCGCATTTTCGGCAACTGATGCTAACGCATGATCAGTTGGTAAGCGACCGGTGATAACCCAATAACTTTTACCGTCTTGGCCTTTAAACTTCCATAGGGCACATAACGGAGCGATAAAGCGGCTTTCTTTTTCTAGCAAAGTTTTTGGCATTACGCCCTTCTCTGCTAAATGCTTTTGTGCATTTTGAAAACACTCACGTTGCCATGCAATACTTTGCTGCTTTGCTTGTTCTTGTTCTTCTGGTGTTAATTCTTTAAGTTGTTTTTGTTCCACAGTATTCATCACTCGTTTACATCATTTTAGCTACTTTAAGTGCATATAATTATCGGTGCAAGTATAAAAGACCAATTCCAGCGAGATCATAAGCGATCGCCTGTTTTTTCTACATTCTAACCCATCGTTCTACGCACAACTGTTTACTAATACTGCAAAAAAATCAATTTATAGCTAATTTATAAACTATAAAGCCGCTGTTAATGCATACCAGCACGGTGTTATTCATCGTTTGTTTAACGATAATTCTTTTTCGCTGTCATACGATTAAAAAAACTAGGAAAGAAACGTTTTATAGTCGGAGCCCAGCCACTGATCCCCTCGCCAACCACCACTTCATCTTTACGTTTAGCTATTGCACTGACCATTTGCTTCACAGCAGCCGTTACATCCATACCATTTTCAATGGAGTGTTCAGCCTTATTTTGCGCAATACCATGTTCATTAAGTGAATTATGAGCAATAGCCGTTTTTATAGAGCCTGGGCAGATAGTCAAACAATGAATGTTTTTATCGGCCACTTCAGCTCGCAAACAATCCATAAAACCAACGACTGCATATTTAGAGCCTGAGTAACCGGTTCTGAATTTAGAGCCAACTTTACCTGCGACACTACTGATTGATACTACACAGCCGCCGCCATTTTTAACCATACTCGGTAATACCGCTTTAGTTAGCGCAATCAAACCAAAATAGTTAACTTCCATAAGTTGACGATACACAATAAAGTCATTTTCTAAAAACAAACTACGCTGCGACACGCCACCATTATTAATTAAAATATCAACGTTACCAATCGTAGCCATACTATTTGCAACATACTCAAGTACCCGCTCAGGTTGTGATAAATCAAGAGGTATTACTTTGTGTTGTCCAGCCGGTAACTCGCTACAAAGTTGATTTAGTTTATCTGCACTTCTGGCTGATAAAATAATATTAGCGCCTAAGTGTGCTAACTGTATCGCTAACTCTTTACCAATACCTGATGATGCCCCGGTGATCCACACCGTTTTATTATTAAAGTTCATGCTCTACCTATGATTATTATTAAGGCTTTGTAGGACCCGCAATGTCTGTGATCTGTTGCTCGAGTTGTTTATATAGTCCGAGTAAAAAAAGCGCCTCAACAAGCACAAATAATGGCCCAATGATAAGCCCGATTATGTCATCAACAAAAGCTGGTTTTTTACCTTCAAAATAATGCCCAATAAACTGTAAAACCCAGCCAAAAATAAAAACACCTATACTAACAGCTAACCAGCTAGTAAAACTAAGTGATGCAATTGGCGCAGCCGCTATACTCATTACTACTAAAATAACAGCCATTATCAAACCTAGTGAGACATTAAGCAGTAAATAATAAATCACAGTAGCTAACACAAAAACATGAGCGCCATTGATAACATGATCAGCAACCGGTAAATAAATACGCGCTAATAAACACAATACAGCGTATACAATGAGTGGAATACCAAAAAAGTGTGTGAGTACATTGCGTTTTGAACGGTGATATAAGCCATAATTGCCCAGTTGTTGTTGCAGTGTTTTCATTTTCTTTACTTTATATAATTATCTTATTATTTACTTTAGCAGTTAACACAACGTAACAATGTCTTCTAGCCGACATTTGTAAAATCCACTTATACAAATGCGCTTATGATTTTACCTTTATCGTGATCCGGAGTTTTAGATTGTAACTCACGGCCTTTTTGATATTCTTGTCCAAGCATTTTTTGTAACGATTCCATTTGTTTTGCTAATTCGTCATTCCCCCCTCCCTGCTCTTGTATTTTTTCTGTCAGCTTTTCAATCGCGGCCTTAAGTTCAGCTATTTTATCTTTATCAACACCTAATCGTTGATAAATAAGCGCTTCATTTGCTTTTTCTAAAAAGTCTTTTCCATATAAAGGGTTTTTAGGGCTGCTAACAGTATTAGCTTGGCTATTTATTGCCGTTTCTGGCAATTCGGTTGCCGCTTTAGGATGGCTTATGCTTTTCGCTTGCACAGGAGGGTTATAAGGTTCTGTCCGGTACTGATTATTAAATATTAGTGAGCTCATTGCTTCAAATCCATTGATAGTTTTATTTTATAAAGCAAATTTAAGGCCAATGTACTTATATCAGGTAAAAATAATAACGCAGCTAATGTACAAGTAAAGCCAGCTGTTGTTTATCAAGAATTTCTATACGCTGGTAATGCAGGGAAATAAGCTTTTTTTCACTTAATAACTGCAAGATTTGATTAATAGTTTGACGAGTTAAATAGGTCATATCTGCGAGTTGTTGCTGCGATAACATAATAGTAGCGGTATTACTGGGCAGCGACATGGTTGCCATCATAACCAGCCGTTTGCAGACTTTTTGCTGGGCAGTTAATAAAGCATGATCTTCTAATGAAGTGAACAGCAGCCGCATTTTTTGTGAAAGTAAAACACCAAAATCATGCCAGTAAATAGGCGTGATTGCTAATAATTGTATCAGTGCCCGATGCGGTACATGTAGCAATCGAGCGGGTGTTTGTGCATAAACATCGTGGGTACGCAAACCACCATCAAATAAAGCAACTTCACCAAACCAAATAGCGGGATCTATAAAACTCAGTACCGCTTCTTTACCTTCTCCATTTACTCCACTAACTCGCATAACTCCATTAACAACAGCGTATAAACCCGCATTTTCATCTCCTCTTAAAAATAATGCTTCACCCGCATCGAGTTTAATTACTTTTGCATGTAACAATAGCTGGTGTTGAAATTCTTTAGAGCGGCTACTAAACCAATTTCCTTGGTTAACTATCGCACGGTCCTGTTCATTCATATCGGTTTACTCTACATTAGTTTTAATAATCAAATAATAAAAGGGATCACTATGTTACACAAAGTTATTTACAGCGGCTTATTGCTAAGTACGTTATCTGCACCAAGTTTTGCAGCTGCTCCTGATCAACAGCTCAACAAGAATCTAAAAAAAGCTAACCACAGTGTAAGTGAAAAAGTGATCACTTGGCGACGCCATCTTCACCAATACCCAGAGCTTAGTAACCGCGAATTTGAAACGGCTAAATACATTACTAAACATTTAAAAGCACTGGGGCTCGAAGTACAAACTGGGATAGCCCATACGGGTGTAGTTGCTAAACTCAAAGGTGGTAAAAAAGGCCCTTTAGTGGCGCTGCGTGCCGATATGGACGCCCTGCCTGTCACTGAGCAAGTTGATTTACCGTTTGCTTCAACTCAGACCTCAACCTACCGTGGTAACGAAGTCGGTGTTATGCACGCCTGCGGCCATGATAACCATGTCGCTATTCTAATGGCTGTAGCTGAATCGTTGGCTAAAATTCAAGATGACTTAGCGGGTGATGTATTATTTGTCTTTCAACCAGCTGAAGAAGGTGCCCCAGAAGGTGAAGAAGGCGGTGCTGAACTCATGCTAAAAGAAGGCTTATTTAAAGAAAAACCTGACGCCGTGTTTGGTTTACATGTAACCAGTTCATTAAACACAGGCCAAATTGGCTTCCGTGAAGGCCCGCTTATGGCCAGTGAAGATTCATTTACAATTAATGTACAAGGCCGCCAAACTCATGGTTCACGACCATGGAATGGTGTTGATCCGATTGTTGCATCATCACAAATAATTATGGCCACACAAACAATTTCATCTCGCCAAGTTGATGTTACTAAAGCGCCGTCAGTTATTTCGTTTGGTGCTATTAATGGCGGCGTACGTTCCAATATCATTCCGGATAGTGTCGAGTTAATTGGCACTATTCGCACCTTTGACCAAGCAATGCGCGCTGATATCAAAAAGCGTTTAGTGAAAACAGCTGAAATGGTCGCTGAATCCGGTGGTGCTAAAGCTGATGTACATATCGACCACGGCTACCCTGTCACCGTAAACGATGTAAAACTCACGCAAAAAATGACGCCAACACTAACTAAAGTTGCTGGGGCTGAGAATATCATTACCACTGATTTGATCACCGGCGCTGAAGATTTCAGCTATTACGCTTTAGAAACTCCTGGATTGTTTTTCTTTTTAGGTGTTACCCCACAAGGTCAAGATGCAAAAACGGCAGCAAGTAATCATTCACCACAGTTTTTCGCTGACGAGCAAGCACTGCAATTAGGCGTGAATGCGATGACGCAGTTAGTTGTGGATTACTTTGCGATGAAAAAATAACCAGAACTCCAACGTACATGCTAAATCATAATCGGTTAGCATAAAATAAATATACCCACACTCTGTGGGTATATTTAAAAGTATTGATAAACCTACGCGGATTTATTTTATCGTGCGGTTAGTAGCTGTGATAAATAGTCAGGCTTACCTTCAATGCGTTCAAGGTGAGGATATTTAAGGCCATCATGATAATCGATCTGGATTTCACTGTACTGATCAAAGTTTTTCACCAAGAGCTTAATTGGCGCTTTTGAGCCTTTAGCATCCGTCACTGCATCTTTGAGTGCATCAGCACTAAATTGAGTATTATTAACGGCAACAATTTGCATACTTGGCGCAAGACCCGCATTAAATGCAGGGCTATCCCATAATACGTCACGCATTTTGCCTTCTTTATTTACCGAGAAGCCCAGAGAATAAAGTAAATCAGTTGATTTATAGCGGCTTTCAATTGCTTTAATGCCCTCAGAGGCTTTATCGTTATAGGTCAATTTCCAACCTTGGTCTTCCAGTGATTTAGATAAGTTAACATGGCCTTTTAAACGCGAATTAATAAAGTCATCCCATTGATACTTTTCAATACCATTAAGCGTGTTAATCACATCATCAAATTTGTAGGTCAACACATTCCAATCACCCGGGTTTACGCCAAAAAAGTTGTGGGCAAAATCATCTAATGAATGACTGTTGTTACTCAATTCACGTAATTTTGCATCAACCGCAAACCAAATTAATTCTCCACCAGAGTAATAGTCTTCGCTCATTTGATAACTACGATAAGGCAAAGATGAACGCTGAGCGATAGTTGGATCGTTGGTTGTATCTAAAATATTACGCCATGCCATGCCAGGGCGTCCTTGGTCGTAGGTTGCACCTAAACGAGCTAGCATATCCATCGCATTTTCTTGGCTCCAAAGTCCTGAACGAGCCGCAATGACTTGCCCCCAAAACTGTGTTTGCCCTTCATATACCCATAAACCATTAGCTTCTTTAACTTGGTTATAGGTCGGTGTCCATAATGCGTCAGGGCGACGATATTTACCATTCCATGAATGATTAAATTCGTGTGCTAATAAATCGCGACCGACCCATGACTTATCCCAGTCAGAAAAATAATTTTCTTTCGCGCTATTTTCACTTGAGCGATGATGTTCCATGCCGATGCCGCCTAACTTATCTGTCAGGGCAAGTAAAAAGTCATAATGATCAAAGTGATGTGCACCATAAAGCGCATACATTTGTTGAATAAGCTCACGGTGTGCTGTTAACCCTTCTGCACTGATCTCAAGATCTTTTTCTTTATCGGCAAAGACATTTAAGAACACCGGAGTATCTGCATTTGGGTTTAAATCAACACGCTTATAGTGGCTACCGGCAAACATTGGCGAGTCTACAAGGTTTTCAAAATCAATTCCCTCAAAGGTAACTGTATTGCCTTTTTGCGAAGATTTTTCAAGTGCAGTAGCAAACTGCCACCCTTTTGGTAACGTTACACTCGGTTGAAATTTAATTTTACGGCTATAGTGCCCAGCAGGGTAAAGCGCTACTGTATCCCATTGTAAATTGAGCATTTCTGGCGTCATCATAACGCGCCCTTGCTCTGAACTTTGTGGTGACAAGAATTGATATTCAACATGCAACTCACGTACACCTTTAGGAACCTTAAGATTAAAAGCATATACATTGCCAGGATCTCGTTGCCATTCGATCACTTTACCTTTTGCTGACATTTTTAATCCAGCCAACTGACTTATTGGTCCAACTGGTGAGTGATGTCCAGGTATCCATTGTGGATAAAGCAAAGTCATTTCACCAGCATTAACAGGGATAGTTTCGTTTATTTTAAAAATACGATGAGCTAGATCTGTGGCATCAACCGCTATTTTTATAGTGCCGGAATATGGGGTATCAATCGGGTTTGGAACATCAGCAAACGCTGGAAGCGTAAAGCCCATAACAGAGCTGAGGGCAGCAGCAAAAACATGTTTATTCACTTACTTCTCCAATTAGAGAGGCGCAAAGCACGCGCATTAGATGGGTATTGTCCTAGTAATTTGAGTGCAAAACACTCGATAACCTCCCTTTTACTTTCAGAAACTTCTGAAACAACCAACATCAGTTATAACTATAACAACAGCTAATAGCAATTATTTATGGACGAACAACCATTTAATGCGTTCAATTTACTTGCGCTTTAAGTCAATTTATAGTGCCGAATTTAGCTGTATCAGCGCTTATTTGCATTCTTGTACTGAGAATATAAGAGCGCTGCAAGCACTGTTTTAAAACTTAATCATGCACCATACCTATGTTCAGGCTAAATAAATCATCAGTACGCTATTCTAATAGGCTACTTTTTTGGTAATGGTATGGAGACCACAATGGCATCTGACTATTTTCATTTGTTAAATTTGATCGGGGTAGCGTTTTTTGCCATCTCAGGTACTCTGATGGGCCATGAAAAAAACATTGGAGGTTTTGGTGTTGTGGTTGTCGCGTCAGTAACAGCGCTCGGCGGCGGCACACTGCGCGACGTATTATTAAACCACCCAGTATTTTGGATAGCCGAACCGGATTATTTATACGCAACATACAGCGCCATATTTATCGCCGTAATATTTATTCGTCATTTACCTCACGTATCAAACTATTACATGTTGCTGGTCGATGCTTTGGGCATGGCAATTTTTAATATTGTTGGCATTGAAAAATCCTTAATCGAAGGCACTACGATGATTGTGGCTATTACTATGGGCATGACCACGGGCATCTTTGGTGGTCTAATGCGCGATGTAATATGCCGTGAAGTCCCGCTTGTCATGCGCGAAGAGCTCTACTCCACCGCGTGTCTATCTGGCGGCTTAACTTATGCCACACTGTTTCTATTAGAAGTACCTTATGTTTGGTGTATTTTAGGCGCACTCTTTATTACCGTATTTTTACGGCTCGGTGCCCTACACTGGGGATGGCAACCAAATATATTTAGAAAAAGGTCGGTTAGAAAGCAATAGTTTGCTATGTGAAGTTCCGATTAAAACGCCGAACTTTTGTACGTACCTTTTTCATCGATGATGACGTATTAAACTGAATTTTACGTCCCAATGTCGATTTTTCGTACCACGATACAGCATACAATTCATAGTTATTTAAGCTGAAATAAGCAAGAGTATATCGTTTGCCTTAAATTCAAGCTCCATAAGTAGATCATCGTATTTCCAGTCTCGATACTCTTGTTATTGGGTCAGGATTTGCTTTGTGAAGTCAGCCATTTATAGGTGGAAATATGATACTTTTAGGCACCTTGTCTTATTTTACCCTTATTTTTTCAACTGTGTTTGCCTCTATTTACTTATCCGTTGCTTTAGCTGACTCTTTTTTATAAGGTGTTGTGCTGGTGACTATTGGTTCGTTAATTTGCTTTTGGGTTACTCGCACAAAAAAACCTGTAGTAGATAATTAAATTAAAAAACGAGAAGCAAATAATGCTTCTCGCTTTATCAGGTTTTATTAGCTGGCTAATCTTAGCCCTAGCATCACCAACATAACTAGATTCGCAATCACGCCAATCAAAAAGAAGTAGCTACGCGGGCTGGGGTTTTTCTCTGTGGCAATGGCGTAATACAGTGCCATATGAATTAAACGTGCAATGACGTAAACCCAAATACAGATTGCAAAAACCGAACTGTGGTAATTAATCACAAAAGCAAATAAAACCGTTCCTATAAATAACGCACTGTTTTCTAATGTATTATGAAAGGTGCGATGCGCTCTAAATATAAAACTCTCATGAGATAGGTCTTTATCAATTTTTCCTGGAACAGCGCCAGGCTGTTTGGTTTTACTAAACGTCGCCACTGCCCACTGTACTAACACCATAATTAAATATAAATAAAATGCTAAAAACGCTGAATGTGCTATATCGGTCATTGTTTAATCCTTTGTGTTGTTATTAGAGTAGTAGTTACAGCAACTATCAAGCCATATATAAGCCACTGATGTATATAATAATTACTTTTCCGCAAAATAACTTTTTGTAATAGATTCACTCTTTATATAAAACTTACTTTATAACAGCTGCTTGGTATTTATGTAGCATAGGCATAAGCGCCACCACAAAAACAATGCTAATTACGTACTTTATAAATTTTGTTTGATTATTTATTCTAAGTATTGTTTTATAGCGTTACTGATAACGGAACAGTAAAATAAATATGATGAATAAAATAACCAAATGCTTGGCAACCTTAGCGCTATTGAACTGTGTATCAGCGCCCGCTTTTTCAGCTCAATATGAAATCGAAAAAGGTGAAAACTTGTCTAAGTTGGCGCAATACAAAGACGTAACCACCATTAAACGCAATTTCGCAAAACAAATAGCGCTTAATTACAGTGTATTAAACGCTGATCTTAAACAAACGCTAAGCCAATATAAACTGGTTTTGAATGCGGATCAGCTACCGTCTTTAGGCATGCACACACAACAAAATACTCGTTTAGCAAACAGCGCATTACAACAGCTTAAAGGTTTACCACAAAACACCGGTAGTTTGTTACAAGTGCGTTTGGCTAGCGATGAAATGCTTAACGCTTGGCAGCAAGGCGAACGCCCTTTATTTGCATTTGCACCTGCTGGTGACGATTCGCAATGGAGCGAGATTGAAGCGTTCGATCAGTTTGGTGACATTCACTATCTTAGTGTTGATCAAATGCCGACCCAACCTGTATTTATTGTCGAATTAGATCAACAAAAAGTACAAGATGCGGGTATTGCAGTAATGAGAGGAATTTTATCTGCTAACAAATTCAGTAAAACCACGGTTAGTCCACAAAACCAGTTAAGCAATGAACAACCCCTGCAAACCAGTGTATTGAAAAAAATACGCTTAGAAGATGACAAAGAACCTTGGATCTCAGGTGGTGCTGAAATTTATGCCATTGTAACGGGTATCGACCCGACCCGAGATGAACCAATATTAGATATCGTTGATTTACCTTATTTAGATCATGACAAAACCGATTACAGCCCTAATCAGGTTTTAATTCATTGGCAGCGTTATCGTTGGCAAGCGGTCGATTTACTCTTAATGGAACAAGATGACAACACCAACTATAAAACTCTAGCAATAAAATTATTAGAAATATCAGAGCAAGTAATGGCGAGCATTCCTGATTTACAAGCGCAAGGTTATGCCATTATCCCTAAGCTGACCAATGAACTACTAAAAGCAATGCCGGATGAATGGTTTACTAATAATGACGATTATGTTGATGCTTTTTACACGCTGTTTGAAAACAAAGACTATCAAGAATATAAAGGAGCAAGCAGTAATGCGACCATTACGCTGTCTCCTTTAGAAATTAACCCAAGACTAAACTAAGTCATCCCCATTCGCTTAATTATTATTGCGGATGGTATCTTCAGTAGCCACCCATTAGCGCTTTAACGTTAACGGGTGGCTTTATCTTAAACAGCCACTTTTTTGAAAACACGCGTTATATTTTAATACCCTAACCTTGCGCCACTGATTTACGAAAGCGCATTAATGCAACAGTAAAAAACACACTGCCAATAACAACTAACGCTAAAAAGTAAGGCCAAACTACATCCCACCCTGCCCCTCGGTATAAAATTGCTTGAGCAAATTTTACAAAATGCGTTGTTGGCGCCAATAACATAATATTTTGCACCACCTCAGGCATACTTTCTCGCGGCGTAACACCGCCAGAGAGCATTTGTAATGGTAATAAAATTAAGATCATCAATAACCCGAGTTGCGGCATAGTGCGCGCCTGCGTTCCCAACAATATACCCAGCGATGTGGTCGCAAATAAATGAATAGCAACGCCAAATAAAAATAAGCCTGGCGAGCCATGAATAGGCACTTGTAACAAACCTTCGATCACAATAAATAATGAAAACGTAGTCAGTAATAAAATCACTAACCCATTGGCCCAAATTTTCGCCATCACTATTTCAAAGGGGCTTAACGGCATCACTAATAAATGCTCTAATGTGCCGTGTTCGCGTTCACGGATCACCGCGGCGCCAGTTAAAATAATCGAAATCATTGTGATCACGTTCATTAATTCCATCACGCTACCAAACCATACACTTGTCATGTTTGGATTAAACATAATGTGCGCCGATTGCTTTATTGGCAGTGAATAAACGGTTCGATAACCTTGCACAAACTCATTTACTTCGCCTTTAATAATGGTTTGAATATAGTTATCACCAATAAATGCTTGCGACATGCGCGTAGCATCTATATTTACTTGAATCGTAGGTTGCTTAGCTGCAAGTACATCACGCTCAAAATAAGGCGGGATATTAAGCACAAAAGTATAACGGCCATTATCCATAGCTGAGTCAACATCGCTTAATGAAATACTGTCTGGTGTTTTAAAGTAAGGCTCATAAAAGGCATTAATAATACGCTTAGATAATTGCGATTGGTCGTGATCAACAACTGCAATCGGCGCATTATTTAACTCTATCGACGTGGCTGAAGCCACCACATAAATCAGCCCAGTAAAAGCAAAAAAAACGAATAGCAGCAAAATCTTATCACGCCATAAACTACGCAACTCTTTAATACCTAAATTAATAATGTTTCCGCGACGTTGCATGGCTATTTGTCCTGCTTTGGAAGTAAAAATACACTGGCCAGAGTCAGCACGGGTATAAAAGCGAATAAAGGCAGTAGCTGGGCTGATAAATCAGAAAAATTAAGTGCTTTATTAAAGACCCCCCGACACGCCTCTAAAAAGTAGGTGGTCGGAAACAGTTTGCCAATAATCGCACCAAACCCTTCTAAGGAAGAAACGGGGTCAATTAGCCCACAAAAGTTAACGGCAATCATCAACACAACCACCGTAGTAGCTGCCAATGCTGAAATTTGTGTTTTTGTAAAAGCCGAAATTAATAGCCCCACTCCCGTAGTCGCTGTAACGTATAATAATGCAGCCAAACTAAGCGCCCAAAAGCTGCCTTTTAGCGCCACACCAAACACGGTAATAGCAAGTGCGACTAAGCCAAAAAAGCTGATCATACTCACTAAAATGTAAGGCAGCTGTTTGCCAATAATAAATTCCAGCCGGTTAACCGGTGTGACATATAAGTTTATAATTGAACCTAACTCTTTTTCCCGCACTACGCCAAGCGCCATCAATATCGCAGGAATAAATACCAATAGTAGTGGAATAACCGCCGGCACCATGGCCTCAATGCTTTTAAAATCTTGGTTATAACGATAGCGAGATTCAATATTAGCTGGCACTAAATTGGGTACCTGTGCGTAAGTGCGCAAAGATAAGTTGGTTAAATAGCTATAATACACGCCGCTCATATAACCATTAATCGTTTCTGCCCTAAACGGCATAGAACCATCAATCCACACTACAATTTCAGGTTTACGGCCGCGTTTAAATTGCTGAGCAAAGTTAGGTGGAATTTCAACGGCCACGCTTAACTCGCCACTGCGCATTCGTTTATCAAGTTCTTGCGGGCTTTTAATATCTGCTTTTTGAATAAAGTAACGTGAACCTGCCATATTTTGAATGTAGTTGCGGCTCTCGGGCGATTGGTCTTGATCTAGTACCGCAAAGCTTAAATCTTCAACATCAAATGTAATGCCGTAACCTAAAATAAACAGCAAAATTATCGAGCCCAGTAAAGCAAACGTTAGGCGAATAGGATCGCGCCATAACTCTAGCGTTTCGCGATGCGCATAACCAAATAGCCGCAACAAACTAAATGTGGGGTTAGTGTTATTTTTACGAGTAGCGGGCGCTTTAGCCAATACTTTGGGTTTATCAGTTATCGATGCTTGTAACGCCGAGCTTGCTCCGGCTGCATTTACTGCTTCTTCTAAATATGCAATAAAAGCAGCTTCTAATGTGTCGGTATTACGCGCTCGGCACAGTGCAGCTGGCGTATCGCTGGCAAGTATTTTACCTGCATGCATTAACGAAATTCTATCGCAACGAGCCGCTTCATCCATAAAGTGAGTCGAAATAAAAATAGTCACGCCTTGTTCGCGCGAAAGCTCAATGAGTAGCTGCCAAAAGTCATCCCTTGCAACGGGGTCTACACCCGATGTGGGCTCATCAAGTATGAGCATTTCAGGGCTATGTACTACCGCAACAGCAAGCGATAAACGCTGGCGAATACCTAGGGGCAAATCGGTAGGAAAATCGTCACTGTATTTTTTAAGGTTAAACCGAGTAATTAAATCTTTAACGCGCGGCTCTATTTTCTCTGCGGGTAAGTGAAATAAACGAGCATGTAATACCAAGTTTTGCTTCACTGTAAGCTCGTTATAAAGCGAAAACGCTTGCGACATAAAACCAACGCGTTTGCGGCTTTCGATGTTATTGGCATCGACCTTTTCACCAAACAATTTTGCTTCGCCACTGGTTGCCGGTTGTAACCCCGTAAGCATTTTCATTGTGGTAGTTTTTCCACAGCCATTTGAGCCTAAAAAGCCAAAAATTTCACCTTGTTCAATACTCAAGCTCACGTTGTTAACAGCGGTAAAATCACCAAATGTTTTACATAATCCATTTGCTTCTATAGCGAACTGGGTTGTGTTTAAGTCTTGTTTACGAGGTGGCACAACTAACCGCTGATGATCATGGCGTTTTTCTTCAGGAAGTAATGCTATAAACGCCTCATCAAGCGATTCTTTGTTAGTTTGTGCTTTTAGATTTTGTGGGCTGCCCGTACCGATTACTTTTCCATCGTCCATAGCGACTAGCCAATCAAAATCATCGGCTTCTTCCATGTAGGCGGTCGCAACCAGTACGCTCATCTGTGTATTTTCAGCGCGGATACTGTTTATTAATTGCCAAAATTGACGACGCGATAGCGGATCAACCCCGGTTGTTGGCTCATCTAAAATCAATAATTGAGGGTCATGGATCAATGCGCAGCACAAACCGAGTTTTTGTTTCATCCCGCCAGAGAGCTTTTCTGCGGGGCGATCTGCAAATGCCTCTAAGCCTGTACTTTTTAAAAGGTTATTAATTCGTTGATTGCGCTCTGCTTTATTTTGAGAAAAAAGGCGACCAAAAAAATCTATATTTTCAAACACAGAAAGTGTTGGGTACACATTTTTGCCAAGCCCTTGAGGCATGTAAGCAATACGTGGCGACACCATATTACGAAAACCACTGCTACGCATATTGCCACTTAATACCTCGGCCTCCCCATCTTGAATCGCCCTTGCCCCTCCGATAAGTGCCAGCAAGCTTGATTTTCCTACGCCATCAGGGCCTATAAACCCAACCATTTTCCCGGCAGGTAATGAAATGCTAATGTTGTCCAGCACGCGATTATTAGCATAGCGATGACTCACCTTAGTAAGCGTAACTACACTTTCAAGAGGTGGCTGTTGCGCGTTTTTATCGGTGTTATTATTAGCGTTATCCATTATTCAGGTACTCGTACCTGTAACGACGTAGGCCAATTTTTTTCAGGTGCTAGCAACACATAAGCAAGCCCTGGCACCCCTGTTTTTACTTGTTTGATATGATCTTTTAATAACTGCGAGTCGAGCTTTACCTTAACCCTAAACATCAGTTTATCGCGCTCGTTTCGGGTTTCTACCGATTTAGGGGTAAATTGCGCCTGTGCAGATACAAACGTCACTTTAGCCGGCAATGTATACTCGGCAACAGCATCAATAACAATGCGCGCTTGTGAGCCTATTGTTACCTTGCCCGCTTGCGCTGTTGGTAAATATATACTCATATAAACATCGGTTAAATCTAATAACGATAAAACCTTGCCACCACTGCCAAGCACTTCTCCAGGCTCAGCTAATCGATACAATATGCGTCCATTGATTGGTGCTGTGAGCGTGCTGTCGGCTATGTTGCTTTGTAATCGCTCAATACGTGCCTGCGCTGCTTCTATTTCAGCATCCGACTGCACAACTTTTACGTTTGCCGCGGTTAAAGCAGCTTGCGCAATAGCAGAGGTGGTTCGTTGTTGATCAACCACTTCTTTTGAAATATGGCCTTTTTCCAATAATTTTGCAGAGCGGCGCAATTCAGTTTGTGCAAAATTAAGCTCACTTTTATGCTGCTCTACAATCGCTAATGCGTATTTACGAGACTCATTGGCAACACGAAGCCCCGCCTCAGCTTCACGTAACTGTGCGTTTAAATCATCAGTGTCAATAACCGCTAACGTTTGACCCGCTTTAACCATATCGCCTTCTTGCACCATAACATCAACTAAGCGGCCCGGTAATTTTGTAGCAATATCGTACTCAGTCGCTTCAATTCGCCCATTCCCATAGGCAACACTGTCAGGGAGTTGTTCAGCAAATGATGTAGGCTGCAAGGTTTGCCAAGCATACCAGCCAGCCCCGCCCACAATGACCAAAACAGCGAGCTTACTCAAAGATTTGAACGTTGATTTAATTGTCATGTGCTAAAACTCCATGTATGTAAAAAGTATATAAGTGAGGGTAGTCAAGGTAAAAATTTTTAGGATACAGCACGCTATTTGTTATATAAAAGCAACCCTGCTTTGTAAGTACAACAAGGGTAGTTGTAATAAGCGATTTAAACGAACTTAAAAATCCAGCGTCACTAATTTACCACTCTCACCGTTAATAAAGATGATGTGGATCAATATAAATTAGAGTTAATGCACTAATTATTAGTGATTTTTTAAAACAGCAGGATAAAAGAAAGGGAAAACATCAAGGCACCTACTGAGCGCCTTAATACTAATTATGTCAGCGGCAGATTAGCTTACAATTTATAGTAACAAAACCCGCTACGACCTTAATGCTAAGCTAATCAATACCACGCCATGATCGGTGCTTAAATCATCACGCTCAAATTCAGGGTTAATTAAATGACGATCGTAAGTATGGTACTGGCTCACCTCAAAAAAGCTGTCGTCGTAACTTGAGTCAAACTCGCAAGACAACAAAATGTAGTCAAGCACTGAGCTGCTCGCGCCAAAATAATGGGTAGGCTTTCGCTTTAAATCCACTGTATTTTCATTACTTTGATTAGCCAAATTTAATTGCGACCTTGCAAATAACTGCCATGCGTCGTTAAGGCAATATTTTGCAAGGTAAGTGTTACTGTCAAACGTGGGGGCAAAGCGCAGTGTATTTGTTAGTAAATGGCTTAAAACGCCATCAGCTAAGTCGTTGTTAAAATCGCCCATTAAAACCATTGGATTTTGTGTAGATTCGCGGCGCGCAATGATGTCCATCATCAGTAATGTGGCTTCACTGCCGCGCTGAATAGTTGAGCCCCAACTCCCTGCTATATCGGCTTTTAATAGCTCGATAATATTTTTTTCGGGTGTGAGGTCTTTGTTTTGCTCATCAAGCTCTATCATTGAGCGCTTAGACTTAAAATGCACCACATAACAATCCGTGTTGCCGATATGCGGTAAGGTTATTGTAGCTCTAAGCACCTTTCGGCTAAATGTAAAATCCTCAGTTAAACCAAGGGTTTCAGCAAGCTCATGGTCATGCTCAACACTTGCCACTTCAGCAATTGGGTATTTTGCGGCTATTGCCACAACAGGGCGTTTGTAAATAAAGTCGTCGATTACCTGGGGCTCATCTACCACGGCAAAGTACGCATAACCTTGCTCTTTAACTAATTCTTTAAGCGACTCAATACTAAATACTTCTTGAAAACCAATCACATCAGGCTGATGCTCGGTTAAGTAATTAATAAGCCAACGCTGCTTTTTAGCCCACTGCTCTGCGGTGTATATGCGTTCAAATTCATAATAAGCATTAGGCGGCTCAAGGTAATTAAACAAGTTAAAAGTGGCAATTTTAAGAATCGTATCAGTAATAACCGAATCGTCTGCTGTGGTGTTTAAAGGTGTTTTAGTGTGTGATTCAAGGTTGCTGATAAGGCTGCCCTACTTAAAATATGAAAAACGATTATAGCGGGTTATGGCTATAGTAATCTAATCGGTGAAAATTTTTCAATATCAAATTCATAGTGTTAATTTACACTAACTTATCATTTTTTAAGGCACACGGTCATTATGGATTACTCAAACTTCGGCACTAAATTTACTCAACCTAATGGTATTACTCAGTTAATGGAAGATTTAGGCGATGCTAAAAACAGTAACAATCCAAATATTGTTATGCTCGGTGGTGGTAATCCGGCCCTAGTGCCTGAGGTTAATGATATTTTTATCAATGAGTTACAAAAGCTTGTTGCTAATAATACACTTTCCAACGTATTTGGACTTTACGATGGCCCAACGGGTAATGATGCATTTCGTGCAGCTCTGGCCAAGCAACTAAAAAGTGAATACTCATGGGATTTAACCGCAAATAATATAGCGCTTGGTAATGGCAGCCAAGCCAATTTTTTTGTGTTATTTAATCTGTTAGCTGGAAGTATGCCTGATGGAAGCCATAAAAAGGTTTTATTTCCGCTGGCACCTGAATATGTAGGCTATGCAGATCAAGGCTTAACTGACGATATGTTTGTAGCAATAAAGCCCGATATCGAAATTTTAAATACTGAAAGTGGCTCAAACCAATTTAAATATATTATTAATTTTAAAGCTGTTGAGCAAGTATTAGCAAGCGACAGCAGCATTAGCGCACTGTGTGTATCGCGCCCGACTAACCCAACAGGCAATGTCATTACTGATGAAGAAGTACAGCATCTCGATTTATTGGCTAAGCAATATAATATCCCACTGATCATTGATAACGCCTACGGCGACCCATTCCCTGGGTGTATTTATACCGACGCAAACTTAACCTGGAACTCAAACATTATTTTATGCATGTCACTTTCAAAGCTTGGCCTACCGGGTTTGCGAACCGGTATTGTAGTGGCTAACAATGACATAATTAAAGCCATTGGCCGTGTGAATGGCAGTATGGTTTTGTCGCCGAACAGTTTTGGCCCAAGTTTAGTAACGCGCCTTATTAATGAAGATGAACTCCTTCCGCTGTGTAAAAATTCAGTGCTGCCTTTTTATCGAGAAAAAGCACAAACAGCAATGAACTTGTTTGATGAAATATTTGCCCACCTCCCCGTTTACTTACACAAAGTAGAAGGCGCATTTTTTATGTGGCTGTGGTTTAAAGAGGCAAAAATAACCAGCGAACAACTTTACCAAAAGCTTAAAGAGCAGGATGTTTATATTATTCCCGGGCATAATTTTTTTATTGGTATTGATGATGCTTGGGCACACAAACACCAGTGTATTCGCATTAATTATGCAACCGATGCCAGCACTTTGCGAAAAGGCTTAGAGGCCATTAAAGCCGTGATGGCATGAATTGATATTTAGGGCATTCAAACCCTTTGCGTGAATACAGTGCGTGCAAAGCGTTTATAGTGCCTATAGTTATTGGCATAAACCTGTGAACAATTTAAGGTTATTCAGTCATCCTCTAAGCCGTTAAATAAGCCCTAAACTGAGGTAAGCGGTTATTACTTTTATTTGTTGATTGTATTAATTTTGTGCAAACGCGCCACACCCCCTTTAAATTTATATATAAGTTGGTATGCTACGCGACCTTTTTTAACATATGATTATCATCAAAAAAGGGTTTGCCAAGGGGCGGCTATCGCTGCAAGGCACTTAATATAAGTGGCAGCAATAATACAGGCATCGCGTTATAAAACGTTAGATGTAACTTTAAATAGCAATATACAAAAGTACTATTAAGGTCAATTATGCGATTAGGACCAGGACTACTCGTCACCGCTGCCTTCATTGGACCAGGGACTATTACGACTGCCAGCGTGGCAGGTGCAAACTTTGGTTTTGCACTAATATGGACATTACTGTTTTCAGTTATTGCCACCATATTATTACAATCTATGGCGGCGCGCCTTGGCGTAGCCACCGGGCAAGATTTAGCGCAAGCGCTAAGAGCTCACATTGAAACGCCCCTATTTAAATCTCTCGCTATATTTTTAGTGATCAGCGCCATTGGAGTAGGCAGTGCCGCCTATGAAGCTGGCAACCTTAGCGGTGCCAGCATGGGATTAATTGAAATATTCCCTCATGTTAATGCCCAGCTTTGGACGCCACTCATTGCATTTTTAAGTGCGGTGTTACTTTACAGCGGTAAACACAAAGTCGTTGAAAACGCGCTTATTTTATTAGTGATTTTAATGAGCCTAGTGTTTATCTCTACGTTAGTTATGGCTGCTCCCTCGCTGAGTGATGTGTTAGCAGGGTTTATTCCTAGTATGCCAGAGGGTTCAATTACCACGGTATTGGCATTAGTGGGCACCACCATAGTGCCGTATAACTTATTTTTACACTCAGGTGTTTTAGCTGCAAGACACGACAGCAAAAGTGATAAGCAAAAAGTTATTAAGCAAACTAATGTAGATACGGGTGTGTCTATCACCTTAGGTGGCGTGATCACGCTGGCAATTTTATCAACCGCGTCAGTGGCATTTTATGGCACAGATGCAGGGCAAATTAGCGCTGCCAACATGGCGGTACAACTTGAGCCATTACTTGGCGATGCCGCCCATTACTTTTTTGCTATTGGCTTATTTGCAGCAGGTTTAACCAGCGCAATAACAGCTCCCCTTGCCGGTGCATATGCAGTATGTGGCATGTTAGGTTGGTCAAATAAAATGGATAACACCCGCTTTAAAAGTGTCGCGATTATTATTTTATTATTTGGTGCAGCCGTGGCGTCTCTGGGTTTAGACCCTGTTGCCGTGATAATTTTTGCCCAAGCAGCTAATGGCCTATTACTGCCTATTGTCACCACTTACCTTGTGTGGCTGGTTAACCAAAAATCAGTAATGGGCAAATACACCAACTCACTGCTGGTAAACTTACTTACTTTACCGGTGTTAATGCTTATTTTTGGCCTAAGTGGTTACAAGCTGTTTAGTTTGATTTTTTGATACGTTTGCGAGTCTTTCCACCTTGTTAACTGCTCATTTTTTCAATGCTATACATCACCCACATTGCGAGTACTGCGATGAAGTTAATAGTAAAAACACTTCCTCGCAGCCTGATGTTTGAAGTGAATATTTGAACGCCACTGTGCAACACTCGCCCAGCGATAAAGACCCAAGCCAGCAAATAATAAGCTGAACTAATTGTTGAATCAGTAGAAATTAAAAGCACACAAACCAGATGAAAAAATACCGGCCACTCGAATTGGTTGCTCAAATTAGCGCTGAGTTTTGGCTGTATAGATTGAAATGGATTAGAGCCATCCGCTCTTTTACCAAGCCCCCATACACTTGGAGCTCTGGCAATAGTGAGCAAACCATATAGCACAACACACAAAATCACGTGCGCGAACATGGGCAAAAATATAGTATTCATTTCACACTGAGTCCTTTAAAGTAATCTAACCTTCGCTAAAACAAGCTTCTTCAACATAGAATAAAAACAGTCAATTGTACGCTATTGTCAATTACTAGGCTTAAGAGAGTAGCTGTTATACGGCGACTATTACTGAGCCTATACTATTGGCAAAACCACCCACCTTTACGCTGTTTATTATTGAATTGTTAGACTCAACAGATGCTGTAATTATTGAATGGCAATTCATAGCCCTACCTTGTTCAAAAACATATTCACTCCCTAACTCAGCAAGATGCTCGGTAAGGTAACATGCTAAAGCCCCACAAGAGCTTCCTGTTGCTGACTCTTCAGAAATACCAAACAAAGGAGCAAAATTACGGCAGCTGGCTGTATGTTTACTTTGCACTTCACAAAGCTCAAAAACATGAAAGCCAACAAGGTTATGCTGTTTGCAAAAATCAGCGATACGTTCATCGTTTGGCTCTATTGCATCTAAATAGCCATGAGGAACAGCAATAATGACATCGGCTAGTCCTGTTGAGATAGCTTCAATAGGTAAGTTTGTGCTTTCAAGTATATTACTTTCAATACCTATCACATGGGCAATTTCTTGATATGAAAAACCAGCTATTTTTTCAGGTAATTGCTGCTCCATGACAACCTTACCATTTGGTTCAATACTCACAGATAACATGCCAGCCTTGGTGCGCTGAACATAAGTGCCCGCAGTAAGCATACCTTCTTGGAACATAGTAGAAAAAGTAGCTAGCGTAGCATGACCACAAAAATCAACTTCTGCTGTTGTAGTAAAAAAAGACACCTCAAAATCAGCTTCATTATCACTAGCAACAAAAGCCGTTTCTGAATACCCGACAACTTGAGCAATTTTTAATTTTTGAGCATCTGTGAGCCTGTCAGCATTAAAAACAACGCCTGCAGGGTTGCCACCTTTGCCATTTACTGTAAACGCGTTTACCAAAGCAACTTCAATATCCACCTGTACCAACTCCCTCTATAACGAGCCTTAAGAGTGACTCGTTTTATTTATCTTTTAATCCATCAACCATAGCCGAGTTGCTATTTTGATTCAATGGTTTAGCTGTTCTGGGAGGATCATCAGACTTTACTCTTTATCCATGAAAGACCTCAACGTTAGCTTTATCAACGAGACTGCGATGTATAAACTTTAAAAATGGAGTTCCCTAGTTTAGCGATCACCTCATTGCGTTCTTTCATTGAGACCTCAGTTTGCGCTATGTAGATGCTAATTATGATCGGTGATTGATGTTCACTCCATACTACAGCTGTAATGCTTCGAGCACCAAAGCCACCAGCCCCGGAACGATCGGCTATGTTCCAACCTTCAGGCAACACTGAGCGCAACAAGTTACCAGTTACTTGGTTATTGACCATCCATGTTTTTAACTTTTCTTGGCTCATTGGAGAAAGTGTTGAGCCGAATAATAGCTCATTTAAAGTGTTTGCTATTGATTTAGGAGTCGTTGTATCCCTTAAGTCTCCTGGTATTCCTTCATTTAAATCGGGCTCAAAACGGTCTAAGCGAGTTTTTTCATCCCCTGTGTGCCTTACAAAATCAGTTATGCTTTTTGTGCCCCCTACTGCATTTATGATGATGTTTGCCGCGGTATTATCACTTGTTTTCATGGTTGCAGAGCACACATCATCGAGGGTTATTGCTTGTCCTACATACTTTTCTATAACCGGAGAATACGTCACAAGATCTGTCTTTTTAATTTTGACTGTACTATTAAGATTAATATCCCCTTGCTCAGAGTCATACAATAACTTTGCACAAGCAATTGTTTTAAAAGTACTTGTCAAAGGGAAGCGTTCATCACCTTTGTAATCCCAGTATTCTCCATTTTTAGTATCAAGAACCGTTACCCCTATCCGGCCCGAAAGCGTCACTTCTATTAACCTAGCTTCTTGCTCCACTTGTTGAAATTTTGGGCTATGTGAAAATGCCACAAATGGTATTAAAAGCAAAATAACCAATAAAGAATTCATCTATTTAATCCCATGATTCTGATTAACCAGCATTTTATATAAAAGCATCTGTGACAACAAAAAAGCTAAAGCTTGACCTACATGATAAATTTAACGGGGTCAGATCAAGCAGCTTAAAACTTAAAGCTTTCCCTTTCAAAGCTCCACCAACCTCTCATACAATCCTGATGCCCTGCTGACTGATTTATTCATTGCCATTAACAACACTTTTTTATCAGCCACCAGCTCGAAAGTGTTTTTAGCGCGGGTAATGCCGGTATAGACTAACTGGCGGTTGATGCCGGCAGTTGCTTGGTTTTGTGGTGGTAGTACCATAGCCGTATAGGCAAACTCTGAGCCTTGTGATTTATGAATAGTCATTACATAAACGGTGTCATGGGCAGGTAGTCTGGCTGGTGAAAATGCCCGTTGATTGCCCTGCTCGTCAATAAATATGGCTTTGAGCTGGGCACTGTCGTCGTGCATTAAAATCCCAATATCTCCATTAAATAGTTTTAGCTGATAATCGTTTTGCGCAATCATAATCGGCATGCCCAAATAATGCCGCTGATTTGAGTTTACATTAATCAATCCTTGCTGGCTTAATTGCGTTTCAATGCGTTTATTTAAACTATGAACGCCGTAATCGCCTTCGCGTACTGCGGCTAACAACTGGTAGCTGGCAAAGGCTTTATGTATGTCTTGTACGCTCGCGTGTTGTTTAATTAAATTAAGGTACTGAGCGTATTTACTGGCGGCGCTTTGTACTAGTTTATCAATCGGTTTACTTACAATGTCATAGTCTAAAATAACGTCTTTAAATTGGCCGCTGCTCAGCTCTTGCTCTACATAATTGAGCTTGCCGCTGTTATTGGTATTAACCGCTAATGCTAATTGCCCTATGCCGCTGTCGGCAGTGAAACGGTAACTGTGCTGTAAAAACGCGATACAGTCGGCCAGTTTGAATTGACTATTACCTGCGACTAATTTGCGCTGGTTATTAAAGCATAAGCTGTTTAGTTCAGCGCAACGCGCCTCTGAATAACTTGGTGTTTGGCCAAGCACTAAACCTTGGCATAAATCGCTCATTACACTGCCGGTATCAACCGAGGCAAGCTGGTCTTTGTCACCGAGTAATATAAGTCGCGCATGCTCTGGTAAGGCCTCAATTAGTTTAGCCATCAGCGATAAATCAACCATCGACGCTTCATCAATGATCAATACATCTAAATGCAATGGATTACTGCGGTTATGCCTAAACTTATTAGTAAACGGTTTTACCCCCAGTAACCGGTGAATCGTTTGCGCGCTTTCTGGGATCAGCGGCGTAATAGCAGCGCTTATTTTATCTTTTAACTGTTGTTTTGCCCCAAGGATTGATTCACTTAATCGCGCAGCGGCTTTGCCTGTCGGTGCCACCAACTTAATACTCAGTGGGGCATTTTGATAAAGCGATTGTAAAATTGCTAGTAGCTTAGTCACGGTCGTGGTTTTACCTGTTCCTGGGCCACCGGTAATAACGCTAAAGCCTTTGGTTGCTGCCATCGCACAGGCAACCTTTTGCCAATCGAGCCCTTGCTCTGGTGCATCTTGTTCGGGGAAATAGTCACAAAGTAACTGAGTTAACTTATCGCTATCAATATCGAGCTTACGCTCACTCATTAACAACAATCGTGATGCCAGTGTTTGCTCATAACCGCTTAGACGTGCAAAATAAAGTCGTTGTTCAAGTAACTGTAACGGTTTAGTCTCCCCGACACTAGGATGGTTTTGCAAGCAATTAATTGCCTCTGCGGTGGTAAATGTGTCGCTAAACGGGCTGAGTGTGTCAGGAATTATGCCCGCTAGTTTGGTAAAATCACTTTGCCGTAAATTAAACGGATTACGCCAATCTACCTGCGCTAAATCTAAACAGCTGTGCTGACTTTGCTGCGATAAACAGAGTAATAAAAGCAGTGAATAAACGTCGTTTGGTTGTTGAGTTTGCTCACTGCTACACAGTAATTCTGCCAGTTTTATATCAACCATTCGTAGCCGGTTTTCGCTAAGTAGGTAATCAAATAATGGCACTATTTGTACGTCGTTCGTCGCTGCTGTTGCAATGGCTGTATTGGTATCTAACACGCTCATAGCATTGCTCCTTGGCTATTTTCGGTTGCCTCATCTATGCTTTGGGCAACCCTGCCTTGACTAAAAAGCCCATCTAAAATAATAACTTGCTCGGCGGTCAACTTTTTAAAGTACACACCTTTTCCATCTGCCATACCACGTAAAAAGGTGTAATATACGCCACCTAAATGCTGCTCAATGCTGTAATTGTTGATCCGTTGTTTTAATAACCGATGCAATGCCACGGTGTAAATTAGATACTGTAAATGGTACTGGTGGCTACTCATAGCTTGCTCTAAATGCTCTTGCTCATAATCAGTAGGCTGATTGCCTAAAAAGTTAGACTTATAATCCAAAATAAAATACTGCTCGTTATGACAAAATATTAAATCGACAAACCCTTTTAATAAGCCTTTTACATCATAAAAATCGAGCCTACTTTGATTAAAACCAAAGTGCTTAATCAATGTTTCATTCAAGCCTTTTGCCGTTAAACTGGTAATTGGCAGATTAAACTCCATTTCAACCAAACAATCCCGTGGCGTTAATTTACTTAAACTTAAACCGTTTTCATTCAATGGGCAGTTTAACGCGGCAAGCACCCATTGCTCAGTTGTTTCTTGCCATTGCTCACTAATATGGTATTTGTTCAAGCTACGCTCAACTACCACGCTTAGGTTTTGCTCATGGTTTGTGGGGTGCTGCTCTGGGCTGGTGAAATCTAGTTGTTCAAAAATCTCGTGTAAACAACTACCCGGTTTTGCCCCCTTGGGAAAGCTATAAGGTGAGCGAATATCGTCTTGTTGCGTTGCAAACTCATCTTTTTGATGATCTTCGTCGCTGCGCCCAGGTTCTAAATGCTCGCTATGACTTTTAAAACTCAGCGCACTAAAACTGGTGGTGCGCCAATCACGTTCAATTTTAACTTTAACCTTATTAACACTCACACTGTGACTTTGTGTTTGGCTTGATTGCAGTGATAATGCACCCTGCTGAGATAACTCTTCCCTAGTAAACTGTTGATAGCTCATGGCTGGTTTGTCTGCACAAAACTCTTGTAAATGCGTGCGCCACACTAAACTACTGGTGATATCAAGTCCTGCAAATAATACATGCCCTAAGGAGCTACTTTGAATTGCCAACCGACTACTTTGTCCTTGGCCTAGGTTATACATACCAATTGCGCAGTAATGAACGGCGCGAGTGAGTGCAACATACAATAACCGTAAATCTTCAGCTAGGCGTTCTTGCTCCGCTTTTTGTAACGCATCGTCATTTTTACTGAGATCGTAAATCAGCTGGCCATCTTGATGATACAACGCATCTTTCGTTTCACGATACCCGCTGGCAAATGGCATAAATACCAGCGGGTATTCAAGCCCTTTTGAAGCATGCATAGTGACTATTTTTACCAAATTGGCATCACTCTCAAGGCGTACTTGCACGGTTTCACCATCTTGTTGACTTACTTGCTGCGCAAACCAACGCAATAACCGTAAAGTACCCTCTAGCTCGATTTGTTTTTGCTGTAGGATCTCGCCTAAATGACGAAAATCGGTCAGCCAACGCTCAACGTTGTAACCCAGCCCTTGCCATTTCGCGCTTAATTGATTGTGACTGAGTAAGTGCTCAAGCATAGCCATAGCACCTTGTTTGTACCAAATAGAGCTCAAGTAAGCAAAAAAGTTAAGATGCTCTTGCCACTGTGCTTCATCATCAGCCAAGGCATAAATGTCATTATAACTTAAGCAAAATAGTGGCCCAGCTAACACGCCGCGCAACAGTGATTCGTTGTATTGGCCATGTAAAGCCGATAAAAAATTAAGTAAATGATGGCTCAGCTCTTGGCTAAATACACTCTCACGGGATAAGTACACGCTCGCAATTTTGGCATCACTGAGGGCTTTTTTCATAATTTGCGCTTCAACCCGATCACGCACCAAAATACAAATATCTGCCGCCGTGACTGGCTTATTCGCAATACACGCACGCCCTTGCTGTGCTTGCTCAAGTAAGATCACTATTTTATTGGCAAAATAGCTAGCTAAATGTTGCTGGCCAATGCCTTTATTAGTTGGTTTATTTTTTTCATCTGCGGCGCTATCTGCAAACACACAAAACTCAAAGGCGGTGGCAGGTTGGCCATCAATTAAAAACGATTTATCGGCTTTTTTACCTTGTGCCGCCACGCGATTAAACGGGATCGCATCGTTATAAATAAAGCTGTTATCGTGTTTACTAAACAGTGCATTGACGCTTGCAACCACATCGCTACTGGAACGAAAGTTAGTACCAAGGGTAAATTGCTGCTCCTTTGCCACTTCGTGTTTAGCACCAATGTACGTAAAAATATCCGCGCCCCTAAAACCGTAAATAGCTTGTTTAGGGTCGCCTATCATGGCAAGCGTTGTGTTTTCTTGGCTATAAATTTTACTAAAAATACCGTACTGAATGGGATCAGTATCTTGAAACTCATCAATCATCGCTACCGGGAACAACTGCGCTATTTTTTCTGCCAGTGCTGCGCCTTGCTCTGTATTGAGTGCACTGTGCAAATTAGTTAATAAATCATCAGGAGTTATAACGCTTTGCTCTTGCTTGCGTTTTACAATGGCTTGTTTAACCCAACTTGCCGCATGTTGCACAATAGCGATTGCCAAGCCTTGATTAACGGTGTTAACAAGCTTAGCCATTTCATCAAACTGGCTAAGCATTACATGACTAAACAAAGGCTGATTTTTTTTATAATTAGCTTCGTCACTGAGGTTTTCAGTACTCCATATTTCATAAGAGTACTTGTTTGTACCAAACTCAAAAAATAGCTCATCACCTTTACAAAATGCCTCAAGCGCTGCAAGGCTGCCTTTACGTGCAGGTGTTTTGGCACCACTTAAGCCAGAGCTTTTTACAGCTGCAATAAATTCGCTATCAAGGCAGGCTTTTTTAAAGCTCGCGACTTTACCAAGATATAGCTCGCGTGCTTGCCACACATCATCTAGTTTTATTTGCGGAGTAACCAGCGCATTGCCTTTATTAAGTATGTTCGCCACTTTACTAAATAACGCTTCAGGGGCAGCAAATACCTCTAAAATTGCATCAGTTTTTTCTTTATTGAGTGGATATACAAACACTCGCCAAAAATCTTTAATGGTTTCAAGCAAGATCTCTCGTTGATCTAAAATAAACTCCAAATTAAACGCCACACCAGACTCAAACGCATGCTGTTTTAACATTCGTTGGCAAAAACCATGAATGGTGAATATTGCTGCTTCATCCATCGATTTAGCGGCGGCATCGAGCAAATCAAATGCACGGTGTTTATCATCGATTGTGGCGATCACAGCATTGATCAGCTCATCCTCTGTTGCTTGGCCAAGCAGTGCATCACGTGCTGCTATAATACGAGTGCGCACACGGTCTTTAATTTCTTGGGTGGCGGCATCGGTAAACGTAACGACCAATATTTGTTCAACACTCAACGGAGTATTTACGGGCGATGAGTGTTGTTGCGCGATTTGCATGCCGAGTAAATAACGTAAATATAAACCTGTAATAGTATAAGTTTTACCGGTGCCTGCACTGGCTTCAATGAGACTTTGCCCAATAAGCGGCATCGTAAGTGGATTAAGCGCTTGCATGGTCACTCTCCTTTGCATGTGCAAATAACGGCGCAAGTAGCATATCGCACCAGCGTATAAATTCCTCTTGGCACTCATTCAACGATTGCGTTGTTAAGCGAATATAGGGGTTCTCGCCCTCGCCTCGGCCAATATATTGTGGGCTAAATTTGCTCATTGCTTTGCCAATATCGCCACCACTTTTTACGTACTCATAGCCACTCACAGGAAAAAACGCCACTGGTTCTTTAAGTAGCGCGTTATATAAAGTAAACCAATCTTGCAACAGTGCTTGGGCATCTGCTTTATCCAAAGCTGCAAAAGTGATTTGTTTATCAAGCCCAAGTAATACAGTTTCTACATGTTGATCCACGCACTGCGCAACAAGGTGATATATAAAGCCCTTGATGAGATCTTTTGCCTTGATACTGGCACTGCGATAAAACACTTGTTTGTGCTGATAAAGATGATTTAACCAGCCTTCAAGCTCAGTACTGTTGTTATCACTGTGAAGTGTTAGCGCAACTTCAATCGGTTCATTTTTGCCGCCCTTGATGTGCTCTTTAACTTGCCCTGCCAGTGCATCAACCCGGTGCTGCATTTTCTCAAAGATTAAATCTCCAACATGCGCCTGCGGTAACTCGCCTCGTTGCAGTATTTGCTCACGACTAAGGGGCTGCTCAAAAATAGCCGCTTCGAGTATTTCGTCGAGATAAAAATAACGCTGCAGTGCGTCTAAACTAAATGGCTCTTCATCTTTAGCTACTTCGTTAAATTGTGCTAAACGCAACCCTAAACTTTGCTGATAAAAACTCTCTTGTGCATTGCATACGCTGCGGATAAACATATCCAGCTCAAGATGTTCAGGTGCGCTGACCTCAAGCGCCGTCAGTGGCTCTGGGATTATCGCCTGAGCGGGTAACCAAATTGGATTATAACTGTGATTGGATTGCAGCGTATTAGTGGTATCTGCCTGATAATTTAGGCTATTAAAAGGCTGTAAATGCTGTTTATTGATCAAACACTCAGGCAAGGTTTGCTCACTTGGCTCAGCAAATTTGAAACTGCGGCCAATGTATTCTAGTAATTCACTCACTAAGGTTGATGGCATACGCGGTTGATTATCAAAACATGAACGGCCAATATAGCTCATGTATAAGTTATCACGGGCACTGAGCAGCGCTTCTAAAAATAAGTAACGGTCATCTAATTTGCGCGATCGGTCACCTTTTTGCTTTTTCGAATAAGGCACTAAATCAAAACCAATCGGCTGCACAGTTCGTGGGTAATCGGCATCGTTAAGCCCTAACATACACACCACTTTAAATGGCACAGCACGCATTGGCATTAGCGTACAAAAGTTCACTTGGCCGACTAAAAAGCGTTGCCCTACACCTTTTTCTTGAATGCCTTGTTTAATTAAATAACTCACAATACGCTGCGACACTACTTGCGTGTAATCGCCATTATCATGGTGCTTTTGCAGCTCTTCGAGCACCTTTTGCAGTACCATTAAATCCCAGCTATCGTCGCTTTCGCTCTCGTAAATAGCCGTTAATAGTTCACTCAGGATAAGGGTTTTATTAGTTAGCGTGTCGTCTGGGGTGAGCCTGTGTTTAAAGTGTTGCAATACATCAATAAAATGCACTAATTTATTGAGTGTATCAAGTGCCATCCCTTCCACTTCATCAGCGCTATATATGCCATTAAACGGGCATTGTTCATCACGTTGGGCGATACCTAACAATAAGCGGTTTAAGCCATGTTGCCAGGTATTTAATTCTATCGCGGGTAAATCAAAGCTATGCTTATGCTCGGCGTTTATTCCCCACTTGACGCCAACACGCTCAAGCCAATATTGAATTTGCTCATATTCGTGCGCTTCAACACTAAACTTTTCAGCTATTTGCGTCACTTGCAGTAAATCAAGGATATCTGACACACCAAAGCGCGAAAACGGCAGATCTGCTAAACTTGCAAACGAACTAAGTACCGGTTTTTCTTGCTCAATGGCTAGATCGGCTAACGCATAGGGAATAAAACGGTTACCCTGCGCACCACCAAATACCGCTTCGATGTAAGGGCTATAAGTGCCAACATCCGGCATCATTACTATAATATCTTTTGGGGTGAGTGCGGGGTTTTGATTAAATAAATTAAGTAAGTAATCGTGCAAACGCTCAACTTCTCTAAGTGGAGTATGGCAATCACTTAGAGCAATGCTGGTATCGGTAGCGCTTATTGCAAGCTTACCTTCATCGTTTATAAACCATTCTTTATTGTCAGTAAGGGATTCACCTTTAAACGCTAACTGGTAAATTTCGCTTTGAATTTGACCAAGTAAACTGTCGTCAAACACATCAATAAAGCCATCAATCCAGCTTGCGTCACGCTGTACCAGTTGTTCAAAGTAATCACGGCCTAATTTACCCCACGATGATAACAACGGATTACCAATAAAATAGTAGTCTTGCTCTGGCTCACTTTGCTTTTTTTGCTGCGCTTCCAGCAATGGCATTTTGGCGTATTTAGCCGTTATTTTAGCTGCAGTTTTTTCATCAATTAAATCCCCCCAATAATGTTCGCTGGGATTAAAAAAGAATAAAAACACCTCAGTTTTTTTACTCAATGCATCAAACACATCAAGTTGCGAACTGGCAATGGCTGAAATACCAAATAAACTGATCCGCTTTGGTAATAAGCTACTGTCCATTTTATCAAGCGCGGCTAATAACTGCCCTTGCATATTGGCGCGATGAAACTGACTTTGCCCAAGCACTTGACTATGCGCTACTATTTTTCGCCACAGATCAGGCTGCCACGGCGCGATACTAATATCTACATCATCTAATTTATCAGTGCCGCTGTCCCATGTGGCTATCCAGTGCGGACGGTACATTAAATATTGGTCATATACATCGGCTATTTTTTCACATAAAGCAAAGGTTTTTTGACCGTCTGTGTCACCTGCTAAGTAGGTTTTAAGGGGTAAATATAACGGTTCATCAATGCAGTTTGGTAAAATAGCAAATAACTTCCAAGCAAGATTAGGTTTATTAAACGCCGACTCCTTGGGTACATTCGGTAATAGCTGCTGGTATAACTGCCAAATGAAACTCGACGGCAGTGGAAAATCTACCTGTGCTGCCACCCCCAAACTTTCACTTAAACCAATTTTCAGCCACTGCGACATACCCGGAGATTGCACCAACACCACTTCTTTATCAAATGGGCTGCTTAATGGGTTTACTTTTAAAAGCTGATGAAACTGCGCTTGCAGGGCTTCCATACGGTTAGATTGAATAATATTGAGCATAGCGACACTGTTCTTGCTTGAGATAAAAACAGTGTAAGATATTTTCAATTATAGGGGTAGCCATTGTCGCTAATTGGCATTAATAAATCAGCGAGTTAGCACAATAATTAACTCACTTTTTATACGCACAGTATAGCTACTGTCCGTTTTATTTTCTGAGGGAGTCATTATTTATATGGGCTAATACTTGATAAGCTAAATTGGCTTTGCATGATCACATCGCCATCAATGCCTTTTAGCTGGAGTGAAATAGCTGGATCTGTTTGTTGCCAATCAATGCTTAAATCACCGTAATTAACGTCATGTGTGAACTTCCCCACGCGGTGTTTATTAGGACTGACGTTTTTCCATTTTTCAGTAAGGCCTGAGCTGGTCATTTCAATCAGTGGATAATCAAGGTTCTGTTCATACCTTGATATCTCTCCCCAGTGTGTGTCACCACTGATAATTACCACGCCGTTTACTTTGTGTTTTTTAATTAACGCAAATAAACGGTTTCTATCCTCCGGAAAATTAGCCCATGACTCCCAGCCGGTAAAGTCAGGCAGTAACTGTAAGCTCGAAGCAATCAGTTTAATTGCAGCAGGCTTTTTAAGCTCTTGTTCAAGCCATTGCCACTGCGCCTCACCTAACATCGATGCGCCTTTTACTTCACTTGGGCTATAAGGCCCTTGATTATTCGCTTTACGCTCAGTCTTGTATTGTGTTTCACTAACGTGGTTAAGTGCATCGCGGTTCCAACGCAGATCAGGCATGATCACTTGTATCGTGTGCTCACCTTCGCCATACATATACGAGGTATAAATCCCATCGGCACGTGTGCGACGCACTGAACCCGTTGGCTCTTGCCAAAAGTCGAGCATAATTTTCCGAGACTGTTCTTTATGTGGGTACTCTTTACCTGCATCATTTTGGCCAAAATCATGATCATCCCACATGGCAATAAGGGGAGTCTGTGCTTTTAACGTTTTAAAACCGGGCTTAGCGCCTAAGCGCTGATATTTATCGGCAAGTACGCGCATATCGTTGGTGTCGCCGTAGATGTTATCACCCAAAAAGATAAACAAATCTGCCTGCTCTTTATTGATCGCGTCAAAAATCGGAATATCTTTATCTTGATGCCCACATGAGCCAAACAGTATTTTTTGCGGCGTTAGTTTTTGCGGTGTACTTAATACTGAAAAACTCGCAACAATGCTTACCAATGCGGCCGCTTTAATTAAATGCTTCATTTTAAAATCTCATCAATTGCATCCGCCATAGCGGGATTAAGCTGCTTAGGATTTTCGCCAAGTACGGTTAAAATCGTTGCCGCAACTTGTGCTTGTTTGAGCTCTGTTGTTGTTTTTAATAAACCTTGCGGTTTAATATCTGGGCCAATTGCAGCTAACCAAATATGCTCAGAGCCAATAATTCCCTCAGGAAAAGCTTTACGACCTTGCTCCGATTTTGCCATTGCTTGTTTTGAACTATGATGCTGCCAATCATTAGCGTTACTGCCACGGCCATGATCCGTGGTGATAATAAGCGTTGTGTTATTTTTATAGCCAGGTGTAGTCTGAATGGTTTGCCATAAGTCTTTGATAAAAGCGTCACTTTGTTTAGCCGACTGCAAATAGTGATCGTAATGACCATCATGGGCAAAATCATCGGTTTCACCTAAGCTGATCACTAATAACTTAGGCTTTTTTGCCAGCATATAAGCTTTGGCAAAACGATATGTAAAACTGTCTAAACGCACATTATGCCAAGGACTTGGGATCTCCTGTTGTAAAGCATTTAATAGTGGCGCATCGGCAAATAAGTCTGCCTCAATTGGCATAAAACCCGCATTTACATATACGTCGCTGCGTTTGGTATTAACAATAAACGGAAATACATCCCAACTGCCAAATAAGGCGGTTTTATTTTTATAGTCAGCGCGTTGCTCTAATCGCTCTAAAATAGTTTTATTTGGATTTGGCGTTTTATCATTACTGTTAATTGCCTCATCAACACTGCCAGTTAAGATCTCACTGTAGCCTGGGTATGAAAAATACCACGGGTTACTCACCGACATTGTTGAACCATTCTCTCTATCGCCAATTAACACACCGTGTTGAGCAATCGTATTGCTAATAAATGGCATTAACTGAGCTTGTCGGGCGTGTTTGTCATCGCGCCAAAACTGTTGTTTCAATTGCTCTGGCTGTTTAACAAAATCGGGATTTGCTAACAATTTTTTATCGGCGCCGTTAAATACCTCTTGCCAGCGCACACCATCAAGCGTCACAAGTACGACATTATCACTGGCTTTGACAATATGACTTACCATTAATGTACAGCCTATTACGGCCAGTTTAGCTATTGCTTTCATAGTATTCCTATCAATAAAAACCCATCAACAAGGATGGGTTTTGGTTATTATTTTTATAATTAGGGCTTAAAAATTAGCAGTAAATGTAAGTGCTGCAGTTCGTGGTGCACCAATAAAATAAGTGCTGCCATTACCTGTCCCACCCGCTAAATACTGTTTATCTGTTACGTTAGTGACAGCAAAAGCAATATCGATTGATTTAAATGGGCCGGCATTGACGTCTGCGGCATAACCGGCATTGATATCAAGCACGGTATAACCATCAACTTTATTACGTGTACGAGTTTGCTCATCTAAAAATGCACCTAAGCGTTCACCGGTATATTTAGCGGATATACCAAAGCGGAAGTCGCCACTGTAATAATCGGTCGAAAGCACAAACATATCGCTTGGTGAATCGATAACGTCATCGCCTTTTTTAAAGCTTGGCGGTAGCGCTTTTCCGTCTTCATCTTTGAGGATAACACCATCGGCATCGTAGGCACTTGGATCGTGCGATGCGTATTCAGAGCTGTTATTAGTATATGAAGTATAAATATTCCATTCATTTGTAAGCATATAACTTGCTGATAGTTCAATACCTTGCGAGTCAATACCACCTACATTGATGTAAGAGCCATTTGTACCTATCGTATAATCAATCCCGCCGGTATCACTGCCAGGTGCGATAAAGGTGATACGGTTATCAAAGGCAATAGAATAAGCGGTCGCAGTTAGGCTCAAGCGGTCTGCTTTATAACGTACACCAAAGTCGATATTTTCAGCTGTTTCTGGTTCAATTTCTGTGAGTGTAGAACTATCACGCTCCAGCACACCATCTTTAATTGCTGAGAAATTTTCACTGAAACTGGCAAATAACTCAGTGCTGCTAGTTAGCTGGTACAAAGCACCTGCACTAAATAACACATCTGAATCACTGTTTATTTTATCAGAGCGTAGATCTGCAAAATGATCGTATTTTTGTAATTCAACTAAATACTGTTTAGCGCCAAGATTAACTGTAAAATCGCCTAGGCTGATAGAATCTTGTACGTACCACTTAAAGGTATCTGTTTCAAAAGTATTTTTATATTGCGTCCAGTATGGGGTGCTATCAAAGTGATGATACACGCGAGCGTCAATAACTTTATGCCAATCACGAGATTCGTCACGATCAGTTTGCTCAAGCCAAATACCTGCTTCAATATCGTGCATCCCTAAGGTTAATTTATAATCGGCGGTTAAACCTAAACGGTCCTTGTCATAGTGTGTATGGCGATATGACATTACCGGTATTGCCGAATCTGGGTAACACGCCGGATTCAACCCTGTGCCTGAATCCCATGGCCAACTGAGTGTGTCTGTACAATTTGCGTTAGGCGTTAATGGCTTACCTTGGCTATCTGCAAAACCATATGAGCCAGCATTTGTGCCGCCTTCGGTTGTTGGATTACCGTCTTTGTCGACAGGTGATGTTAAATAAGGTGGGATCCAATCACCACGCCCTGAGTTTTTATGGTAATAAGGGCTGATTGTTAATAATGACGAAGGTGAGATTGCGTATTCAAACTTTACGTAACCTAACGCATTTTCACGCAATGTACCCCAACCTTCTGCAAACATTTGGTCAAAGTGTGGCACGCCAGTCCAATTCCAAGTTAGTTGATCCCAATTTGGTGTTTGCGCAAATTGCTGCAAGCTCACACTGTTATAGTTGGTCTCACTTACATCATCATACGATAAACGCCCTGTTACAGTCAGCGCATTAAAGTTAGATACAAATTTAGCCTCAGCATGTTGATTATCTTTACCGCCATTACTGCCATCACCTATCCAGCGGCTAGTATTGGTTTGTGAATAACTCACATAAGCTTGCGTGTTATCAAAGAGAGTGCCAGTTTCATGCTTAAAATAATAACGGGTCGCATCATGGTCACCATTGGTGTAAGCAAATGTAGTTCCTCGCTCAAGGCTAGGATCTTTACTAACAAAATTAAACGTACCACCGAGTGCTTCAAGTGATGCTGAGGCGATATCTGAGGTACCTTGTCCCACTTCAACCGTGGCTAAGTTTTCGCTGTCTAGGTAGCGATTAGCTTTTGCACCACCGCCATAATTAGAGCCGCCGTTTGGAATACCATCAACCGTCATACCTAACTGCTGTTGGTTACCATCGATACTAAAGCCGCGCATCGTAATAGTGGTAGACCAATCATCACCACCAAATGCATCACCTTCGTTAATACTAATTCCCGGTAGGTTATCCATCACCGATAATACACTTGATACCGAACTCTGCTGTTCAATCATTGATTGCTCAATCACACTATTTGCATAGCTCGTTGGTTTTGCCACTACCGTGACTTCTTCTATTTCATTGGTATTTGCAAAGCTATTAGTTGAAAACGCTAAAGCGATTGCTAAGCTTAAAGTCGATCTTTTAGTAAAAGTACGCATTGTTGTCCCATTTGCAATTATTGTTTTGTATACGGGCAAAGTATGGAGGGAATATATGACAAAAAAGCTCGAAAAAATTGACGTAACAGTGACAAATATATTGATTATTTATGGCAACAATGCAGCTTAAACAATTAACATATAAAGATATTATAATTTAAATAACAGTCTATCGCGGTAATATTTGTAGGAAATAGAGAGGGAGTTAAATCAATACGAAAGAGTATTTTTCACAGCATTAGTAACGATTAAAAAGCAATATTGCTAATCGCAAATAAATACCTAAAACGAGTTTGCAATCAACATGTATGGCGTTAATGCAACCACCTACAGAAGTAGGTGGTTTAGTAACTAAAACAAACTACGTTTAAATTAGTTCAGCCAGCATTTCATCACTATACGGAACCACTTCTTCAGCATTTTTGATTTTACTGATGTAATCTGGGTTTGCAATAAACGGGCGACCAATAGCAATTAAATCAAACTTATTGGCGTTAATCGCAGCTTTAGCCGTGTCAAAATCATAGCTACCAACACCCACTAAAGTACCTGAATAAGCTGCACGTAAATATTCTGACGTCGTTTTATCTGCAAGGCTTGCAAAGCGCATGCTATCGTCAAAAATACCGCCATGTAAGTAAGCGAGAGATCGGCTATTCAACTCATTTAAGAGGTAATCAAATACCGCTTTATCGCGGCTATCTTCGCTCATATTAAAGTAAGCACCAGGAGATAAACGTAGCCCAGTTTTATCTGCGCCGATGACATTAATTACCGCATCAACAACTTCAAGTGCAAAACGCGACATATTCTCTGGAGTTTGCCCGTATTCATCATCACGCTCATTGGCTGCATAATGTAAAAACTGATCGATTAAGTAACCATTCGCACCATGGATCTCAACGCCATCAAACCCTGCTTCAAGCGCATTCTCTGCAGCCTTTGCATAATCTGCAATTAATGACTTAATATCGGCAGTGGTTGCTGCTTTTGGGGTAATATAAGTAAGCTCACGCATACGTGGTACAGAGCCTTCAACACCAATCGCAGATGGGGCTAAAACGTCGCCATCAAAAAAGTGTGGATGTGCAACCCGACCAACATGCCAAAGTTGTGCAAACATTTTACCGCCCTGCTCATGCACAGCATCGGTTACTTTTTTCCAGCCTTGAATTTGTGCGCTGGTAAATAAACCTGGCGTATTCGGGTAACCTTGCGCATCAGGGCGAATAATCGTGGCTTCACTAATTATTAAACCGGCTTCAGCACGGCGTGCGTAGTAATCAACCATCGCTTGGGTTGGCACTAAGTTATCGTCAGCCATACAACGCGTTAGCGGTGCCATAAGTATACGGTTTTGTAATTCAATCGTGTCATTAAGCTTAAACGGTTGCAGTAGATCAGTGGTCATTCTTATCAATCCTTATCTTGAGTGTACATTCAAGATAAGGGCGAACAATAAAACATTCAAGTCTATTTTTGAATATTTGTTCAAGATTAAGTAAACTAACCCCATCTACACCTTATAAGTCAAATAGAATGCAACAGAGCGCCCTATGAGAATAGCCGAATTTGACCGTGAATTTGTACTTCGCCAAGCGATGCTGGCTTTTATGCAACACGGTTATGCTAAAACGAGTATGCAAAAATTAACGCAAGTTACAGCGCTTCATCCGGGATCTTTATATGCTGCGTTTGGCAATAAAAAAGGTATTTTTTTAGCAGCTATTGAGCAATATCAGGCTGATCGAAATCAGCAATTTACGGCACTTTTTTGTCAACATAAACCCGTTTTACCAAGCCTACGCCAATACTTAGACTCAATAGTCAACGAGTGCATCAGTGGTGATGCGATGAAAGTATGTTTACTGACTAAAAGTATTAGTGAAGTTGAAGGGCAAGATTCACAGATCAGCCACGTACTGATGACAAATTTAAACGCCTATGAAAACGCCCTCGCCGAACAATTTGAGCGCGCGATAAAAGAAGGTGAAATACCAAACACACGCACAGCTGAGCATCTAGCTCGTTTTTTAGCAATGGGCCTTTACGGCTTGCGAACCTATGCACTGACTAACCGCTGCGAACAAGATCTAAGCCAACTCGCCGACGATTTATACCACGCAATGTGTAATTAATTTTTAACTAATCGACATTTTGTCATATTAGTCAATATACTATACCTAAGCCATTCTAGAGAGAGTCTATTAATGAGTAATGCAACTGCAACCGCATCTGAAAAATTCGAGACAATCTTAAATTTAGGAGCCAAAAAAAGATTGGCTTTTATGTTTGAGACCGTCCAAGAGTTCAAACAAGTGTGGATATTAAATGACGACGATGGCTGTGTTATGCTCGCCAACGAAGATGATGATTGTGTGCCGGTATGGCCTGAACGTATTTATGCCGAGGCATGGGCTACCGGTGAGTGGGAAAATTGCACAGCTAAAGCAATTCCATTGAAAGATTGGACAACCCGATGGACACCCGGTCTTGAACAAGATGACTTACTTATCGCCGTTTTTCCAACTGAAGAAGACGACGGCACGATTTTATTTCCTGATGAATTTGATTCACAACTAAAAGCACCTAAAAAACGTTACTAATTACACTTCGCTATAATTGAGTCGCAGACGTGTTGTTCTGCGACTTATCCACGCAAACTTTAAATTTTTTACGCGCAACGCTTTAAGACAAAGATACAAAATTAATACCTATAAAAATTAAAATATAACGGCAATAATGTCGCTTTTAGCGATAATTAATTTATGCTTATTCACACTGATCAGTGAAATAAACACAGCTCCGACTGCAAAAACTTTGGCATTAGTTGACTTCAACACGCCCCTTACTCTTTGGACTTTATAATGGTACGACAAGGTATTTTAATATTACTACTGCTAACGTTTATTAATAGTGGCTATGCCACAGAGCAAATTGACTCACTAGAATCCACACTCAGTGAAATAAAACAGCTCAAAAGCGATGGTGAATCCGCACAAGCTTATCAACAATTAAGGACAACATATTCCTCGGCACAATCAACCACACAACAAGCTGAGTTAATGGTTGTTTGGCTTGCATTTATGAATGAAGACAAGAACTGGCATGAATTCGACTTGCTCAAAGACGATGTCTCACAATTACTCGTTAGCGAAGTCGATATAGAAACTAAATACGCACTTTATGACAACCTCGGACTAATGAAATATCGCTTAGGTAAGTTTGCCGAAGCCGATTCTTATTTATCAAAAGCGGTGTCTTTTGCTGATGACACACAGCTTGCTACGAGTATGACTTACTATTTGTATGGAATTAACTCTGTTAGACAAGGAAAAATGGTAGATGGACTCGATAAAATCTTACATGCTCACGATTTACAAATAAACATTCAAGGATATGCTTCACCGAAGATATTAATTGGTTTAGGGTTTACCAATTATTATATGAAAAACTACGACAAAGCGATTGAATACACTCAACAGGCAATAGCAGCATACCCTGAAAATGACATACTGCTCACTGAGCTGTATGCAAACTTAGCTGCAATGTACGTTGATAAAGCCCAATACCAAGAGGCATTAATTGCCATTAATCAAGCCGAAAAAGTAGCCCACTTTCATAATATATTTGACCGAGTTCCTATAATTATTAATAAAGGCACTATTTATGCTGAGCTAAATGAGCACCAAAAAGCCATTGATTATTATTTAAAAGCGTTAGATATTGTAAATAAAAACAATGATTTAATACATAAGCCTACCGTTTTAAGTAATCTGGCACAAAGCAATCAAAGTTTAGGTAATTATAAACTTGCTGCCGACTATTTTGAGCAAGCCCTTGCTATATTTTCAAGCGAGAGTCAACTCATCAAACGTTTAGAAAACTATCCGCCAATGATCGAAAATTATCAATCATTAGGAAATTACCAACGCGCATTAGAACTTATGGTTGAATACAAAGAATTAGATGATGAAAGTACCTCATTAGCTGCAAAAGAAAAATTTGATCAATCACAAGCAGCCTATGATATTGCCTCTAAAGAAAAGTCATTAATCGAAGCTAAACTAGCGCAAACAAGCAATGAAAATGCAATTCTACGACTCTATGGGATCGTTGCCTTCAGTCTTTTAATTATCCTATTTATTTATATTGCCTATAGACTAAAACACTCTGCCTACCTGCAAGTTAAAGAGCTTGCGTTGCGCGATCAGCTCACGGGACTATTTAATCGCCGCGCATTGCACGATATCTTTGAATTAGAAATGAGCCGGGTTAATCGCAATAAAAAAACTTTTAGTATTATTTTGCTGGATATAGATCATTTTAAAGTACTCAACGACACCTATGGACATGACTATGGTGACATTGTATTGCAAAAAGTGGCTAGCGCATTGCAAGATTCAATTAGAAGTATGGATAAAGTTGCTCGCTGGGGAGGTGAAGAATTTCTGGTGTTTTTACCTGAAACCAATAAAGAGCAAGCATCGCATCTTGCAGAAAAGTTACGCTTAGCCGTAAGTAACATTGAATTGACTTACCAAGATAAGCTACTTCAGGTCACTGTTTCTTTAGGTGTCTGTGAATATAATCAACAAGGTGAATATAAAGACATGGTTAAACAAGCCGATCTTGGTCTTTATAAAGCTAAAGAAACAGGGCGGAATAAAGTCGTCTGTCTCAGTTAAACTAACAAATGTTCTTGCGCGCAACTATCTTCAAACATATAGTTTACTAATAAAGCGATGTTATTTCCTCGCATTAAGGCTGCTCTGTTGACCTAAAAATAGCAATGGCACACTGTTTTATTGCGCTTGCTCAAAAAAATTACGACATAGTTTGCTAAACTAACCTAATAACCTATTAGATTAAGTGTGCTAGCACAACGCTGAGATTTACTCTGGGCACATTTACAGAAACAGTTGGACAAATACGTGATATTTAATTCTAAGTATAAAAAAGAAATTGCAAAACTAAAAAATGAAATTGTAGATATTCGTAACCAAAATGAAGCACTGCATGATGAACTGGAACAAGTTAAGAATGCTAAAAGTCAGTTAGTAGCGCAAATAAATCAAACTGATAAAACTGCCAAACAACAAGACGAATTAAACCGCTTGTGGCTACAGTCTTCAATTTTAATAGAGCAAATCAGGGAGAGCCTAGCAGCAAATTCAAGTGAACTTGTAATGCACAGAGATGGCTTTCAATCATCACAGCAATTGCTTGATAACATTATTGTAATGCTATCCGCCACTTTGCAATCAACTTCTGTGATATCCAGAGACACTAAAACAGCCTCTGAATCTGTAAAGCAATTACAAACAGTCACAGCAGGGATTAATGACTTTGTAAACATTATCAAAGGCATCTCTGACCAAACTAACTTACTAGCCCTTAATGCTGCTATTGAGGCCGCCAGAGCTGGAGAACAAGGTAGAGGCTTTGCCGTAGTTGCAGATGAAGTTCGCACATTAGCACAACGCTCAGCTGATGCATCGAATGAAATTTCAGGCTTAATTGAACAAGTAAACCAACAAATGGACCACGTTGTTGGCAACATTACCGACGTCGGGAAACAAAGTAATGAGATCAGTGAAAGTTCAGCGGCTATCGAAGATACCGCTAATAAAATTGTTACGTTCTCACAAAACATGTATTCAGTTATTACCGACTCAACTGAAAACGCATTTATTCAGACGGTAAAAATGGATCATATCGTTTGGAAACTGGAAGTTTATAAGGTACTACTTGGTTTATCTGATAAAACCACAGATGAATTTGCCGATCACACAATGTGTCGTTTAGGTAAATGGTACTATAAAGGTGATGGTGCAGCTAAATACGCCTCCCATATTGAATTTAAAAACTTAGAAGCCCCGCACGCCGAGATTCACAACCATGGCATACAAGCATTGCAAGCCTTTGCAGATGGCCATTCGGATAAAATGATTGATCATATATCGCAAATGGAAGCGGCGAGCTTTAAAGCCGTTGATTTATTAACTAACCTAGCAAACAAAATAACTAAATAACGGTCGTTTTAAGTTTAACTACAACTTTAGCGCTGCTCATTTTATATTTATTATCGATATTATGATGGGTACTGAGCTTTGGAGTTATACCCACTATCCGCTTATTGATGGGTAAAGCTGCTTTAGGCATTATCTATGTTTTTTAAAACACGATAATGCCTTAACCGCAGTAAACTTATAAATTAGTGTTTAAAGTAGCTAAATCAGTATTCACTTTTTGTAATACGTCATCGTACCCTTTTAATACCTCTTCTTTATGGGTTAAATCTTGCTTTAGTTGCTCAACACTTGCTACTAGGTCTTTGGTTAAGCTCGGAATAAAATTACTTTGCTCTTTAGCTAACTTCTCTACTATTAGATTTATACATTGTTTTAACTCAACACTTATATCTTGCAATAATAAAGCCACGACGCGGGCCTGTTCAGTACGTAACTGAGCTATATCATCGCCTTCAACTTGCTCAGCACTAAATTGTTGCCTAATAGTATTAATATGCGCATCAAGATCTAAACTCACCGCAGGGATCGTAATACGTTCAACGGCATTGTTTAATGGCATTAAAACCATTTCGGGGTCAAAGTTGTCATCCGTAAAATCAAACATATCCTTAATAGATGCTTTTATATCTTGTTTAAACAACCCTAATTGAATTGCGTTTTCACTTACGTCATAAATCGCTTTGCTGGTATCGACCACAAATGACTCAAGCTTACTCACTGCTTCATGAACACTTGCATAGGTGTAATTAACTGTACGATAATGGGTTGACGTTACTGTACGAGTTGAACCCCATGATAATGGGTTGTACCACGATGAATCACTTACTTCTCTTGATGTTGTATAACTTTCTTCCCGCGAGCCTGATTGCGACTGTACTTGTTTAACCTGTATTGCATCTTGGTTTATGTCTGTTAATAAGCGTGTTAAAGTTTTTGCAGCTTGAATGCTGTATTTTTCAAAAACACTATTAACTTTAACAGTACCAGACTCTATTCGCTTAACTGCTTCTTGTTGTTTTTTCGCTAAACTTTCAACATCACCTTCAAGTAAGTTTTTACGCTTATAAGTTACGTCATCTGCAATTTGCGCTAATTTTTGTTTAACCTCACGTTTTGAACCTATTAAAAGGTTATTAAAACGATCTGCCAATATTTGTTCTTTTTTCGCCTTAACAGTATCTAATTTACTTAGTACTTTTGTGAAGTTAGCCACTGCTGCAAACGTATTGGCATTAAACGAAAAGTCATCAAACATGCCATTAAGAAGGTTCAACGTATGCAACTCTTCTTCATTTAATGACTGCTCTGGCTTTATGGCTAAATCGTAACAGCGAGAAGAAATAAATATAGGCGGCAAAGCATTTTGTAAAGTGCTCATTAAATGGCTTTGATTATTATCTTCAGTACTTTGATGGGCTGCAAATTCATTACATACCTTATCTACATTACTTTTGGCCTGATTATTTAATTTTGTAGTAATGGCCGGTAACGCCTGTTGAATAGACGGGTACTTATGGTACTCATCCAATAAGGCCCCATCAAACAGTGAGCCAATTAGTACAATATCTTCAATACCTTTATTGGGAATATTTTGCGCCAGCAAGCTCATATCTGATTGGTCTAAAAATTGGCCGCTATTGCTGAGTACAAATACCACGTCACATTGGCCTATAAACTCTTGGGTACGCCTACCACGGGAGATTATTGGGTCGTTCATTCCCGGTGTATCAACCACCTCAATATCGCGTAAAGACTCAATATTTAAATGCAGCTCAGTGCTTTTTACTATTGGTGTAAACTCGCCGCTGGCTCCCACATAGTTGTTTAGTTTATCAACTAATTCATTATTATTTACTTCATCAAGCGATATGGTTGTATCTAAATACTGCGCAACGTTTAGTCCTGAACTTTTAACCATATTTAAAAGCTCAATACTGGCTTTTTCTTCATCAGATAAAACAGGCTTAGCGGGTGAAGGAATAAAAACGCCCTGCTTTTGCGATATTGCCTTATTGGCTTGATATTCAAGCAATGCGTTTTCGTAACTTGCTTGTTTAGTGAATGCTTTATCCGCTAAGTTTTTAACTTTATCCCACTCATTTTTGCTATAAAACTCAATCAGTGCTTTTGGCTGCTGTGCATAGCAAATTTTAGTTAGCGCAGCCGTCATCGGTGTTGCAGCCTTTGGGAGCACGTCTTGGCCATTAAATAACAAACTATTTAAAAACGAAGACTTACCCCGTTTTATTTGGCCGATTATACCAATACGCAGCAATCTATTTTCATTTTGTGTATGTAATGCATCGTTTTTAAAGTTACTAGATAATGCTTGTAACTCAGCCAACAGATTTGCATCCAGTGAGCTGCCTAACAACTCATAACCTTTACTTATTTTTAATAAACTTGATGACTGTTCTTCAATCATTTTTAATTCCTTTTATTGGCCTCATTAATCTAAATTGGCCTGAGACTAAAACTTCCCAAGGAGATAAGTCACATAAATAATCAACATCATTTACTATTGCTTCCCCCACACAACCAGTGTTCATATAAAATTGATCATCCAAGTCCATTACTATTTCATTTTGCAAAAAATGACCATTACTGTAAGGAAACAATACTCTTGTTTCTTTTAAGATATTTTGATTACAAGCAGAAGTCCAACTTTTTGCTTTTCCATACATACCCACGCCAAACATACCCACGCCTCCAGGGGTACCTGCATTAGGGTTGAAGGTACTCTGAACTGTGAGATCCTGTGCTTGAGCAATTTCAGCAGAAAAAAAACACCCTAGAATAGTATTAAGATCATTATAAGGCTTGCTTGCGGTTGCTTTTGGTTGTAAAGATTGAAGGATTAAATCAAAGAAATCTTTAGAGAGTTTGTTTGATATAACAAGTTTATCACCTGATACGTATTCTGATTTAACGCTCAAGACATCACTTTCATTATCATATTCTAACGATAGATCAGACAAAGTGGCGTAAAGTGTTTCTTCTGCGCTTTTAGCTATATAAATATCATCATTCGATATACGTAATTCGTGATGTGCTAGCTTGAATTGTAAAAATGGCAGTAATAATTCATGGCTTAAAAGGCTTGGAATAAAATTGGTTGTTATTTCAAACTCCGGTTTATAATTTCTCTTTGAATAACTCAGCTTTTCCCACTCTAAAGCACCCGGGTTAACTTTTTTCTTTATTTGCTCAATTAACCTATTGCTCCTGAGATCAGCGGTTTCTGCCATTAGCTCATCGAACTCAATTTCGTGATAGGCGAGTAAGTGTTTAAAGTGATCGAGGTTTAATAAATGGGAGCTGAAATATAATGCGCTTTCTTGCCAGTTACGGTTTTTAATATGGCAAAATAAATCGAATATATCTTGTTGAGTGCCTTTTAGTATTTCGAGTTGTTGTGCTATTGCGTTCACTAAAGGCATTTCTTTTTCGTGTACTTGGTTATCACGTCGGGCCATCATTAGCGCATCAAATAAAAACAATTGCGCCAATGGTTTACGCCTATAGTATGCAACAAATGCTTGAATTGTTACTTTGTCTGGCGCTTTAGCAAAATCAATCACGTCATCTAAAACAGAGCTATCGAGTGAAAAAGAGTTTATTAAAATTTGTAAATACTCAACCTCGGTTTCATGAATGTCATTATCTGCATTCATCACTAAGGCTAGGCCTTGCAAATACAATAACTGCCCTTCAATCCCTTGTTGCGCAATTGGGTGGTTTTCAAAAGCAATCGGCTCTTTCGTCGCTTCCATAAAACTGGTGAGCATGTCTAAATCATCCATCAACATGCTCCCTTATCGCATTAGCCTGAATTGACCTGAGGCTAGGACTTCCCATGGAGATGAAGAAGATAAATGACGTGTGCTAAATGATTCTGAAGATGTTTGCATTATATAAAGTCGATTATCGCAACCTAATAAGTATTCATTGCAAGCGTATATTCCATTGATTTTTATATTACTGAAACCCGAACCATCCCCATAATGCCCTTTAGCTTTAACTATTTTAGCTGAATAGAGGATATCTAAAACCATATTAATAACTTGAGGATCATCAGACTCAATATCTTTTTCTTTAATTAGATGTTCAGATATCATAAAGCCAAAATCGCTCAACAGTTCAGCGGTTACTTTAAAAACACTGTGTTCTGGCAAATTTGGAGTGACAAAAAATGCGTCTGTTTCTTTATCATGACTAAGTGTTAAATCAGTTAGTGAGCTATAAGCAAGTTCAACACCATCTTTAATTAATAAAACCTCACCCGCATTTATACGTAACTCTTTTCTATCAAGCTTTGATTGCAAAAATGGCAAAATAAGGTCAAGGGTGACGATGTTTGAAATAAGCGTAGTTGATATTTCTGTTGCATCTGGCATACAGTTATTATTGCAATATGCGAGCGGCTCCCACTCTAATGCATCAATATCAACCTTTTGTTTAATCACCTCAATTAACCTATTACTTCTGATCTCTGCGGTTTCTGCCATTAACGCATCGAACTCTATCTCATGATAGGCAAGCAAATGTTTAAAGTGATCGGGGTTTAATAAATGGGAGCTAAAATATAATGCGCTTTCTTGCCAGTTGCGGTTTTTAATATGGCAAAATAAATCAAATATATCTTGTTGAGTGCCTTTTAGTATTTCGAGCTGGTCGGCAATTTTGTCTACAACGGCCTTTTCTTTGTCTTCTACTTTGCCATCGCGGCGGGTCATCATTAGTGCGTCGAACAAAAACAATTGCGCAACGGGTCTACGGCGAAAAGTACGAAAAAACGCTTGTACTGTGTCTTTATCCGGCGCTTTTGCAAACGTTACCATATCATCAAGTATTGATTGATCAAGGCTCATTGATTTTATAAGTATGCGAATATATTCTTTTTCGGTGTCGTCAATGTGGCCGTCCGCATTCATAACCAGTGCTAAGCCATTTAAATATAATAGCTGCTCTTCCATGGTGAAATCAGCCGCTGGGTGGCCTTCAAATGCATCAGCTTCTTTTGTTGCATCGTTTATAACGTCTAAAATATCAAAATCCATCTTACTTCCTTTTTTATTAAGTAATTGTGGGTTGCTAATTCAAAATTATGCCGAAGCTATATCGACTGTAATGCTCGCTTTTTTATCGTTTACTATGTGAACTTTCACCCGCTGGCCTTCGTTAAAATAATCACTAATTACGGCATCACCCAACTGGGCTTTTATTTTTTGTTTAGTAATAATGATGTCGAAATCGGTTGGTACTTTCTCTTCTATTTTAATGTGCACGCCTACTGCACTTAACTTAATTACTCGCCCTTGCAAAGCAGTTATGTCAGCAATAGCCGACAATTGCTTAATACTGCCTTGCACGAGCGCTTCAAATACTAATGATTGTTGGGGTACATTATCGTTACCAAGTGAGCAAGTCGTATTAGTTGAACTCAATGCGACAGAGCTCGGCTGCATGGTTGTTTTTACATTGAGCAACTCGCATAACTGCGTTATTTGCTCTTGTAATTGTTGCTGTATTTTAGATGCGACTTGCTTTTGTGTTGCTAAAGCATTTAACTGCGCTTTTGTTTTATTGCTTATATCATCTAAATGTTGTTTGTTTTTATCTGATATAGTTTCAGCAAAAATCAGCTCTTTAATCGTGCCACTTGTTAAGCTATGAATTTGACGAGTAGACTCATAAAAATTTATATAGCTCTTAAATATTTGCTCTGCTTGCCATAAAACAATCGATCCATTTTTACCTTTACTCACTGTTTGTAATAAATCAGTTAGTACAGTTTGGGAGCTTGAAAACTCTTTATTTAACTGGGCTGAGTACCCTATTACGTCTAAAAAATTAATTTCAGCTCGTTGTAAGTCTTGCTTTGCTGTATTAATAATTTGTTGTATTTGCGATTCTGGCTTTTTATCCGCTTTACTAATCACCACTAATACAGGCTGAGTTAGCTCTAAGCTTTTTAAAAATTCAATATCTTGCTGTGGCACGGTACCATTTTGCTGATCAACCAACCAAATTAAATAGTCTGCACTGCGTAAATGCTCACGAGCAATGTTTTCGTCTGTATTGTTTTGTGTGTTAATTATATCGTCGGCTTTGCTGTAACCAGGGGTGTCTAAAAATACGAGGTTAGGGTATTTAAAGTCTTCACGCTCAACGGATATTAGCTGTAGTAAATGGCTAAAGGTTACGCCAAAACGATCATTAAATGCATGGCATATAGCTTTTAATGCTTCTTCATCAATTGCAGTTTTTTTCCGATAAAAATTAAGTGCACTTATTGCATTTTGCTCACCTAACGACAAATAAGTAGGTATAGATGTAGTGGGTGTTGTGTCTGTTGGCAGCAACGAGGGACACCCTAATACAGAGTTTAAAAAGCGCGATTTACCCGCACTAAATGAGCCACCCACTGCAACGGTATAGTATTTTTCAAGATGTGGAAAAGCCGCAATCTCATTCAATTGTTTTTCTAGCAATAACAATTGAGCATAAGTATGAGCCCCCGTGGTGTTATCGTCTTGTTTGGCAAGCTGTAAAAAGTCATGCTCAATCGTGTGTTTAATTTCGGCTAATAAACGGGCAATGGGTGTATTGCTATCACCATTAGCAATTAATTGAGCACATAAACTTAACCCTTTTTCGCTTTCGTATAAATATTGATTAACCCCCTCTGATTTTGTGTTTGGAAGTGATGCTTGTGAATAAGCTGATTGCTCATTTGCATTGCTACTTAAATCAAGGTGACCGTTCATTAAACTGTCAAAATCTAAATCATTACTCACTAGCTAGCTTCCTTTATAGCATTGGTTTTTATTTGCGCGGCTTGATTTGTTTGCTGAATTTGAATTAAAGCGTTATCAAACTTTAACTGCTGCTCGTTAAACGCGTCTTCGCTTTGCTGCAATTGTAGTTTAAGCTGTTCAATACCTTGGTTGAAGTCGTGTTGCTCTTGCTCAAATGAACTTAAAACGGCTTGTTTAATTTTTGAGACCGCTGTATTTAGTTGCTGTGTGCAATGTTCTACAGCCATATTAACGGCTTGAGGAATAACTTGCTCACGCACTTGTGACTCTATTTGCTGCTCGCGCTCTTCTGCGTTGTCTTTACGGCCCAATAAGCCACCTATAATACCCGAGGCAATAACACCTATTGGGCCTAAAATAACTATAGCAACTCCCGCTGCTACAGCTGCATACGTTACTGAAAAAGCCTCTTTCTCTTCTGCTGGTATATTAAGAGTAATTTGTACATCGCTAAATTGTTGCTCGCTTATGTTGTCGAGCTTTTTATCTAAATTTTGCAACTCTTGCTTTACTAAGTTATCAACACCTTGCTGTAAAACTGGCCTTAATAGCTCATTTATTTTTTGTGATACTTGATTCGATTTGGCCGCACTGACTAAAACTGATACCGATGAGCCTAACACATGTTGAGAGCGCTGAATTAACTGCTCTTTTCCTACGCTACATAAGTTATATTCAAGATCGTTAAGTGACGCTTGAAGCTTTTTTTCTACCGAGCTAAATGCACTGTGGGTTTTACTTATTTGTTGTTGAATTTGGGCTTCACTTGACTGGCTAGACTTTTTAAGACCATTTATCGCGCTAGTTATCTGCTCTGCTAACTTAGCTAATTGCTGTGAATAACGCTTAAAAAGTAATGTATCAAACTGATTTAATGCGTTGTCGACTGCATTCTCAAAATCAATTATATCTTTGTTCTTCCCTATATTTTCTATATTACCTATTGTTATATCACTCTCTAAAACTTCGGCTAAATACGCTTGCAACTGACTCTTAACCGCTAACAACTTACTACTTGGTAGCCGGCCAGATTTTGACACAATATGAGCAATGTCTTTTTCATAATTAAAGTTGATTTCTTGCAGTTGATTAATAGCCGTTGCATCGAAGGCTTTTTCTGAGGGTATTAAATTTATAAAGTAATCACCGCGCTCCAAGTAGCAAGCAATTGCCTTGGAGTGGCCGATATTATTTGATGCAAAACCCGGCATATCCACCAGCACTAAATTAGGGCGATTTTTAAGCTTTTGATTATTAATAAAAACTTGAATATAGAATATATTTTCGTCAAATTTTAAGTTTTGTAACTCGCTTATAGCTTTCCGATCACTCAGTTTATTATCAATATAATTAATTATGATATGTTCGTCTTCGCTATAGCTTAGCTCTGTGGCAACCGCTGTTTCAGGGTTTATGTCACACTTAAGGTAGTCTTTCCCTAAGTAATTATTTAGTAATGAACTTTTACCGGCTGAAAACTGGCCAATTACGGGGACGATGACTTTGAATTGTTCAATTTTATTTTGCAAAAAGGCTAAATCATCTCTGATATTTTTATTGTTTAAAATATCATTATTAACAGTATTGTAAGTAGAAATTTGACCCAACAATTGGGCTTGCATCGTTGAATGCTCATTCGCTGTCAGTAGATTTAAACCTACCGTATTTGAGTGAGCAGGCAGCCTTTTATCGTTACATTTTAGGCTATGTAATAGCTCCAACCCGAGTTCATAACCATTCAATTCATTATTGAGTGCTAAGCCTAACTGCTGTTCAATAATTTGGTTAACTTGTTCAGCTGTTGCGTAGTTTTGTGCTTCACTTGCTATTTGCAGCCCTTTTAATAAAGGATGAAACTGCTGGTGTTTAGGGGCCACAGGTAAAATAGCGCTTGCTTCTATGTTATCTAAAAATAACTTGGCTGAGCTTGAGCTAAATAAACTACACGGCGATAATAATGTTTGATGTAAGCCAATATCATGCAATAAATTTGTGTAGCAACTTAACTCACTATTAGACCACTCCCGCCCTAAATCATTGTAAAAGCTTAGCGTTACACTAATTAATAATTCACTTGGCTGTAAATTATTTAAACTTACGCACTTCGATTTTGTATTGTTATACCAACTATTTACCAATTGGCTACGTTCTAGGTTATCAATTCTATTTTCAAGTTGGTTGAATCTAACGTCGCATTGATGCGCTAATGCCTTGATTCCTTGCTTCATTAAAACAACCGATTGAAAAACATCTTGTTCAAGTTTTTTAACGCTGCCATATAACACATTAACATGGGTCATCAGGTAGTTTGTTTTATTAGCAAGCGACACCATCGCTTCCATTGTTAGCGCTTGTTTATGATTAAGCTTTTGAATTAGTAACTGGCTTGAATATATAGCGCGATTTAAATCATAGTTAATACCCGCTTGTAACTTAGCATTGCTCCCAGTGACAGACCCGATCAACCTACCTACATGGCTTTGGTCTAACTGAGCGTTAATACGCCCTTCGGTAGATGCAAGTGCTGTAATTGTATTAAAGGCATGTTCAAGTAATTCATTTGAGTTATCAGCAAATTCATCTATCAAGCTATCAATATTTTGACTAGCTATCTCTCGCTCTTGCTCATTTAACGTATAGGCAAGTTCGCTTAGTACGTCATCTAATGAATGAGGAGATATAAGCTGCTTAGAATCTAAAGCTCCATCATCACGCAACTGTCGGTTTACCGATATCTGATCGTTGAATTGTGTGTTTGAGGCTGCAAATTCAAAAGCGGCCTGCATAAAGCGGGCTTCATCATCCATAAAGGGTTTAAACTGCTTAAGAATTTTAGCAGTGTCGCTATAGCCCAGTTCAATAAGATTAGCAGCGTTTTCTTTTGTAAAATTAAGCGGCTCAATTAAGCCTGCGAATGCTTGCGACGGGACTATATTCCAAAAATTAACCGCTGGATATTGTTTGCTTGCAGTCACTACATCGGCAGTACGGTCCAAGTAAATATTAATAATGTGAGTGCAGTTATGCTGCTCAATTAGTGGCTTGTAAGGTGTGTTGTCGCTGTATGAAGGGAGTACGCCGCCATCAACATAATTTGTGCCGTCTATTTCAACTGCTTTAAAAACAGCGGGTATCGCAGATGTTGCCAATAGCCATTTTTGTTTGTCTTCAGCGCTTAATGTATTTAATTGAGGATAAACTAGCTCGCCATTTTTAGCTGTTAATGCACATAAATGCAGTGGTATATTATTATCAACAGCATTGCAAACATTGCTTTGGTGAATAAGTTCAGCAAGTCCATCTTGAGAAAAAGCTCCTACACCACCTAATAAAGAGCTAAGCGTCATCAATGCTTTTGGTGCTACACCCGGTAAATAAACCCCTACTGCGAACTTAGACACAGCAATAGCAATATCTTCTGCTTTAAGTGTTAAAACCTTACTAGGTGCAATATCCAGCCATAACTTCTCAGCAGAGCTGTAATCAACTGCTGTAAATAAAGCTGCATTTAAACCTCCAACAGAAGTACCAGCAACTGCTTCAACGTTTTTAGCTATACCAAACTCATTTAGTGCCTTCCAAACGCCTATCTCGTATGCGCCCTTACCACCACCACCAGAAAAAACTAAACCTAACTTGGTCATAAACATCCTTTTCAATTAATGATTAACCTTTAAAAGTTAACCACTTAAATTCCTTTACCTAAGCTAATAGACCACTTAAAGCGTTTCACTTCAAGGTGTTTTAGATACGCCTTGTTAATAACTGTGCACCGATGGTATGAACACGGGAACTCAGATTAGATTCAACTAATATAACAATCCTTGTGGGAAATAAATTTTTACAAGCTTGTGATTTCGACTGTTACACTTTTTGTTTGATCTATGCCTTGAGATTATCCTTGAGCGCTTTAATTAATCGTTTTGCCTTATCGCTTTCAATCGAACAACTTGTTGTATACGGATGGTGAATATTAAATTGGTTTCTTGCATCTGCGGGAGTAATTGAACCACTAAAATTGTCGTCAGTTGTACACTGCCATTTAACATTTAACCTGTGAAGGTGATACTCAGATACAGGATCATTCACAATTGGCTGGTTTAACAACTTATAAGTTGACGAGGAGCTTTTTGGAATTTCTGCAACACCAATAGCACCACAACCATTAGCATAAGCTATTAAAACATCTCCAGGTATAAAGCTATTAAGTAACCTATCCCCTTTGTCGCCCTCTGCTCCATCAAACCCAGCAGAAACAATGGACTTTTCTTTCAAGCAAGCCCAATTTTTGGGTTCTGTAGTGCCAATATTATACCAAAAATACTTAGGTTCTCGTTGCATAGCACTAAAGCTTAAAGGGAATGTTGATTCTGGGCTTCTATCAAATACAACCGAAAAGTCTATATACTGCGTACCGTCTTCATGATTAGATAGACTATATTGTATGCATTTAAACCCTACACCTTTATCTGATAGCCACTCTCCCATAGAAAAAAGTGTTCGGTCAAATTTATTGGCTATTAAAATGATACGATTTTTATTGTTTATTTTAGCTCTGTCAATTTCTGCTGAATCTATAAACGACTCTACGGCCTCTATATATGACTCATTTACTAACTTTTTATTTTTTATAAAATTATCGCCATTAAACCTAGAAATATCAGCTAAATATTGCAAAGCTTGCGTATCCACCCCCAAACAACCAAGGTCTTTTTTCAACTCAATAACTACACCATTCCCATTTTTATCAAGTGCTAAAACATCAAGCCTTTTACCATTAGCAATCTTAACTTGGTTTTTCAGTAGAATAAGTTCTTCGCCAAAAATACCTTCATTCAGTAATTGAGTTGTACCGTTATTATTATCATTTCTTTGATTTTCCATTATAAGTTGCTCAAGCTGAAGCTCCCCCATACTTTGAGAGTTCACAGCTTCTAATACTTGCTTATTATCTTTTGAGATTATTTTGAATAACATATTTCGTCCTAATTCTATTCATGAAACTTTAAATACATAGACTTTTTTGATGAAATTTTACTTAGCTTTTGCAATTAATCATATAAAACTCAAAGCTTTGTTGCTGCTCGTTTAAATCGGTGCAAACACCCGCTGATACATATAAGCATCCGTTACTCGCTAAAAGTTTATCGAGCTCTGATATGTATTGAGAGTAGCTATCGAAAACATTCACACCAGTAGTTAACTTTTTATGTCCAAATAATGATGTCGGTTTACTTTCGCTCGATTTCACAAATTCAGTTAATGCTTGTTGAGTTGTAAAAATTTTAAAGCCGTTTCTACACTCATGTAAAAACACTAACAAGTCGGCAAAATCGAGTTCAACAAATGTAGACTCTTCTATTATTTTTATAAAGGTAGTGATCAACTCATCTGAGTAAACATCACCAAAATTATTTTTGATTTCACCTGATTTTTCGTTCTTTATTTCAGCTGAAAATGGTTGGTAATCTTTCAAAATAAAATCCCTTTTAATGATCAGTTTAAAGAATTAACCAGCTCTTATTTTTTATGGTAATCACTAAAATTAATAATATTACTGGTATCTATTATTTCAGTTGATAGTTCATCATCATGTTGTTGATCAGTAACAAGCGATTGGCAATAACTCAATAAACGCTCTATGGGTATAAACTTCTCTTTGCGGCGAGTTGTTTTATTGGTGGTGCGTTTAGGCTGGGTATTTGGGTAACCCAAAGTGCAGCGTCGCTAATATGGCCGCTTATGCTTAAATTGGTATTTTTAGCCAGTGCGGAGTAAATTCTCTTTTAGATAATTCACTCAACAGCACAGCTATATCGCTGCATGGAATAAGCTGATATACCTCAAATGTTTGTGCCATTATTAATTGCCATTCATACGCTAAGCGCTGAGTTAATTCCTCTTGTGTTAGCTTTAAACTAACCGGTATAAAAAACGTAAAACGGCTATTCGCTTCACAAACAATGATTGTTTTTTTACGAGATTTAGAGCTGTTATCAATAATCTGCAATTGCCAGTTAAAAACATTACTATCGCTAATGAGGGTATTTACCCCTGCTTGTTTACCAGGCTCATGTGGCAAACGAGGTAAATCAGCTTTTAGATATTTATTAAGTGCGTTTGAGGCGCTGAATTGGAGTTTCATTCTGAGCTGTTAATAGCTAAGTGTTTGAAAACAACAATAAGAGGTAGCAATTAAAGCTGGCACTAATAAAACGAGTGAAAATAAATTAATCTTTTTGTTAACTTTAAATATTAAACCTTTAATTTCATCATTTTTACTAGTCAATTCCAATGTTGCTTTCTCTTGTTCTTCAATAATTTTAGCTATTTTATTATTAGTGTCTTCTAATCCATGGACTAATTTATCAACCTTAGAATTTAAACAACTATTCCTATCTAACAGTTCTTTATGACGCTCATCTATCTTGTTACTAAAAGAAACCAACATACCTTTAACGGTATCACTTGAGCATATTATTTCAGACACCGCACCATCAATAGACTTATTAAAAACTAACAGCTGTTGTTCAACTCTATCTTTATTGTCACTAATAATTTCTGCGCTATTTTTAGCTATATCGTTTAAAACACGCTCTTCTAAACGTGAAATTTTTTTTGTTAATTGTTTTAATAACTCATCTTTATCTGCACTCACCAAATCAAGCTTTTCATTGGCCTCCTCTAGCGCATCCCCTACAGATAAAATATCATTCTTTAATCTTTCCAAGTCATTGATAACAGGAGCAAGTGGTTGCTTAACGATTTTCACCATTAACTCAGTTAATTGTTTTTCTTTATTATTAATCTCACTGTTTGTAATCATATTCTAATCACTTTTTTCCATGTAAAAGCTTTAACGTATCTCTCTGAGCACTTAATTCACAAAATGAGATTAACTGCATAAAAGCATCACATTCATCATCTTCATCTAAAAATGCATCAATTTTTTTTGTTTTTAATGCATGATACTCTTGCTCCAATATATTAATAAAAGTTTCAAACTTTGTTATATCTTCCTTCATTAATTTTTCAGTATTTATAACTCTTATTTTCAACTTGCTTAATACATTATTTTTTATATGAGATTCTTTCTGTAGCTTTCTTTGTTCATCTTTGTTTATCAATATGCTCGCTTTAAGTTGTCTTTTTTTATTGTTATTTTTTTTGTTCATTGTATTAATTGCTTTAATCCAAGAATTCTCCCACTGCAAAAGGATAAATTCTTCTGATTTTTTCCTAGCCGTTTCTACTTTATTTTTATCATGGTGGTAGTTTTTAATTGATAGGTATTTTTTTATAAAGTATTTATCTAAATCTTTTTCCACCTGACCAAAAATAGATCGAACCTCATTATTAATCACGCTAGGATTTGGCTCCGTAAAAGTTTTCTCAACATCTCTCCAATATGCTTTATTATTTACAATTAAGGATTGGCTTAAATTTAATTCAATTTCATTCAGTTGAGATTTATAATTAAGAATCAACCTTTTGAGAGAAATAACACTTTCTTTCTCGGGATTTCTATCAATTTTATAGTGACACTCGCTCTTATAAACAGCTATCAAGTCATTAATATTGCTTTTTAAATTTTCACTTGTACCGTACTCAATTAACTTAATTTTTTTATTTAATTGTTCAAGCTCTCGTTCATTTAATTTTTTATAGATTTGAGCATCTTCGTCAATAGCTTGAATCTCTTTGATGATTTTTTTTTCGTCCTGTTTCAACCTCTCTAATTTCTTTTTATAAATATATTCGATCCTTACATGACTATCGAGCATATTTCGAAGACGACTAACAGGCGATACAGAAGCATGTATTTCATCAATTAATGTTGTTCGAAGCCCATTAATTAATGGTTTTAATTTTCTGTAAAGTACAGGTTCCTGCTTTTCTAGATTCTGCCAGCTATTTCCAAATTCAAGAGGGTAAAATAGATTCTGATTTTTACCTTCATTACTTAGCTCTCCAAAGCGCTGAATTTGCTCAATCAGTCTAGCTCTAATATCACTGATATTAACCTCTTCTTTCTTACGAATTAGGTCTCTTATTGATTGAGCTGAATAAGAAAATGTCGTTACTATACGAAAACGTCCAAGCATAGCTTGCCAATTCTCTAGCCCCGGAAAACTCATAGCCTCTGAGTTTAGAAAACTCAAATCATCTCCCCTTCCAACTAATAAAATTAAATCAGCAAAAGGGAGATAAGCTTTTGCCATAGCATATACATGCTTTTGCTCTGTAGCATTCGCAGGATTATCACCGGGTAAATCTAAAATACGTATATTAGCGCATTTTTTAGCAGCGATAGAAAAGAAACGTGTTGGTATATCTACAATACATGGAGAATTAAAAGACTGAGTTTCATTTTCCATACTCTCTCTTAAATCACTTAGAGCTAATATCATATCGGACTCAGCAGCATAGAACTCTTTTTTAGAGTTGATTGTTAGAGCCCAATCTTCACTTGTAGAACGACAGTATTCCATAGTTGTTGCAGTGGCTGACTTCCCAGCCTCTCTTCCTCCCCTTAGTACATGGGAAACTATACTTATTTGATCTGAATGAATACCGAGTAAATCAAGAAGAAGTGTCGTTTTTCCTACTTGAGTCTTGCCGAAAACAACTACAAAAGGATCTACCTGCTTTCCTTTCATCGATAATGTTTTTTTTATATCGTGATTCATAGAGCTTATTAATCGCTCGTATGCATCAAACGCCCAGCCCAAATTTGATAGATATAACTCAGACCAGTATTCAGTTAACCAATCATTAATCATACTCAGCTGTGTGTCCAACTAATAATGGATTTAAACCGCTTGCTGAAGAATCAATTTCAGCTTTAAGATCATTTGATAAAACAATTACATCAGCTAAAGCCTTTGTTAATCTTTCCTTACGCATTAAGTGCTCATCTAAATGATAGCGTTGTCGTAAAGTAAACTCTAATCTAGATCTTGCTGAGCGCATTACTTCATCAAAACTGCTGCAAAAGTTTACATAGTGAGAATCTGAGATTGCATTAAGCAAAGAGTGTGCTTGAATACTTAACTCTTGCTCTTGTTTCCTGAGCCCAGATACAGCTTTGGTTGTTACATAGCAAGCAGCAACAACGGCAGTAACAGCAATGGCAGCAGGGTGAAGCATAACAGGGGGAACACTGCCACCTTCTGGCTCATTGGTTGATTCTTCGCTTGCAAAATCATTCGAACTGGTTTCAGATTCTTTGTTTTTAGTATGACCAAAAAGTGTACCTAGTATGTCTGAATCACCATCACTAATCACGTCTACAGCTAATAAAGCAGCGACAGCTTTGAGAGCATTTCTACCTTCATTTGCGCCTTTACTAATTGCCTCCACACTCTGCTCTATTAACTCATCATTATCATTCATCTTTAATTTAAGTTCATCAGCTAACAACTTAGGCACAGAGTATGACAACCTCGCATATTCAAGGGATATAATAGGTATCAACCTTACACTTTCAGCTAGTTTTTTACTTGTTTCGCTACTGGTATTAGAGTTATGGCTTAGTACTATTTTGATGTCGTTCTTTATTTCTTCACTTAATACTTTAAACTGAATTGGTTTACCTGATCTCCCAGCATAACCAAGTTCAATAAGTTTTTTAGTGTTCGGTAACTTAGGGGTTTCATTTTTACTTATCTCTATCTCAGAATTGTTTACTGGTCCTAATTTTTCTAAAGTCAAACCTGTTAATTGACTAGCATAATCAGAAAGAAAGTTACTTCCTTCTTGTTGCCAAGCTTCTTCAACAGTTTGCTTTATTTTTGTCTTTTTTTCTGTTGTACTTTCAAGTGAACTTGTAATAAAATTTTTGAAGCCTTCATGCTCTAAAGATAATTTTTCGTCTAATTTCTTAGCCGCATTTATTCGGTTCCGATCAACATGCGCTTTTGCAATTTTTTTATGCTCTTCTCTCAATAATGTAACAGAGTCATCAAATTCACCTAGAAGCTCTTTACACATTAATGCACTCTCTGTTGCTTCAGAACTATTAAAGATAAGCCTAGCCTTAGATCTAATACTATTTAAAACTTTAGTTAAATCTCGGCCAATTAACTGTGCTAGATTATTAGTTTGAAAAACACGATTCGATTGCCCTGTATAATTTAGTTCATCAATCATGTTAACTAATTTCGGCATCCACTCTTCACAGTAATCAGAATCATCCGTTCCAGTCAATATTATCTGCTTATCAATTCGGCTCTCATCTATTTTGAAAGTGTTCATCGCACTATTTTTGAGTTGACTTTGGCGATCTGAGTTTCCTTTGTATGATTCAGTTTTAGAAATAACAACACAGGGTTCGCAATGCTTTAACTCATTTGCAAGCATATCCTTTGTAATATCAAGCTGTTGTTGATTTGCCATTCTTGTTTCGTCTGTAACAACTATACAACCACCTGCAGCTATCATTGCCTGACGCATTAACTCTTGCCAATCTTTATTATCTCGATCTTGTTTTTCATAGCCTGGTAAAAGTAGCCAAGACTGATTCTCCCTCTTAAAATAACGTTTTGGTACTTTTAAGACTGGGAGTAAATCTTCTGCTGAAGGGTCTGTTATAACTTGATTAAAGTTTTCGACATTTATAAGTACATCTTTTATTAATAGCTGATCTCCAATATCACTTTTTTGTAAACGTCTTACATAGCCCTGCGGTGCACTTACTTCATTAGTTTCAATAATCATAACGGGTAATTTTTCACCGCGCCCTTCGTTGCCTTGTAGCCAATCTCCACAGTCATAAATTTTAGACATTAAAGTTGTTTTGCCTGCCCCTTGCGAGCCACCTACTGCAATTATCCACTCATTCCCTAATATTTCAGCTAACAGTAACCGACGCATCACAGCTAATAATTTTTTATCTATTTCTTCATTAGCAAGTACATTGGATGCCCCCCTTAATCTGCGTAAAGTACTGTTAAGCTCTTTTAAAAAAATCTCTGGTGATTCCATATTCCACTATCCTAATTGTCTAAATATATTTACTTTTATAATCAATTAATAATAACTTATTTTTGTATTTGAGACCGCTAAGATGTTAGCGGCTCTCAATATTATGCTTTTATCTTTCGAAATTAATTTCACAAGCTTGCAAAGTAGTAAGCTCATCCTTAATGCCACTTAATCTCATAACCCCATTGACGACATCAGTTCATGTTCACTCACAACTTCAGGCGTTACTACCGCATCTCTTAGCATGGTTTTCTTTGCGAGTAGTTTGTCTAGGTTCACATCAAACGAATCATATTCTGGGTGTAAAAGGCAGGGTAAGTGAATAAACACAGGCTTTTTTTGACCAATACGATAAACACGATCTGTAGCTTGCGCTTCTTTTGCGGGGTTCCAGTGGCGTTCTAAGTGAACTACATGGTTTGCACCAACAACCGTTAAGCCAACACCTGCCGCTACAGGCGACATAATTATAATGTTAAAGCCTTCTTCTGCTTCAAAGTCAGTGATCATCCCTTTACGAGATAGCTGATCTTTTTTTGTAGCAATCGCTTTGCTGTCTCCGTTAATAACATGAATGTTTAGCTCATAAATTTTGTCTAAGCATATTTTAAGAACAGCCTGAAGCTTTTTAGTCGTCGCAAAAATAATTACTTTCTCTTGTTTGTTTTTTATATCTGACAATATATCTAACAACATACGCAACTTTTCAGACTCTTGTAAATTACGCTGTGCCTCTTTGGCATTATTAGGTGGCTGTTTAAAAACCTCATCAAGCCTTGGATGCAAACTAACAGCTCTTAATTGCTGTAGTACTGTTAAAGCATGGCCGCCGCCCTGCTCTTTTGCTTTCTCCTTTCTATAATCTTCAACAATTTGGTTGTAGCCAAGCAACTGACCTCCGGTCATATTACGAGCTAACTCTGGAGCAAATGCCATATTGTCAGCCAAGTCTTTATGAATACCTGTTTTTATTGTTTTAGTAGGCATTCCGGTTAGCTCGTCTTCCTTGGTTCGGCGTAACATAAACTGCCCAGCAGCATTACGTAAATCGTTACCAACTTCTAAACGCACCTCTGCTTTTTCTTCCTCATTAGCACTACTTATTGGCTTAATCCAGCGCTCTCTAAAATAGCCCCAATCGCCTAATAGCCCTGGTTGCGCTGTATCCATTAAACACCAAAACTCGCTTAAACTATTTTCAACAGGAGTACCTGTAGCTAGTAATTTAAAATCAGCTTTTAGTGCTTTAGCTGCACGTGTTGCTTGAGTATTTGGGTTTTTAATATTTTGAGCTTCATCAAATATTACAATTCCCCAGTCAATAACACATAAAGAAAATTGGTAATCCCGTAGCGTTTGATAAGTCGTAATAACAACACGTCTATCCATATCTAAACGCTTTGTTGCTGCATCAGCCCCAACATGCAAAGCGTATCGAATAGATTTATGATCAGCATGCGAATCATTCATTACCGTCGCAAGCTGCATAGACTCTCGTTCAGCCCCTTGAACTTTAAACTCTTTTAAATCCCTTGATGACTGCAGGACTTTAATATCTCTAAATGGGGAATCTTTAAAAGTAGCTTCAACCTCTTGTTCCCAATTTTCCAGTAAACTAAGTGGAGCGACTATTAATATGGGCTTTTCAGATTTATTGCTTTGCTGCTGCATCGACAAGTACTCAGCCAACATAACTAACGTCATATAGGTTTTACCAAGCCCCATATCATCGGCTAGTAAAGCCCCTTGCACTCTATACATATCATCATGGTTATCTAATTGCGCTGACTTAAGTAACGACATCATCCAGCTAATGCCAGACTCTTGATGAGGGAAAGGTGTTCGCGCTAAATTAGTTCTGTCAAAACTAATAGATCGGTCTAACTGCGCAACTTTATTTACAATGTCTTGATTATGTTCTTCCGCATCTTTTAGTAACAAAGAAACTTGCTCTTTACGAACCAGAGTATCTTCAACTTCAGGCGTATCTGAGTCATTAGAAGGGTTTGCTAAATTTTCTCTTACCTCTGCGAGTGTTTCACTAACTCGCTGCTCATCGCGTATGTCAATTAACTCATCATCAACAACAACACTATCTGCATTTTGCCCTTTAGCTTGCTGGTAACTTTGCTCAAACGATACAACATCTTCCTCGCATTCAAGCAACTTAACTAAGCGCTCTGGTGGCTCACTGTCTGTATTTGTCGAAAACCAGCCATTACTGCCATCGCTGTCTTGACCAAAAGGAATGTGTACCATTTTGCCAATACCAGCAACTCTCAGAGAAAATCCAAGATCGAGGTTAAGAATAGACGCATCTAAAAAAGCTGAAGGGGTTTTAATAAATTCTGCGACTTTGTGTGCAGGAATGGTTCTATTTTGCAGTACTTCTTTAACAGCTTGCTTTTTATCGTCAGTAAGTAAAACAATGCGGTCTTTTATTCGCATTACTTGCCCATCGCCCTGTAACTGAGCTAAGCGATTTTGTAAGTCTTCTGATGATGATCCATCACCAAAGCTAGGGCTAAGATCTAGGCTACCATCAACCTGTTGATTTGCTGTTACTGTAATTTGTTCTGGTTGTACTAAATCAAATTTATCAAAATGTTTTAAATCTAGTTTTAACCCATCTTTAGCTGCTTGCTGTAACTTAGCAACTGCCAACACATTATTTAGCTCAGTGTGGTCATCAGGCGTAAGCGACGAATGTTCTTCTACGGCTATAACTGCATTAAGCTGCTCAGGCGTCATTAAATACTGAGTCTGCTCACTAAAAAAAAGTATAGGTCCTTTTCTTTTTACTGGATATTTTTGCTGCTCAAATTTTGCAAATAACTGCAGCGAAAAGCTACTTTTAGTTGTTCTACCTTGAATATCAACGTCAAAGTCGTTATTAAAAAAAGGCGGTAGCCCTAAAACGTCTGCATCTTCGGGGTCTAATAAACATGCTTGCTCACTATCAAGCCTAAAGCCATTAGGCAGTGTTTCAGCAATATGTCTTTCTTCAAGCATTTTAAGTACTACATGCTGAATAAGCTGACTACTTGCACCCTCACCTTTGTTTAGGCAATGAAATGTAGCTTCATTAGTGGCAAAATTAACGCCATACGAGTCATATACTAAGGAGTATTTATCGTCCGCTAAATGACTATTTTTATTATTAGGCAAAAGCCCTTTTATCAAACTAACAAGTGACATGTATTTTTAAATCCCTTTTTAATATTCCTAAAGCTCATGCTTTTCTCTGAAGTGGGCTACAGCGAACGGCTCCATAACTCTTCAGAGTTTAAAGTGACCCTACCTTTTGTACGTAAAGAGTAAAGTGCAAAATTTACCTGGTGAACACTTTTGCGAAGCTCAAACTCCTGCGCTAAGATATTAGTAATTGAGTTACTATTTATAGGTTGATATACATCTAGTACATGCAAAATTAAAGACTCCAGCGATTGAGTGGCTTCCGTTTTTGCTTCTACTTCTACTTCTATTTCTACTTTTTCTTTACTTCCTAAAACAGGTAATCCATACCGACTTATATATCTTCTGTATTCGTCTTTATAAAACAGTTTTTCTAAATCGAGTTCAATACCGTTTTGAGTTAAAAACTCTATGGCCCTGTTTTGCCAAGTTGTAGGTGAGTGAGTTATATCCTTAAAATTACCATTAGGATAAAGTTCTCTAAAATCTTTAGGAAAGCGATGTATTAAATCGGAGCGGGTAAATTCACTGAGTGAATAATCTATTAGCTTTTCACTAGGTAGGCCCATATAAACCCAAAGTTTAAACTCATGTGAACCTTCTACTATGTGAAAGTCTCCACAATCTAGATAAATAATAGAAGTGTGAGTTTCTTGAGATCCACTTAAATTTATATAATTTATTTTAAGGTCATTCCCCAATACAGTCTTTACTGTCTTCGCAGCATTAGTACCGAGCATTAAGCGGGTATTACGCACAAATCCATGTTCATAAAGCCCTTCTAAAAAACGCTTACGTGCGGGGAACATTCTATTTAACGCTTCATCGCCGGTGTAATTTGCGTACTCTTCAATAGCGCCTAAAAATAACCGCAAGTCTTCTCTAGCAAGCCAGCTTGTTACTGCTTTTACTCTACTCTCACCAATGGGCTTCCACCACTGGCGGTAATTTGTAGCTGTATTAGCAATACGCGGATCGCCAGCTAAATTCAGTACAAAGTTTTGCCATATTTCACTTGGTGCACCAGCAGAGCGGTCAATAATAATTTCAAGCGCTATGTGCCCTATTCGTTTACCTTCTTCAAAAGGCATTGTGGCAACATCTTGTTTTAGTAGCTCATGCAGAACATCATGTTGCTCACCAACAGGAATTTCTTTCAGTGTATCCAGGTAATATTGCGCGTGACAAATATCTAAAAAACGCCCTTGCGGCAGCTCGTTTAAGCGTAGTTTTTTTAATTGTTCGCTTAAGTCTAAGTGGTTTTGTTTGGCAAGGTTAACCAAAGCCTTAGGGGCTGTTAAATCAAACAGCCATTTAGCTTGATTAAGCACAGACAAAATTGTGTCGCTTGTATTTTTGCGATCTTTTAAACGTTGCTCTATTTGCTGGTTAAGCCACTGCGTTAATCGATTAAAAATATTGCCATCAACAAGTGCATCAAAATAACGATAAACTAAAGAAATTAAATTCATTAACGACGACATACCAAGTTTGGGATGTTTAGCTTGAATGTAATCTATTGTTTCTTCGTTTAATGAGCCTTTTCTTACCTCTTCTTTATCAATCCATAACTGAGTTAAAACACGCACACCTTTGCGTTTAAGTAGTGTGTTTTTTAATTGTGTAATATCTCTGCTTAATACACATTGCCTTACCTGTTGCTCAAGCGCTTTAAATTCTTCACCTTGCCCTGCACCGTCGGCAATTTTCTTTGTTTGTAAAGTCAGGCTATTCCACTGCTGTGAAAATCGCTCCCAGCTAAATTCTGAAAGCTGAGGAATAGGAGGTAAAAGCAACATAATTAAGGCATCTCCAAACGGCTTCTCACCGTTTCATATTCCGCACTAGTAGGCCTGCGAATAGTAAAGCGTATGTCTATTCGCCTGTTAGATCTAAAATCACCTTCTGTTAACTCTTCAACTACCATTCTACGTGTTGCCGCATAGCCGCTAACCGAAAAAAGCGGATTACCTTCTTTGTTAGTAATACCTGCTAAATCATGTTGGCTTGGCAGTAACTTACTCCAAAGCTCCCATAACGAAATCGCCCTAAAGGTCGATAACCCCCAATTACCTTTACCCAGCATGCCGTTAAAGTTTTTACTGTCGGTGTGCCCTTCAATAAAAATAGTATCGAGGAATTGCTCACGGTTATCTTTATTTATAACCTCAGCTAGCACCTCACCAATTTCAAGTGCAGTGCCTTCAAACTGCGGACTTATATTAAATGCAGCGCTATCAAACCCTAAAATATCGTTAGGAATACTTAATACAGTTTCATTTTCGCTAACCGTAACTTGTATGCCTCGCTTACGCAGTAACTCAGCAGCCTCATGTAATATCGTTTTGCGAACACCCTCAGCCATGTGCAGCATTTCTAGCTCTTGGGTAAATGCTTGTTGTTTATTTTCAAGCTCTTCTTTGGCCTCCATAAGCTCAACCATTAACACAACAGACGCTAAAACAAATAAAATAAGTAAGCCCGACAAAATATCCGAAAACGACATCCAGTAAGGGTTTTCTTCATCAACACTTACTTGGTTGCTTTTAAATACTCGCATTAGCTACGCTCCAATTCATCCACTAAATCAGAAATAGAACTTACTGTACGGCGCATCTGGTCACCAAACTCAAGGGTTGTGGTGTTCCAGGTCTCCATACGCTCTTTAACTTGCGTATTTACTTCTGATGAATAGCTGCGTAGCCACTCATTCGTTTGCTTTTCAATATCAGATACTTGCTTAGCTAAGGTATTACTTAGCCCTTCAAAAGATGCCTCAACACCACTTATAAACTCAATTTGATGTGTTTTCATTTCGCTAAAGCCACTTTGAGCTAATTTAGCTGTATTACCAAATTGCTCTGTTGTAGCAACAAGTGAGGTTTCGAGCCCTCTTAGCACTTTAGCTTGTTCAATTACGTGATTCGCTAATCCATCATTTTGAGCTGAAATACCTTTAATAGTGTCGGTCATATCAGCTAAGCGCGTATCAAACAGCTCTGTTGCTTTTAATAAATTGCCCGATAACACCCCAATTTGGTTTGCGCTATTACTTAGGTTTTGGCTACTTGTAGCAGATGACTCCGCAACCGTTTTAAGCTCCCCAATAACGTCTTTATGCTGTGCAATAACCGAGTCCATATGTGTTTGCGTACGTATTACAGCATCAGTCATCGAGGTAAGCATTTGGTCTTGTTGTGCTAGCCACTTACCTAACTGCGATTGTAATTGCTCACGATATTCTGAGTCACGCTTAGAGGCTTCAAGCTGTTGGCTGTTAATCAATGAGCCAAACGTTTCTTCAAGCGTCTTTTGGCGCTGTTCAGAGCTTTGCATAAAGCTTTGTAAACTTGTTTCAAGGCCACTAGTAAACGCCTGTTGCTGCGCCGTTGTTTTTTCGTTTTGGCTAGAAAGCTCATTAACAAATCCACGGTTCGATTCGCCCATAGCGCTTTGTACTTCGGCCATAGAGTCAGAAAGCTTATTAAGCGTTTTCGATTGCTCAGTTAACCAACCACCTAATACCGACTGTAAATTATCTACATGGTTTGCTTCACGCGTCGCTTGGGATTGCTGTTGCGATTCAATAGCCGTAAATAACTTTTGCTCCATAAGCTGTTGGCGTTCTTCGCTTTTGCTAAGCATCGCTTCGAGTTGCTGGTTAAATTGCGACGATGCACCGGCTTGTTGCTGGGCCATTAGCTCGGCTTGCTTACTACTTTGTTCAAGCACTGCACTCATTTGCCCGCTCAGGCTACTTACTGCCTCATGCATTTGCTCAGTCGACTTTTGTATAAGCTCACCTTGGCCTCTGCCTGCCGCTTGCATGCTTTCGGTAAAGTTACTAATTAAATGCTCCAGCACGCCGCTAGTTTGTTGGCTGGCATTACTCACTAACGACTGCATAGCAGGTGCCATTACATTGTTAAGTGCATTGGTAAAGGCCTCTTGCATGTCTTTGTTCATGCCTGAAATAGTTTCTTGTAGGCGGTCGCCAATACGCTCATGTAATTCTTGCAGCGCTTCACTACTTTCACTAGTGTTTTTAGAAATATCAACTAACGACTTTTCAGCGGGTAAACGAGGGAATAAAAAGTCAATTTTTTGCTGAATTTTAACTACCTTTTTAATTATTCGGCGTTCTGTATTTTTTTCATAAATATTAAGTAATAAGCTAAGCCCCACACCCCAAACAGAGGTAACAAATGCCATTGCGGCACCGTTAATCATGCTTGCAATACCACCCTTAAGCGCCTCTATTTCGTTGCTTTCCATGTGCAGCCCTTTTAAGCCCATAGTTAAGCCTAAAAAAGTACCGAGTACACCAATTGCAGTTAAAAATGAGGGAGCTGCTGCTAGTAATCTATTTGAGGTAATACCCGAGGCAAGTGTTCTTGGGTTAAAAAAGTGCTCTGCATCTAAGGTGTTATATACGCCTTTTTCTCGGTGATCTAGTACTAAGCTTTCATCAAACTCACGCCAAAGGTTTTTAACTACGTCATCGTTTGATGATTTAGCTTTATCTCTAATATCAGCAATATTATCGTAAAGAGACTCTGTAGTTTGTTTTGCTACAATTTCTTCAACCTTTTTAATTGTTTTTTTACTGTTATGCTTTAGTAAAAGTACCCAACCAACAGCAAATACAAAAAGTAGTACCATAATAATTATAAATGAACGCCCTAACCATGCATTTGGCCATAATAAATCAGCGTTTAATAACAATCCTTCAAACATGCCTTACTCCTAATCCCTTAGTTTACGGGTAGTAATTACTTAATAAGTGGTTAATAGTTTATTTTTTACTTAATAATTAAAGTCATTAATAAACAAATATCTATCAGCTGTTAGTTTTAATTTTAATATATGAACACTTAACTCTTTAGCGATTTCTGCTTGGGTTAGTTAAAACAAGTTGGTGCCGTTGCTTTCAAAGCGGTTATTCCAAACCAAATCAAAATAAATACGGTGGTTTAAACCTATTTTTGCCGCTTTTTCTTTTAAAAGGTTTTGTATGTCATCGTAGTGCTATTTGAATATACCTATAAAATGTACAATAGGCACCAAAATTAAATCACTTAATTTTCAGGACTTTAACATACCCACATATACAAATAAGATAATATATAATACTTAAAGGTAATATTTATCACCTTTGGTACACCTAGTAGAAGTACCTTATTTATTAATTTGATGACCAAATGTCTCTGACAAGCGCAAATTGTTCATATTGCTGTGCTGTATTGAATGCTCTTGCCTTTTCAGTCAACAAACCGATTGGCATGGGTGTAACATCAGTTAATTCATCTCTTTGAGTCAAGTCACGAGGCTCTTCAAAACCACGGTCATATACGAGTCCACCTTTAGAAGTAAATAGCCCTCTGGAATGTAAAAACCCTGAACCACCATCATCGACACAGTAATAAAATAATCGAATGTTAGCGGGAAGGTCTGCCTGAAATGCCGACAAAGAATCTAGTCTAAGCTGCCAATCTGGTTTTCCGTCTTCTTCAGAGAAAACATGAAATTCAACATCAGCTTTTCTACAATGATTCATGCATTCTTTTAAAGTATTTAGGTAACCAACTTTCATTGGGCAAAAGTAGGGGTCATACAATGTTACTTTTTCTGCTCCATTGAGCAGTGCTTGAGCCGCACTTGCGAGTGATTGAGCATCTCGTTGATATTGTGTAGCAAAGACAAAATCGCTTTCCTCTAAATCTTCTATTGATGATATTAAGTGAGGGGGGCCATTCAATGACTCTTCGATCACTCTATGAAATGGAGATTGAACATGGCTATTTTGAGCTGCATGCGCCCAGTCATCACCAACATAATCCCGTTGAAAAGCTACTAATTTATTATTTTTAATCTGGCGAAGTTTTTCTGTAGTACGGTCAATGCTATTCTCAGCAACATTTCGGCGAAGATGTTCAGAAACTTCTCGAAACCATCCATTAGGAAACCTAGATAATAGGGCACCTTTTTCAAAGCCCATTCTGGCCTCTATTATCGATAAATGATGTAAAGAGGTAACTTCGTGTGGAGCAACAGCAAACTCTAAGTGAAGCATTAGAAAAGTTCCTCCCTTCTTTCCTCGAAGAAGCCATTAGGCCACGGCGCGTCAAAGTCTCCCTCATCGGTTGTTTTAATCGGTATTAGCTTTGTTTTTCCGCTCTCTTGTTCACAAAAAATTATTTGAACGTCCTCTTTTAAACACTGAAAGTTTGGCTCATCAAGTTCACCTTCAGCAGTAAGTCGCCTTCTCTTGAGCAAACGCAATAGAATATGCTCACTATGCGTTTCGATAAAGAACATTCGATCTGGGTTTTGATTAATAGCGGTTAGCATCATATCTGCCAACGCCAATTGCCACTTGGGATGGATATGTAATTCCGGTTGCTCGCATGCAATAAGTAAGTCTTTATCTAAACTAGTCGCAACAACAAACGGAAAGACCTGAGATAGGCCGACTCCAACACTCGAAGGTAATAATGATATCCCTGAAGAAATTTCCTGCACCACGACTCGTTTGTCTAAGTTGGTTGAGTCGCAAAATGATTCCGTTGTAAATTTATAGCCTGAATTAAAATAAGAAGGAGAATTAAATTTTTCATTAACTTTATCTTGGAAATTGTTGCCGCTATATGCAAAAAGATCCCATCCAGCTTTACCATCAAACCATCTTTTTGTATTGGTTTTTGTCGAAAGGGCAAGTGAACGAGACGGTACAATACGGAGCGGCCCAATATGAAACATATTTTCGAGCTTCTTAACCAACAGTTTTACTGGTGCTAAGGTAGCTTGAGATAGCGATGCTTCTGCAAATAATTGAGCAATTAAGGGGATCTCTTCATATATTCTTGACCAATCTACAGAAGCTCCTGATAAATCAAGACGCTTATATATATCAGGCAAAGAGTTCTGACCATTTAACGAAACATCATCCCATTCACCTGATTCAAAAACATTCTCAAGTTGAAAGGCGCTATCCACTTGCCAGTGCGGTAAAGGTTGATAATGGGTTATTTGGCTATCTGGCTTGCCTTCTTGAGACTGAACTTTAAAATAACAAATCCCATTACTTTTGCATTGATAGCGACTGATAAATACTCTTTTTTTTAAGTTGTCCCATTTCAAGTCAATTTCAAAGCTAATTTCAGGGGCGTCTGAGTCAGGATAAAAACCTAGATTTGTTTCCAGCAGCCACCTTTCAGAGTCAGATAAATAGTCATCCCATACATCATTTTCACTTTGGCTAAAATCTAACGATACGCCAAGAGTTACTACTTGATTGAGATCTTTTCCGTGAACGAGGTTTTTAAATCCACCAAAATACAACTGTTCACCTGCAATACTACTAACTAAAGGGTCGTAATTACCTTTTGCAATAACTTCATAAAGATATAAAAACGCATGTAACACAGTACTTTTGCCAGTGCTATTTGCTCCAAAGAATAAGGTAATAGGAGTTACAGGTAATACAGCCTTTTCCTTTATTCCTTTAAAATTCTGAATGCAGAGTGATTTGATTTTCATTGTTTACAATTGACCTTTTAAGGCTTGTTGGCTTAACGAGTTGAAATTATCATCTAACAATTCAGCACTCTTATCGAAGCTTTTTAGCTTCGATTTAGTTGCTCTCACAATTTGTTCATATTCATTTTGAAGCTCAATTGGCGGCAAAAGAATTTTTATATCTTGCAACTCTTGAGCATTAATATTTGCCATACCAACTATGCTTTTACACATACCAACTAAAGTTTTTTTACCGTGAGCTGAATTTAGGTAGCCAGATAAATAGTAATTATTTCCAAGTTCATTAGTTCTTACTCTAATCAAATAACCAGCTATAGCCATTGGCTTTTCTTCTTCGAAAACAGCTGTTTTGCCAACTAACTCTTTACTGTTTGTGCGGTTAAAAAGTAAATCACCTTTTTGCGTTAGATACTTAGGTTTATCTTTTTCACTCAAATCAATATATTTTAGATTTGTAAAATCCCAAGCACCTTCATATGTGATATTTCCCATACGAAGCATTGGATATTGCCCTTTCGTTTCTGATGCTTTGCCTGATGAGCCATAATTGGCTGTTTCAACAAAATCACGAATAGTACCTATTGGAAACCCTTTCGGATTAGTGACAGGATCGCCGAACATGTCTAGGAATACGCTGCGTAGGAAGTCGTCGGTGAGTTTGATGGCTTGTTGGCGTTTTCGGCGGATAGCGTCTGCTTTATCTAAAATTGCGGCAATTCGTTTTTGTTCGTCCAGTGGTGGTAATGGGATTTCAAACTCTGAAAAATTACTCTTATTTACGATAGGCATTGTTGTAGAGCTTGAGCGATTCAACAATAAAGGCTTAATAGTTAAACAAAAGTAATAGCCATATTTAGGATAAACCTGCAATTCATCAAAAATTAAACTATTGATTTGTTGATTTGAAATTACATCGCGCTCAGCTATTCCTACTTTCCCTATAGTTGCACCAATACAACACACCATTACTGTACCTTTGGGTAAGAGCCTACCTGACTTAGCACCTTTCTCTGTAACGGTTACTTTCGCATTCGATATCAGGGCGTTAGAGCCTAAATCTCCTGGTGTCACAAAAGGCACTGTACCGTTATAGTTACCATCAACTTTTTTTGGAGTCGAGCCAGTAACAATTTGAGCAACATCCTTAAATTTAGCTAAAGGCCAACTCACAACATCCCCTCCAGATCTTTTAAATCAGCCAGTATTTCATTCTCTAAACTCACTAATTTACCTAAAATCTCTTTTGGCGGATCGTAGCTTTCTTCTTCGTATACCACTTCTTTGTAGCGGTTGATTGATAGATCGTATTTATTGCTGGCTATTTCATCTTTACTTACCCAAAAGGCTTTCTGAGTTTTATCATTTTTATTACTTGTCGCCAGTGCTTTATCACGGGCTTTAAATTCGCTGATTAGGCTTGGTAAGTCGTTGGCTTTTATAGAGGTGCGTTTGTCATCAAGGCTAAAACCGTCGGCTTGTACGTCGTAAAACCATACATGATCAGTGCTGCCACCTTTGGTAAAAATTAATATAGCGGTTGATACACCAGCGTAGGGTTTAAACACGCCACTTGGTAGTGAAATTACCGCTTCTAGCTGATTGTTATCCACCAGCATTTGGCGCAGTTGTACGTGCGCTTTTGATGAGCCAAATAATACGCCGTCGGGCACGATAGTGGCAGATTGACCGCCTATTTTTAGCATACGCTCAATAAGGGCAACAAAAAGCAGCTCGGTTTTTTTAGTTTTTACTTTGCGTAGTAGCTCAGGGCACACGTCCTCTTCGTCTAGGCTGCCCTTAAATGGCGGGTTGGCGAGTATTATGTCGTACCCTTCTTTTGCCTTTTGCGGGTAATGCTCTTTAAAGTTTTGGCTTAGGGTATCTTGATAATGAATGCCCGGTTGTTTAATGCCGTGCATTACTAAGTTCATGGCAGCTACGCGCAGCATGGTGGCGTCAAAATCAAAGCCATTGAACATGTTTGTATCTATATGGGTGCGCTGCTCTGGGGTGATTAAATCACCTGAATAGAGACAATTTTCAAGCGGTTTGCCGCTGTCATCAAGTTGTACGTTGCCATCTACATCAAGCACTGGCTCGCGCTCTATACCCTCGGGAGAGGTGTATTTTTGTAATAGGTATTCGTAACTTACCGATAAAAAGCCACCGGTGCCGGTTGATGGGTCGCATATTTGGCTGGTGGTGCTTGGGTCCATCATTTCGACCATGGCGCGTATAATGTGGCGCGGCGTTCTAAATTGGCCGTTAATGCCTGCTGTGGTGAGTTTACTCAATAGGTATTCGTACAAATCGCCTTTGGTGTCTGAGTTTTCAAGCGGTAGGTCGTTTACCATTTCAACGGCTTTTACCAATAAGCTTTGCTTTTGAATCATTAATTGCGCGTCTTTCATAAACTCGTTAAATACCGCGCCTTCTGGCGATACGTCGTCTGAAGTTTTTGAGAAAAACGGGAATAGCTCATCTTTAACCAGTTTGTATAATTCTTCTGACCCTAAATGGCGCAAGTTTTGCCAACGAATATGTTGCTCGGCGTCGCTAAAGCGGCGGTTAAACGGCTGTTTAGTACGTGCGCTTCGTTTTTCGTCGGCTTGCTCGTTCATATCGAGCATACGGGCGTACATTAAAAAAGTAATTTGCTCTACTACGGTTAGCGGGTTAGTGATACCGCCTGTCCAAAATTCTTCCCATAGTTTGTCTATTTTACTTTTTAAAGGTCCGGTTATCATTAATGTGTATCCTAGTTAGTGCTGTTTAAACGCGTACTAATTACGCGCTTATAAAATTAAAGGTGTATTTGCTTTTCAACGCTTTGGGCTTTATCGCCTAGTTTTACGTCAAACTGCTTAATAAATTGCTCTATTACGTCGGCTTGTTGCTGGCTAAATACGCCATCGAGCCCCATGTCGTGTATTTGTGTAAAAGGCGCATCGTAAAGCTGGGCTATTTCAATAGAGCCGTGGCGAATTAAGTGGTTTTTTAACATACCAATAAAGCGCTGTTGTTTGGCATTTACATGGGTGTGTATTTGCTGCACAAAGGTTGTAAAGCTTTGCTCTATGGCGTTTTTATCCATGCCGACTATGGTACGCAATATTTTGTCGAGCGTCGCGGTTGATTCGGGAAAAAACTCTTTTAATGTATTTAAATCTACACTTGGGTTTTGCGTATGCACTAACGAACTTAATTGCGCTAAGTCGGCCTCGGTTACTTGTTCGCCATTGCGGATTTTTTTAAGTACGCTGTCGGTTTCAAACAACGGGATGAGTGTTTTTTCAACCTCTTGGCGATATATTTGATAATCAATAGAGACTATTTTTGTCAGCCTGTCGGCTTCGTGTATTTGGTTGGTGTCTTCGGTTATATCAAGTATAAAAGCAGTGGGTGGCGGTGCTATATCTTTATTACGCAGGTGTATAATACTGCGTAAATTAATACGACTTTGCTCAAGTGCTGCATGGGTTAAATACTGCCAATATTGCTCGGTTTGTATTTCTGCTATTGCAGGTGCTTTGCTACGTACTTCGTTTAAGTGCATTTGTAGCGATTCAACCTTGTTCATTACATTTTGTTTAGCTAAATCAATTTGGCTTTCATCAGTAAGTAACAGCGTTTGAATGGTGGTTAGCTCAGAATCAAATTTATAGGCTTCACTTTGCCCCATAATGTTACGCCATTGCATAAGCGGCGCTACTTCTTCTAGCAACGTTTGTACATCATCAGGGATAAACTGATTAAGGCGTTTTAGGTCTTTAAAGGTTTCGACCACTTGCCAGTTGTCGCGCACCGATATTGATTCCATTGGCAGTAAGCAAATATCGTCGTGAATTAATTTTATTGTTTGGTCAAACACATCCATATTGGCTTTTTTGAGGGCGGTTTGTGCAAGGGTTACCCGCGCTTCAAATAGCTTTTGCAGTAACGATTTAGCTTGTTTTACGTCTTCTTCTTCTGGGTTTTCATCAAAGTATTCAAAATTTGCCCAGTGGTCGAATATTAAAAAGTGTGTTTTGTGCTTACCTGGGCCATATAGGTTTTCGCATAAGCGTGTGCCACGGCCAATCATTTGCCAAAATTTTACTTTTGATTTTATGGGTTTGGCAAATACAAGGTTTACACATTCTGGTACGTCTATGCCGGTGTCGAGCATATCGACCGATACGGCAATGCGTACGCTGTTTTCGTCGCTTGATTTAAAGTCGTCTATTAGCTCTTCGGCGCGTTCGTACTTTGAGTGAATAACGCGACAAAAATTAGCACCATGTTGTGGGTAAAGCTCACTAAACAGCTGCGCCATTAATTCGGCATGGGCTATGTTACGAGCAAATATAATAGTTTTACCAGGTAGCTGGCCGTCTTTATCGCGCAGGCCTTTTTCCATTAAGTTGCGTAGTATTAGCCTGTTGGTGTCTTTATTTTTAATGGCTTCGTCTATTTGTTTTGCGTCAAAGTCGAGCTCGTTAGGATCAATCCCTTGCTCTTCTAGTTGGGCTATTTGTTCATCGGTTAGGTTGTCTTTTTTAATGCCTTCACGTAAAAACTGCGTTGTGTAACTTACAATTTTGTAGGGGACTAAGTTGCCTTGCTCTATGGCGTCTTCAAGTGGGTAATTGGCTGTTGGCATTTTGTAATCACAGCTAAACAAATCACAGGTTGAGCGCGATACCATTTCTACCGGCGTGGCGGTTAAGCCCACTTCTAGCGCGTCAAAGTATTTAAAAATATCGCCATAAATATTATAAATTGAGCGGTGCGATTCATCAGCCACGATCAGGTCAAAGTAGCCTACGTCGTACTTGTTCATTATGCGCAGCATGCCTGGGTAAGTCGCGATAAATACGCGCGCACTCGCTGCGGTATTTTTAGCGCTTTTTCCTACAATGTGTACTGGCTCTTTAGTGTGTTCGGTAAAGGCATTACCCGCTTGTTTACGTAGCTCTTTTCGGTCACATAAAAACAGTACGCGCTTTGCCCAACCCGCATCAAGTAAACGCTTAGCAAGCGCAATAGATACGCGTGTTTTACCTGTGCCGGTTGCTTGCACAATAAGCGCTTTGCGGTGTTTGTCGCTAAAGCGCTCACAAACACGGGTTATGGTTTCCATTTGATACAAACGCCCTGCTACTGCGGTATCTATTGGCGTGGTGTTTAGATCTTTTTTCAGCGTGCGCTGCTTTATTAAGTACTGCAGGGAATCTTTTGAATAGTAACCGTATAATCCACGGCTATTATAGCCTTGCGCATCATCTAGGATTTTTATATCCCAGCCGTTTGAATAAAAAATAACAGGGCGTTGACCAAATTGTTTTTCGAGCGCGTTGGCATAAAGCGTTGCTTGCTGGCGGCCTTTTTCGATGTTTTCACGGGCGCGTTTGGCTTCTATTACAGCAAGTGGCTTTCCGTCGTCATCCCATAAAACGTAATCTATGTAGCCAGTGCCTGTTGGCGTTGGTTGTTCATTTACCTTTACTTCTTTGCCTACTTCATCGGTAGAAACATCATCAAGTGCAACATGCCACCCTGCTGCGCGTAAGTCTAAATCGATAATTCGTTTGCGGGTTTCGTCTTCATTAAAGTTAAAGCTAGATGTAATTGCACTATTATTTGTTTGCAATTCAGTGAGTTTATTTTGATCAATAACACTTTTAAGTTTGGCCGCTTCTTTTTGAGCCAATTGCTGCGCTTGCTGAGCGGCTTCTAATTCATTTAACGCTTGTTTTAAGCGAAGTTTATTTTCTTCTAGCTGTTTTGATAGTTGCTTATTTTGTTTTGCAAAAGCGGCATCTGTTTGGTTAGTTAATTGAGTAAGTTCGGGTGCAGTGAATTCTGGTAAGTCTTTTTGATCGCCATTGGCAAAAGCCATATAAAGATAACAAGAAATAAAGTAAGTTTCTTTTAAAATCCATACCGCTTCTTGCTGACTTACTTTGCCTTCGTGCGCTGCTCTGTTACCGCTTTTACGTATAGCATGCAGTTTATCTTGTATTTGTTGTGGTACTGCTGATTTAAAGTTGTCAGCAATGAGTTTATCTTGAAAAGTCGAATTAGGGTTGGCAGGTAAACAGAGCTCTTTATAAATGAAGCCTACGACTTTTTCGGCAAAGCAACGTAATTTAACCAATGAGCTTTGCGGATCGGTAATCGCATACTCCTCTGCAAAAGCGGCTAACTGGTGTAGTTCTGGCCATTGTTGCTTAATGTGTTCAAAGTTCATTGATTGCTTCATTCTTCGTTACTTCCTTATAAACTAATTTACCAAACTTATTTATTTTTATGCATTTGCAAGCTTGTGAAGTTTAAGCCGTTATATTTATTTTTATGTTATGTGTTACTGCACTTAACCAGTAGCTTGTTTCAAAACTTTGGTTATTAGAGTCAATCGCTATTTTTTTAGCAAGCTCGTTGGGTAACAAATTTTTTATTTTATTGTTTATCCGGCTGCGTGTTTGCTGTACAAACGTTTTTTCCATTACTTTTAAATTACTGTGTAAACCATCTCTAAAGTCTTCTGGTTCTACGCCAAACGTATCACGGAATATACGTAAATCACTGCTATTTTGCTGTAAATGCGTTAGATACTCTTTGCTGTAGCTCAATGTTTCTTCAAAGTTACGGTCAACAATTAAGCCAGTTTTTCCACTTTGACTATATTTGTTTAACCATAAATAAAAGGCGCATTCTTTGGCGGTAAGTTTAATTTCTACCCCTGCAAAGGTAAGTGTTTTTGCCTTAGCATTTACTTCAAGAGCTAAATCTTTTTTATGTGCTGAGTTTAAACTTGCTACTGTTTGGCTAAACGAGGCACTTTGCATATTCGTAATGAGGGTTTCGTCGATTGATTGGCGCATACGTACAAATGGTATTTCGGCAAGTGTAACTTGGGCATTTTTACAGTTAACTTGTTTGCCATTTTTACCGTCGATCATGTGGTTGTATGGTGTTGGGTAGTAAAAGTCTCTTACAAATTCAAACTCGTCGTTTACAAATACGTGGCTGAGTGAATCTTGCTCGCCCCCTAATAATGACATTGCATAACCTAAATAAAACGCCATGGTTTTCCGCCCACCCGCGATTGAGGCATGAATACTAATGTTATTTTTATTAGTAAGCTCAAATACTTTACGGGTAATAAAATCAGCCATATAAGTTTGTTCTATTTCAGATTTTGCATCATCAATAGGTTCGCCTTTGTTGTCTTCTATTAGCCATATATTTTCATCGGGAAGTTTAATATTGGGAAGTTGGTAGTCTGCTATTAATTTAGCTAAGTGACCCTGCTTAAATAGTCCATCAGTAAGCATAGCCTTTGTGCTTTTTGTAGTTATAACAAAAATCTCTTCGGGTATCGGCTTACCCTGCTGATGAAGAGCGTAAAGCGTCTCAGTTAATACTTGAGGGCTTGCACCAGTAACTATTAGTAGGATATGTTTCATCAAGAATCCTTTTGTTGAATATTTAGCATCATAGCCAAATTTGTAACTGAATGGAACTTGTTTGAGTTCAATGAATTAAGTTACTAGATAAAGGGGGGCGTATTGATATATAAAATTAGAAGCTTTATTGATAAGCACAAAAAAGGACGCCATGAGGCGTCCTAATATTGAATAATGGCGGAGGAAGAGGGATTCGAACCCTCGTTAGGGATTAACCTAAACACACTTTCCAGGCGTGCGCCTTCAGCCACTCAGCCATCCCTCCGCAGGTTACCATTTGGTAACGCGGCGTAATAGTATGAAATAGCGCGCGGCGGCGCAAGGTGTTTTTCCCTTTTGCCTGTTAACTGCCTAGTAAACAAACAAAAAAGGCCGCTGATAGCAATACCAGCGGCCTTATCTTTATAACCTAGTTTAGCGTTGGAGTGACGCTGAGAAATCGAGCATACGATTAAGCGACTTGAGTGCGCCTTCACGAAGGTCCATATCTACAAACACTTCTTTGCCAGTTACATCTAATAACGCTTCCTCAATCGCTTTGAGGCCGTTCATTGCCATCCACGGGCAGTGCGCACAACTCTTACAGGTTGCGCCTTCGCCAGCCGTTGGTGCGGCAACAAATTCTTTATCAGGGCATAACTGCTGCATTTTATAAAAAATGCCGCGATCAGTGGCAACAATAAACTTTTGATTGCTCATAGTTTGTGCCGCTTTGATCAATTGACTGGTTGAACCTACTGCATCAGCTAACGCTACAATTTCTGCTGGTGATTCTGGATGAACCAAAACGCCAGCGTCAGGGTAAAGCGCTTTCATGTCTTTTAACGCTTTGGTTTTAAATTCGTCATGCACGATACATGCGCCATTCCACATGATCATATCAGCGCCAGTATTCTTTTGAATATAGGCACCTAAATGTTTGTCTGGGCCCCAAATGATTTTTTCACCCATTTCATCTAGGTGCTCAACAATCTCAAGGGCACACGATGAGGTAACAATCCAATCAGCGCGAGCTTTAACGGCAGTTGATGTATTTGCGTATACAACCACTTTACGATCAGGGTGCTGATCACAAAACGCTGAGAACTCATCAATTGGGCAACCAATATCAAGCGAACAAGTTGCTTCTAGTGTTGGCATAACCACGGTTTTATTCGGTGTCAGTATTTTTGCTGTTTCACCCATAAAACGTACGCCAGCAACGATAATCATGTCAGCATCGTGCTTGGCACCAAAGCGAGCCATTTCTAGCGAATCAGCAACACAACCGCCAGTTTCTTCAGCAAGCGCTTGAATTTCAGGATCAGTATAATAATGGGCAACCAATACGGCATTTTTATCAATCAATAATTGCTTGATACGTGCTTTGTATTGCGCCTGCTCATCATTATTCAATGGAGCTGGTTTAGGAGGAAAGATATAACCTTCAGGCATAATAGTTTGAGCTAAACTCATTTCTCGACCACTTAATCTACAGTGCATTTATGGGGCGGATTATACGAGAATATAAAACTAAATAACAGTAGTGGTCATAAATACCAATCTACTTAAATATTTAATCATTCTAGCAGGCTAAATAAAGCGTTAACTTCGTTAGTTATTTTTTATGTACGACTGCATGGATGTAGGAGGTAGAGCAATGCAGGAGCAATTGCCGAGAACAACTACATGTCAAAATTTAAGCCTTGTTATCACTGTATTTATCTGTAGCTATAAATGGTCAGTAACTTAACACGATTGATATAATAGCAATTTGATTAACGCATTTGTATTTAGCTTGACGATGATTTTTGTAAGTGTTTTTTGCTTTTGATGTAAAGTGATGTGAATTTACTAAATAGGGGTCAGATAAACTGAAATTGAATAAACCAGAATGGTGGGTCATGATGGACTTGAACCATCGACCAATGGATTAAAAGTCCACTGCTCTACCAACTGAGCTAATGACCCGCTCTGATGTGCCTAAGCACGCTGCGTAGATCCGCCGATTATAACCACTCTACTATTCTACGAACAAAGAATGGTGGGTCATGATGGACTTGAACCATCGACCAATGGATTAAAAGTCCACTGCTCTACCAACTGAGCTAATGACCCGCTCTAATGTGCCTAAGCACGCTGCGTAAATCCGCCGATTATAACCACTCTACTATTCTACGAACAAAGAATGGTGGGTCATGATGGACTTGAACCATCGACCAATGGATTAAAAGTCCACTGCTCTACCAACTGAGCTAATGACCCGCTCTGATGTGCCTAAGCACGTTGCGTAGATCCGCCGATTATAACCACTCTACTATTCTACGAATAAAGAATGGTGGGTCATGATGGACTTGAACCATCGACCAATGGATTAAAAGTCCACTGCTCTACCAACTGAGCTAATGACCCGCTCTAATGTGCCTAAGCACGTTGCGTGAATCCGCCGATTATAACCACTCTACTATTCTACGAATAAAGAATGGTGGGTCATGATGGACTTGAACCATCGACCAATGGATTAAAAGTCCACTGCTCTACCAACTGAGCTAATGACCCGCTCTGATGTGCCTAAGCACGCTGCGTAAATCCGCCGATTATAACCACTCTACTATTCTAAGAATAAAGAATGGTGGGTCATGATGGACTTGAACCATCGACCAATGGATTAAAAGTCCACTGCTCTACCAACTGAGCTAATGACCCGCTCTGCTGTTGCAACTAAATGCAACCAAACACTAATACGTAAATCCGCCGATAAAAGACCATTCTATAACTTACTAATGAATGGTGGGTCATGATGGACTTGAACCATCGACCAATGGATTAAAAGTCCACTGCTCTACCAACTGAGCTAATGACCCGCTCTTTTTGCCGCAATTTGAGTGGTTGAACCATTCGTTTGCTGCGGGCGCTTATAATACTTATTTAAAAAATGAGTGCAACAGAAAATGTCTCTTTTTTTAAGTTTTTATGTCTAGCTGACCAATTTTAGACCGCTTATGACAAAAAGCAGTCTAATCAAGCTGATTCTACATTTTTGAAAGGCGATCAGTGGCCAATTTTGCAGCAGTTGTACTTGGGTATTGGTTAAGCAGATCCTGAAAGGTTTTTGATGCTTGATCGGCTAAACCTTGCTCTTGCAATAAAGTTCCAAGCTTTAACATTGCATCTGGACGCTTATTTGAATTTGGAAATTCATTTACAACAACTTTAAAATGTTCCGATGCTTTTACTGCATCATTTTTAATTGTCAGCAATTGCCCTAACCAATAATGAGCGTTGGACGCATAAACAGAATTTGGATACGTTGTTAAAAACGTTTGAAACTCTGGAATTGCCTGATCGTAGCGCTTGTCCTTCATAATTAATGCCACTGCACGCTCGTAAGCCTCATTCTCAGACAGATCCGAACTAATAGCTTGCGATGCAACAGGCTCTGCATATTGCTCTGTACTGGGTTGCGAGTAAGCTTGGCTCACGCGATTTTCAATTTCTTGATACAGCTCACGTTGGCGTTGCAGTACTTTCTCAAGCTTATAGGTCTGTTCTTCGGTGATCCCGCGAACTTGACTCACTTCATCTTGCAGCATATTTAGCTGTTGCTGTAACTCAACTTGTAATAAATTTCTCGACTGCATCATACTTTCAAGGGCAGCAAGGCGTTTTTCTATACTCGATTGTGAACTCGCAGCTTCTGAAACAGGAGCGGGAGCAGCCCAAACTTGGGTGCTCCCGCTCAATATCATAGCTGCCAAAATAATTTTCGGCTTCATAATGTCTCTAATTTAGTAAACTAGTACCGCACGGCGGTTTTTAGCGAAAGCAGATTCAGTGCGTGATTTAACCATCGGCTTTTCTTCACCGTAGCTCACTACTGACATTTGGCTTGCAGAAACACCTAAACTTTGAAGGTATTTTTCAACTGCTTGACCACGATGCTCACCCAATGCGATATTGTACTCAGGTGTACCACGCTCATCTGCATGACCTTCAATTAGTACTTTAACTGATGGATTCTTTACTAAAAACTCAGCATGAGCTCGAAGTAATTCACCGTACTGACCTTGAATCGTCGCTTTATCAAAATCAAAGTAAATTACTTGCTTTTCACGTAATGCTTCGTATTTTTGAGTGAGTTCTTCTTGTGCTTTTTGATCAGGTGTTAATGTTGCCACTTCAACAGTGTCATTATTAGCTGTTTGCTCAACTGTCGCTTGATTTGATTGATTTGCTGCACCTTCGTCGATATCTGAAGATGAGCTACAAGCTGCTAGAGTCATAACAGGCACAGCAATTAGCAGGCCTTTAAGTATTTTATTAAGTTGCATTGAGTAGATTCCTATATTGAGTAAACCAGCAAATATTACTGTAAATAAGGCGACCACGCGGGTGCCTTTACTTGTCCATTTAGCACAGGTAAACGTGCTTTAAAACGACCGTCCATTGATACCAGCGCTAGTACCTGCTTATTATTATGTAGCGTGCTATAAATAATCATCGAGCCATTAGGTGCGATACTCGGTGATTCATCTAGACGCGTTCGAGTTAATACTTGAAACGCTCCAGTAGCCAGCTCTTTCTTAGCAAGATGGTACTGCCCGTTAGTACGGTTAACCATCACTAATTCTTTGCCATCAGGGGTAATAGAACCTGCTAGATTCATATCACCATCAAAGGTCATTCGTTGTGACCTACCTGTTTGTAAATTTAACTTATAAATCTGAGCATTACCACCCCTTTCCGAGGTAAACACGATATCTTGACCATTCGGATGCCAAGACGGTTCAGTATCTATACTACGGTGGCGAGTAAGGCGTGTTTCTTTACGTGTAGCTAAATCTAACATATACACTTCTGTGGCACCGTTTCTGTCTTTTGACAGTACTAATAATAGTTTTTTACCGTCAGGTGAAAACTGTGGCGCACCATTGATACCTTGATGGCTGGTAATGATTTCACGCTTACCAGTGTATAAATCTTGCATATAGATTTGGCTTTGACGATTTTCAAACGTCACATAAGCTAATTTAGTACCATCAGGTGACCATGCTGGGGACATTAACGGCTCTTGAGAGCGTAATAAAACTTGTTCATTAAACCCATCGTAATCAGCAACAACAAGCTGATAAGGTTTTGGTTCGTCATCACGCACAATGACATAAGCAATTTTTGTTAAAAAGGCACCGCGCTCACCGGTAAGTTTTTCATAAATAACATCACTAATACGATGAGCGTAGCGTCTAAACCCAGATTCGCTTATCACACTTTCGCGTGCTTCTTGAACATGATCTTGATTTTTAACTAATTTACCATTGCTCATCATTTGCGTTTCACCGCCGGTGATTTGGCCGCGGATAACATCAACAAGCTCATAACGTACCAAATAACGGCCATCTGTTTGCTGTTCAACTTCACCAACTAAAATTGCTTCAACACCCTTATTTACCCACGCACCATAATCTATATCTGCATTTTTGCTTGGCAGCTGTGGCATTTCGTCAACACTAATTGGTTTAAATTTACCACTGCGCATCAAATCGGCAGCAATAACATCACTGAGCTTTTGTGGAATTGGCCCAACACCTTTATATTTAAAAGGGATGATGGCTATAGGGCGTGCACTATCAACACCTTCTGTTATGACTATTTCAAGCGCAGCATTTGCAACACTGGTAAAGCCAAGAACTAAAATTAAACAAACTGTTTTCAACTGATTGAACATATAATTCCTTTAAAATTGTGGCTTGATCGTTAAGTTAATATTTTTTAATTGCTCAAACACGTCTTGATCTTTAGATACCGGCAGTGTTTCAGCCATACGAACCGCCCTTAGCGCCGCTTCGCATACTAACTTATCACCACCTAAAGATTTCACTTGTGTGACCAGACCATTAAAACCTAAGCGAATATTCACACGGCATTGTTGGTTTTTCATTTTTTCATCAATTAATAAATTTTGCTGAATACGCGCCATAATTAATGCTTTGTATTTATCAACCTCAGTGCCGACCTGTTGCTGACGCAATTTATTTCGCGCGGCTTGCTCTGTGGCTAACTGCTCTTGCAGCATTTGCTCTTGTAATGCTTTTTGACGCGCCTCTTCAGCAGCTTCTGCGCGTTTTTTAGCGGCTAACTCTTCACGTTTACGGTCGTCTTCGGCTTTTTTTAATGCCTCTTCTGCCTGTTTACGTTTCTCAGCTGCCGCTTTTGCAGCTAACTCAGACGCTTCTTTTTGCTTTTCAGCCTGCTGCGCTTTTTCACGTTCTTTTTGCTCTATTTCACGCGCTTTTTTAGCCTGTGCTTGCGCTTGTGCCGTTTCTTTCTCTTTTGCTCGGCGCTCTTGCTCTAGCTTCTTAATTCGACGATCTTCAGCTTCACGTTGTTTACGTGCATCAGATGCTCGGCGCTCTAAATCACGAATGCGTTTATCTTCAGCACGTTTTTTATCATCTTCTTTGCGTTTCAACTCAGCAATTTTTTGTTCAACCATTTTCTGGTCAACAGTCACTGCTGAAACAGCATTTTCAGCATCAGGCATAGCCTTGTTCAAGGTGACTTCCATTACTTTAGGCGGTGAAGTATGAAAACTCGCGGTTCCTACCAGAACGCCTATTATAGCGAGGTGCAATAACACTGATTTTAATACTGAAGCACCCATATTAGTTTTTATTCCCTTCAAACGACTCAGTCATTAATCCAACTGAAGGTACACCGGCATTTTTTAAGAAATCCATCAATAATAATACTTCTTGATACGATACTTTACCTGAGCCTTTGATCATCACTGGAGTTTCTGGGTTTTTCATCAGTTGCAACTTAATAACAGCGGCAACATCTAATGCTTCCATCGGTTCTTCTGGATCAGTACCAATACTGACATAGTACTTACCTTGTGCATCAATTGAAGCAATGATCGGTGGCGTATCTTTAGTATCGACTAAATCTGATTCTTCCATTTTTGGCAAATCAACTTTAACACCATGAGTGATCAAAGGCGCAGTAGCCATAAAAATAATCAGTAGCACCAGCATTACATCAATGTAAGGAACTACGTTTATCTCTGCAACAGGACGACGCTTCTTACGCTGATACATTCGCTTTTGCCTCTATTTGGGTAGCTGCTTGACGGTGTAAAATATTTGCAAACTCTTCCATAAAGTTAATGTAGTTAGATTCTAGCTTTTCAACTCTATTAGCAAAACGGTTGTATGCAATAACCGCAGGAATAGCTGCAAATAACCCCATAGCTGTTGCAATAAGCGCTTCAGCTATACCTGGGGCAACCATTTGCAAGGTTGCTTGCTTAACTTCGCCTAACGCGATAAAGGCATTCATAATGCCCCACACAGTCCCAAACAAACCAATGTAAGGACTGATAGACCCCACTGTTGCTAAAAACGATAAACTTGATTCTAATTTTTCGATTTCACGAGATAACGCAACTCGCATTGAACGATGCGTCCCTTCCATTACAATGCTAGCACTTTGAAAAGAGTTTTTCTTATGGCGAGCAAACTCTTTAAAGCCTGCTATAAATAATGCTTCAACGCCGGTTGAGCTACCGCTACGCGATGAGATCTCATTGTAGAGCTTACTTAAATCAATGCCTGACCAAAATTTTTGCTCAAATCGCTTAGTATTGGATAATGCATCTGAAATTGCTTTTTTGCGCTGAAAAATAATTGCCCATGACATCACTGACATACCTACTAATGCCAGCATAACTAATTGCACAAGAAAACTTGCTTCTAGAATTAAATCTAAAAAATTAAGCCCTGAACCCACATTAAACTCCTAATAAGATTTCTTGTATAAATAACATTTCATTATACGCTAGGTATATGACCGAAAAAATGGCCAAAAGTTGCAACTAGTGTATCGATTCAGCTCAGTACTGACAACGCTATTGCTGTGAATTAGCAACAAAAAACGTTGAAGAGCAGGCTGACATCATTTTTATAACCTTATTAGTCAATCTTAACGCAACTATTTTAGACTGGGCTGTTAAGGTAAATACATGCTGCGGTGCTTATTTATAAACAAAAACTGTGTAAAACACCCCGTTTATTCACTCTTAATGAATAAACAAGCATAACTGACTGTAAGCATGGTCAATGCAACAGTTTAACTAATCTATAAAAAAAACACTCAAAAAAATAAAACATCACAAATTCAACAAATTAATATATTACCGTGAACTTTATGAACAAAAATAAAGCGCTCATAAAAATCTTGCTATTAGTTTTTTTTATCTGAAAATTAAATTTTTCTAGTTTGAACAAAAACCAACTATTGCGTATTATTCTCCCATACCGAGCTAGCGCAGCAATGAATACTTCATTCAGCCCAGTTCTTTGCAATATGATTCTGATTTTTCGTATTGCTATGCTTAAAGTCTTCTTGATAAAACTTGATGAATTTAAGCAGTGTTACTTAGATTACTTCCTTCAACTTGTTGTTTGCCCGCATTTTATGCGGGCTTTTTTTTGCCTGCAAATCACGCACATCACTACCTCGCTATGGCGCATACAATATCGTTTACAAACTTAACAGCATGTGAATTGTATTAGCCCAAATAACTAAATAATCTAAACTTTAAGTAATATGCTAATCACGCGATTAACTTAAACACAGCAAAATAGACATTTGAATAGTGGCTAAAAGAACAGTATAGAAGATGTGTGAGGTGGGTTTGCAGCCATACGCACGCATACAGCTACAATAAATGTACTTTATTCTTGTTTGGGTAATAAGCCAAAGTGATGATAGGCGTTATCAGACACAATACGCCCTCTTGGCGTACGTTGGATAAATCCTTGCTGGATTAGGTAAGGCTCGATCACATCTTCAATGGTTTCTTTTTCTTCACCGATAGCGGCGGCTAAGTTGTCTAACCCTACCGGACCCCCCATAAACTTTTCAATGATCGCGAGTAAATATTTACGGTCCATATAATCAAAGCCGCTTTTATCGACATCAATCATATTAAGTGCCAGCTCTGCTACTTCGGCATTTACAGTACCGTCTGATTTAACTTGCGTGTAATCTCGTACCCGGCGTAATAATCGATTAGCGATACGTGGCGTACCACGAGAGCGTTTAGCAATTTCAATGGCACCTTCATCACACATGGCTAAATTTAAATAATGAGCAGAACGCCCCACTATAGTCGATAAATCTGCCACCGAATAAAACTCTAAACGCTGCACAATACCAAAACGGTCTCTAAGTGGTGAGGTTAACGAGCCTGCGCGAGTGGTTGCGCCAATTAAGGTAAAAGCGGGTAAATCGAGCTTAATGGAACGAGCTGCGGGCCCTTCACCAATCATTAAATCGAGTTGATAATCTTCCATTGCAGGATAGAGTATTTCTTCAACTTGCGGGCTTAGCCTATGTATTTCATCAATAAAAAGTACATCGCCTTCTTCTAAATTGGTCAGTAGTGCGGCTAAATCACCGGCTTTTTCAAGCACTGGGCCCGAGGTTGTTTTAATACTGACATTCAGCTCATTGGCAACAATGTTTGCTAGTGTGGTTTTTCCCAAACCCGGCGGACCAAATATTAATAAATGATCAAGCGCTTCACCCCGACTACGTGCAGCTTCTATAAATATTTCCATTTGCTGTTTAACATGGGGCTGACCAGTATAATCGGCTAATAGTTTTGGTCTAATCGCGCGATCGACTACATCTTCATTACTTTGTTCAGTCGCATCTATTAAACGATCCGCTTCAATCATGGTTTACTCACAACATTGATTTTAGAGATTCTTTGATCAGAACCTCTGTAGACATACCAGGCTTGGCCACTGATTTTACTGTTTTTTGTGCTTGCGCCAATTTATAACCTAATGACACTAACGCAGAGATTGCATCATCTGCCGCATTATTAGCAATAAGTGCGTCAGAGGCGGGCTCTATAACTGCATTATCACTAAATGGCGTGAATAAGTCATTACCCCAATCTTTTAATCGGTCTTTCATTTCAAGTACCAGGCGCTCTGCGGTTTTTTTACCTACACCTGGCAGTTTCACTAAACTGGTGGCATCTTCGTTATTCACACAGCTAACAAATTGCTTAGCCGACATCCCTGAAAGTATTGCTAATCCGAGCTTTGGCCCAACGCCATTGGCTTTTAATAGCTCTCTAAATAATGCTCGCTCAATTTTATTATTAAAGCCAAATAATAACTGGGCGTCTTCTCTTACTACAAAATGAGTATACACAATGGCATTTTCGCCAATGTTTGGTAAATCATAAAAACACGTCATCGGCATGTTAACTTCGTAACCAACACCGCTTACTTCAAGCAAAATTTCTGGCGGTTGTTTTTCTACTAAGATGCCATTTAAGCGACCTATCATGTTATTTCCTTAATCGTCCTCTAACGGTTTTACTGGCACTGCCCGCTAGTTTTATTAAATTTTGATCGGAATGAGCATGGCATATCGCAATGGCTAATGCATCGGCTGCATCCGCTTGCGGTGTGCCTGGTAATTTTAAAATATTTTTAACCATATGCTGCACTTGCGATTTATCGGCACCACCGTGCCCTACCACCGCTTGTTTAATTTGCCGCGCCGAGTATTCAAACACCGGTAACTCAGCCATTGCCGCACCAACAATTGCAGCACCTCTGGCTTGGCCTAATTTAAGAGCTGAATCAGGATTATGCGCCATAAATACTTTTTCAATGGCAAAATGATCGGGAGAGAATTGTTCGATTAGTTGACTGATCCCCTGATAAATCATTTTTAATCGAATAGGAAACTCGTGATCGGCCAGTTTTATACAACCGCTTCCTAAATAAGTAAATTTAGCACCTTGATGGGCAATCACCCCATAACCGGTTAATCGTGAGCCAGGATCAATCCCTAAAATAATAGCCAATACTTGCCCAATCAGTGTAAATAGTTAAGTACGCTAATAATGCCAGAGCACTGTATAAATTACCAGTGCATTATTGGCATAAAAAAGCCCGTAAAAACGGGCTTGTTTAATTGCTAACCTTTTAGGCTAAAGAGCGCAGTAACCCTTGGGTATTTTTACGCATGGTTCTAGCTATCATAAAGTAGCCCAGTGACGCCACAAACACACCACCCACTAATGGTCCAATAAGCCAAATATGCGGGTGTAACTTACCAGCTAAATCAAACATCTCACGTTGCACTATTAATAAAGCCACATCACTGACCAGCGCAGCGACAAAACCAGCAGCGCTGCCCAACAATAAAAACTCATATAAAGTGGCATTTTTTATTAGCCGCCCTTTGGCGCCTAAGGTACGCAATATGACAATTTCCTGCATCCGTTCACCAAGGCTTGCTTGCACTTGCGAAATTAAAACCAAGCCACCACACATCACCACTATCGCCAGTACAAATCCAATTGCTAATGACACTTGCGAAATAGTAGAGCGTATTTGTTTGACAAAGCTGTCAACGTCGATGGCGTTGATTGTCGGGTAGGCACGTAGTAGCTCACTAAAATCGCGTTTTTGATCGGCTTCGATACGCACCGATGAAATATACGTCGCAGGAAAATCAGCCAATACATCAGGGCTTAATATAATAAAGAAATTAGGCTTCAAAGTAGCCCAATTAACTTTACGAACACTGGTGATTTTGGCATCAAATGACTGGGCGCCAATCAAAAATGTTAGCGTATCACCCAGTTTCACATCTAAACGCTCTAGCATAGATTCTTCGATCGATGCTTCAGCGGTTGCATTGTCGGCAAACCACTGCCCGTCTATGATCTCATTTTGCACAGGGACTTGCTCTAACCATGTAAGATTTAGTTCACGGCCAATACCTGCGCGTGCTTCTTCGTCTTTCTTCTCGTTGTCTTGCAATGAGACTTCGCGAGCAACTAATTCACCATTAACAGCGTTTACGCGACCACGAATAGTCGGATAGAACTCAGATACTTGAATATTTTTTTGCTCTAAAAAGCTTGTTACGTCTGGCAATTCAGTTTCGGTTATATTGACTAAAAAAGCATTCGGCGCGTCGCTTGGAAGTTGCGATTGCCAATCTGCGATCATATCGTTTTTCAGCACCACTAAAAATAACAATAGCTTTATTGCCAACGAAAAACTGATCAACTGTACCGCATTAGCATTGGCACGTTTTTGCAACGAAGCAATCGCTAATGACCAACTATTCCCCGGGCGCAATCCTAGTTTACGTCCGCTGCCAAAAATTAACCGAGATAATACAAACAGTATCGCAATCAAAACTAAAGTAGAGACAAACAAAATAGCGGTAATTTTAAGGTTATTACTAAACAACCACATTAATAAAAAGACTGTTAAGCCCGACATCGCTAAATGCACTTTACTTACTAGTAGCTTATCGCCTAAGTTACGGCGTAATACCCTAAGCGGTGGAATATCAAATAAATCTAATAACGGCTTGATTGAAAACATCACGGCACAGATAACGCCAGTACTAATCGCCACAAACCACGGTTTTATACCCGCTGCAGGAAGAGTATTGTTCATTGATTTAGCTAAATAACTAGTGGCTATCTCTTGTAAACCATAGCCAATGGCTAAGCCAAGTATGACCGACAAAGCACACACCAGTGATAAATGCAGTAAGTAAATTTTGCGAATTGTCGATCGGCTACCACCTAAGGTTTTCATCATCGCAACTGGGTCATATTGGCGTTCGCAATAACGCTTTGCAGACACGGCAATAGCCACCGCCGCTAAAATAATGCCCAATAACCCCGCTAATAATAAAAAGCTTTCAGCGCGGTTTAAGCTATTTGCAATCGGCGACTGTCTGTCTTTAACACCATACCATTGCTGGTTTTCTTTCATTTGTGGTTTTAGCCAGCTATAAAAGTCAATAAGGTTACTCTCATCCCCTGCATACAACTGGCGGTAAAAAACACGGCTGCCCGGCTGGATCACTTCAGTTTTGTCTACATCTTGGTTATTTAACAACACACGACGACTACTTGAAAAAATATTAAATGGCGCATCTGGCTCTTCCACCAATACTTTTTCAATATTAAATTGCGCAGCGCCTAGCTCAACCGTATCACCTACTTTTACATTTAGTGCATAAAATACCGATTCACTAAACCACACATTACCAACAGTTGGCCCTTGCGTGGCCACTTCAACATCACCGGTTAAACTGCTTTTAACTTTTAGTTCGCCCTTAAGTGGATAATGCTCCGACACCGCCTTTACTGAGCTTAATTGCATTTCGTCATTAGCAAACAACATAGTATCAAAGTAAGTGAGCTGTGCGGTTTGTAAGTTGTATTCGCTTGCTGTTGTTAAATATTCACCCGGTAATTCATGGTTGCTTGCCAGCACGCGATCAGCGGCAATAAAGGCACTGCTTTTTTGCGCTATGCTTTGCCCTATGCGATCAGTCACCATAGAAAGCGTTAAAACCGTCAATACCGCCAACGCTATGGCCGCACAAATCACCGTGAGTTCACCACGGCGAAATTCACGGCTAAATAATTTTAATGCTAATTTAACCCACATTCGCCACAGCCTCATTGGTATTTTTAACTAATTGACCCGCTTCAATTTGTAACACATGCTGACACTTTGCTGCTAACGCCTCATCATGTGTGACTAAAATCAACGTCGTGCCATGAAGCTGATTAAGCTCGAATAACAGTGACTCAATTAACTTACCATTTTTGCTATCAAGATTTGCTGATGGCTCATCGGCGAATAAAATCTTTGGTGTGCCAATAAATGCGCGAGCAATCGCTACACGCTGCTGCTCACCACCAGACAATTGCGACGGATAATGCTCAATACGATGACTTAAACCTACTTTTTCCAGAAGATCGAGTGCTTGTTGCTTGGCATTTTTTTCACCAGCAAGCTCTGCCGGTAACATCACATTCTCAAGTGCTGTTAAACTCTGTACCAACATAAATGATTGAAATACAAAACCGACTTTTGCAGCTCTTAATGCCGCACGCGCTTCTTCATCAAGTTCATGCAGCGGCTCACCATCTAAATAAATTGATCCCTGAGTCGATTGGTCAAGCCCTGCGAGCAAACTTAATAAAGTTGATTTACCTGAACCTGAGGTACCAACTACAGCAACTGAGTCTCCAGACTTGACATTAAAGGTGATGTCACTGAGGATGGGCAAATCCCCTTCAAGGGTATTAACCGTTTTAGAAAGACCTTTAACCTGAATGATATTTAATTGAGATAGCGCTGACATATGATGTATTCAATCCTACGTTTTATTTTCGTTTTACTATTAGTAATCAAACCACTTAGTGCGGCAGCTGACAACACAATTTTAATTTTAGGTGATAGTTTAAGCGCCGCCTACGGCTTAAAACAAGAGCAAGGCTGGGTTAAACTGTTACAAGATAAGTACGACAACGAGCAAGCACCAATCCAACTTATCAATGCCAGTATCAGTGGCGAAACCACCGGTGGCGCACTGCGTCGTTTAGACGCCCTACTTAATGAGTTTCAACCGAGCCATGTACTTATAGAGCTTGGTGGTAACGACGGCCTGCGTGGCTTTCCAATTAAACGCCTAAAAGAAAACCTAGCCAGTTTAGTGAGCAAGAGCAAACAAGCTGATGCCAAAGTAGCGATTATGGAAGTACACATCCCGCCTAACTATGGGCCACGTTATACCGGATTATTTACCGCTAGTTTTGCTGAGGTTGCTGGTGCCACAAACAGCCATTTAATGCCATTTTTTATCTTGAATGTCGCTGCTGATAATAGCCTGATGCAAAACGACAACATACACCCTAACAAAACTGCTCAACCTATACTACGAGATGTGATGTATAAATCGATCAATGACTGGATAAATAACTAAACATCCTCATAAAATGATTTATTTCACTCAGTACGTGCAATAAATGTTCAAACAAACAAAAGCTTATTGATTTTTGAAAAAATATACGTACTATTGCTTGCAACGTCGGTATGTAGCGCAGCTTGGTAGCGCACTGTCATGGGGTGGCAGGGGTCGAGAGTTCGAATCTCTCCATACCGACCATTTAACTGCCAAACCCTATAAAAATCAATCTCCGCTCAGGTTTTAAATAAATCATCCAAAATACGTTGTTATTTGCGCTTTACACATCACTGTATTTTCAAGCTTCGCGAGCATTCTTACTCTTGCACCATTAACTAAACATAAATTGGGTGCGATATGTCCGATATCAGCATCGATGATCACTGGGAATAAACATTCGCCGAGCGCTAGCGTAAGTGCTTGGTAGTAATCTATAGTTTGCTCAGGGGCGCTGATCACCCCACTTCTTCCGATAATCAACCCATTAATATCGCTAAAAACATTATTCAATTTAAGTGCTATTAAAAACCGTGCTAATGCACTGGGGTGAAGTTCAGCATTTTCTAAATATAAAACCAGTCCATGCGATGCATATTGCTTTTTAAATTCATCCAAGGCTAAAAATGGTGACGCAAGTAATAAACCGAGCGTATCTAAACACCCGCCAAATAACCGCCCAGATAGTTCCACTTCGCGATTATCTTTGACATTTAAGCAGCGCCATTGGCTCGGTTGCGTGAGTGAAAATAGTGCGTCGGGTGTCTGGGCATAATTAATCGCATCACTTTGATAAAATTGTGCCGGTGTTTGTGTAAACTCACCGCCTGCGGCTAATTCAAGCGTTTTAAATACTTGTAAGCAGTGAGTATCTTCCTCGCTTGGGTGCAATTGCATTAGGTTAGTACAATGTAATGTGGTCCATCCACATTTGGCCGTTAAAGTACAAGCGAGTGTACTAATGTCAGAAAATCCAACGAGCCATTTAGGCCGCGCTTTTTTAATTGCATTAAAATCCAGATATGGCAGTACTTCCATGGCAAGCTCACCACCCCACGGCGGCATAATTGCGGCAATGCTGTCATCAAGTAAGAACGCCATTAGCTCATCAGCGCGTTGTTTTGCTGGGCTACTTTGTTGTCTTAAGCATTTACCCTCGACTACTAGGTAGCCACGGCGTGTTAAGCCAGAAAGTACGCGTTCCAGGCGTGGGTGAAAGATACTCTCAACACCGGATGAAAATGCGCAAATGGCAATTTTATCGCCGTTTTTTAATGCGTCAGGAAAAGTAATTGCTGTCATCAACATCTGCAAATTATCAATACGTTAGCTTAACGTACCCAATTTATTAAGAAATGTCGAGATTGTTTATGGCATAAAAAAACCGATGCAAGCATCGGTTTTTAAAAACGTGAAAATGAGTAAAGTAATTAAATGTACTCAACCTCAATGATTTCGTATTCCACGTCGCCTTTCGGGGTTTTAATGATCACAGCATCATCTGCTTGTTTACCAATTAAACCACGGGCAATCGGTGAATTAACCGAAATACGGTTATCTTTAATACTTGCTTCATCATCACCAACAATTTGGTATTTAACTTCAGCATCAGTCTCAACATTAACGATTGTTACTGTGGTACCAAAAATAACTTTACCCGTATTTGGTAGTTTAGTCACATCAATGATTTGTACATTTGAAAGCTTAGCTTCAATTTCTTGAATACGGCCTTCGCAAAAACCCTGTTGCTCACGCGCTGCGTGATATTCAGCGTTTTCTTTTAAGTCACCATGTTCACGTGCAACTGCAATATCAGATACAATTTTTGGACGGGTAACTGTTTTTAATTCGTTAAGTTCTTTGCGCATTAAATCTGCGCCACGAACTGTCATCGGAATTGTTTGCATACTTTTCTCACTTAATCCCAAGGCCGATAAACGGCCTTGGCACATTTCCTTAGTTCAATCGCAGGTGTAGTTCTTGAACTGACGTCACTTTGCTGCGGTCGTCTGCTTGGTTAGCAGTACAGTTAGCAAATGCCGCATTCAAGGTCGTTGTATAGTTAGTTTTGTGTTGCAATGCACCACGACGTAACACCTTCGAATCTTCGATCGCTTGGCGACCTTCGGTAGTATTAACGATATAGCTATACTCGCCATTTTTGATTCTATCAAGAATGTGCGGGCGACCTTCAAATACTTTGTTTACACGACGTACTGCAATACCAGCATCTTCAAGTGCAGCGGCTGTGCCACCTGTTGCATCTAGTTCAAAACCTAGGTCTGTCATGGTTTTAGCTAGTTCAACAATACGTGGCTTATCGCTATTACGCACAGATAGTAACGCGCGGCCACCGCGTGGTAAAGTGTTGCTTGCACCTAATTGTGCTTTTGCAAAGGCTTCGGCGAATGTATCACCGACACCCATTACTTCACCAGTAGAGCGCATTTCAGGGCCACGGATAGGATCCACACCTTGGAACTTAGCAAATGGCAATACCACTTCTTTTACGCTGTAGTAAGGTGGTATCACTTCTTTAGTAATGCCTTGGCTTGCTAAAGATTGACCCGCCATACAACGTGCCGCTACTTTTGCAAGTGCCACACCGGTCGCTTTTGATACGAACGGTACCGTACGCGCTGCACGTGGGTTTACTTCGATTAAGTACACTTTGCCATCTTTAACAGCAAACTGTGTATTCATCAAACCAACCACGCCAAGCTCCAGTGCCATGTCAGTTACTTGCTTGCGCATCACGTCTTGCACTTCTTGTGATAACGAATGTGCTGGTAATGAACAGGCTGAGTCACCTGAGTGAACACCCGCTTGTTCAATGTGTTCCATGATGCCGCCGATGATCACTTGCTCGCCGTCGCAAATTGCGTCAACATCAACTTCAATCGCGTTATCTAAGAAACGGTCAAGTAGTACTGGTGCTTCGTTTGATGCAGATACGGCTTCGGTCATGTAACGACGTAAGTCTTGCTCGTCATACACAATTTCCATTGCACGACCACCTAGTACATACGAAGGACGTACAACCAGTGGGAAACCAATTTCAGCTGATTTTAAAATCGCTTCTTCAGTTGAAGTAACAGTAGCATTTTCCGGCTGAAGCAGGTTTAAACGCTCAACAAGTTGTTGGAAACGCTCACGGTCTTCTGCACGGTCAATCGCATCTGGTGAAGTACCAATTACTGGCACGCCGTTAGCTTCAAGTTCACGGGCAAGTTTAAGTGGTGTTTGACCACCGTATTGCACGATTACACCAACAGGCTTTTCTACACGTACGATTTCAAGTACGTCTTCAAGGGTAATTGGTTCAAAGTATAAACGGTCTGACGTATCGTAGTCGGTAGAAACCGTTTCAGGGTTACAGTTAACCATGATAGTTTCGTAACCGTCTTCACGTAGTGCAAGGGCTGCGTGAACACAACAGTAATCAAATTCAATACCTTGACCGATACGGTTAGGACCGCCACCAATAACCATGATTTTATCACGTTCAGATGGGTTAGCTTCACACTCTTCATCGTACGTTGAATACATGTATGCAGTATCAGAGCTAAACTCTGCAGCGCACGTATCAACGCGCTTGTATACTGGCACGATGTTTAATAAATGACGCTTTTTACGAATTTCAGCTTCAGACACACCGGCAATTTCAGCGATACGAGGGTCAGCAAAACCTTTACGTTTTAACTTACGAAGGAAATCAGCGCTTAAGCCAGCCATGCCCACTTCGGCAATTTTAGCTTCGTCTTTTAAGATGTCTTCAATCTGTACTAAGTACCAACGGTCAACTTTCGTTAACTGAAACACTTCTTCAACACTCATGCCGTGACGCATTGCATCAGCAATGTACCAAATACGCTCAGCGCCTGGCTCACGTAATTCACGGATGATTTTTTCTTTCGCTTTCGGGTCGTCAAGTGCCACGATTGGGTTGAAACCCGTTGCGCCAACTTCCAGACCACGTAATGCTTTTTGTAACGACTCTTGTTGGTTACGACCAATCGCCATTACTTCGCCTACAGATTTCATTTGCGTGGTTAAACGGTCGTTTGCACCAGCAAATTTTTCAAAGTTAAAGCGAGGAATTTTTGTGACTACATAGTCGATTGATGGCTCGAACGACGCAGGTGTTTTACCACCGGTGATGTCATTTTGTAGCTCATCAAGTGTGTAGCCTACCGCTAGCTTAGCCGCGATTTTAGCAATCGGGAAACCGGTTGCTTTTGAAGCAAGTGCTGATGAACGTGATACACGTGGGTTCATCTCGATAATAACCATACGGCCGTCATCTGGATTAACACCAAACTGTACGTTTGAGCCACCTGTTTCAACACCAATTTCACGCAGTACTGCCATAGAGGCATTACGCATTAATTGGTATTCTTTGTCAGTTAATGTTTGCGCAGGAGCAACGGTGATTGAATCGCCAGTATGAACACCCATTGGGTCAAAGTTTTCAATTGCACAAACGATAATGCAGTTGTCGTTTTTGTCACGCACAACTTCCATTTCGTACTCTTTCCAACCGATCAATGATTCATCAATCAATAGCTCGCTGGTTGGAGAAAGGTCTAAACCGCGTTCACAAATTTCTTCAAACTCTTCTAAGTTATACGCCACACCGCCGCCGGTGCCGCCCATAGTGAAAGAAGGTCGAATAATACACGGTAAACCAATGCGTTTGATGATGTCTTTTGCTTCATCCATTGAATGGGCAATTTCAGCACGCGGGCATTCTAAACCGATATTTCTCATTGCGATATCGAAACGTTCGCGGTTTTCTGCTTTATCGATTGCATCAGCTGTTGCGCCAATTAGCTCAACACCATGCTTTGCCAATACACCGTGCTTGTCTAGTTCTAGCGCACAGTTCAATGCGGTTTGACCACCCATTGTAGGTAGTACTGCATCTGGCTTTTCTTTTTCAATGATTTTTTCTACCACTTCCCAATGAATTGGCTCGATGTAGGTCGCATCAGCCATATCAGGATCGGTCATAATTGTTGCAGGGTTTGAGTTAACTAAAATAACTCGATAGCCTTCTTCTCTAAGTGCTTTACACGCTTGAGCACCAGAGTAGTCAAATTCACAGGCTTGGCCGATTACAATCGGGCCTGCGCCTAGGATAAGAATGCTTTTTATGTCGGTACGTTTTGGCATTGTTACTCCGGTTTAATTAGTTGTTACGCGCTTGCATCAAATCGATGAAGTGGTCAAATAATGGGGCTGCATCGTGTGGACCTGGGCTTGCTTCAGGGTGACCTTGGAAGCTAAAAGCAGGTTTGTCGGTGCGGTGAATACCTTGCAACGTTCCGTCAAATAACGATTTATGCGTAGCACGAAGGTTATCTGGTAACGTTGTTTCATCGGCAGCAAAACCATGGTTTTGCGCAGTGATCATTACTACGTTACGGTCTAAATCTTTCACTGGGTGGTTACCACCGTGATGACCAAACTTCATTTTCACTGTTTTTGCACCCGAGGCAAGGGCTAACAATTGGTGACCTAAACAGATACCAAAAATAGGAATTTCAGTTTCTAAAAAGGCTTTAATTGCTTCAATGGCGTAAGTACACGGTTCAGGATCGCCCGGGCCATTCGATAAGAAGATACCATCTGGGTTAAGTGCTAACACGTCAGCTGCCGAGGTTTGTGCAGGTACAACGGTTAATTTACAACCACGGTCTACAAGCATACGTAGAATATTACGCTTCACACCGAAATCATAAGCAACAACGTGAAACTTTTCATCGGCTGCGTTTAGAGTTTTGAACCCTGCGCCTAATGTCCAGCTTGATTCACGCCACTCGAAATTTTCCTTGGTTGATACTACTTTCGCTAAATCCATACCTTTTAAGCCTGGGAAGGCTTGCGCAGCTGCGAGCGCTTGGTTTTCATCTAATTCGTCACCTGCAATAATACAACCGTTTTGAGCGCCTTTATCGCGCAAAATACGGGTAAGCTTACGGGTGTCGATGTCTGCAATACCTAAGATATTACGTTCTTTTAAGTAATCATCTAACGATTGCTCGTTACGGAAATTACTTGCTAGCAGTGGCAAATCACGGATCACTAGGCCTTTAGCCCAAATGTGACTCGCTTCTTCGTCTTCGCTGTTAGTACCCGTATTACCTATGTGTGGGTACGTCAAAGTTACGATTTGTTCCGCGTATGAAGGGTCAGTCAGAATTTCCTGATAACCAGTCATTGATGTATTGAATACTACTTCACCGACAGACATGCCGTCAGCGCCGATTGCAGTACCGCGAAACACTGTGCCGTCTTCTAGAACTAACAGAGCGGATTTAGTCAAGTTAACCTCCTAACAGTAAAAAACGGGAGTAAAGTCATTTGCTTTACTACCCGTTTATAGCGATTGGAAACACGCAATTATGAATTTTTGGCAAATTAGCGCTATTTTATAGTAATTTGCCTTTTAGGTCTAACCCTATTTCAATAATCAGTAAAAATAAGCCCTATAAGCCAAAAAAGCCACCAAACACCCAAAAAAGTAACTAAACTACTTCAAGTCGAGGACATCTTGCATGTCATAAAGTCCTGCAGGCTTATTTTTCAACCAGCCCGCAGCTCTTACTGCGCCTAATGCAAAGGTCATTCGAGAACTTGCTTTATGAGTTAATTCAAGCCTTTCGCCAGAAGTTGCGAAATATGCGGTATGTTCACCAACTATATCTCCGCCTCGGAGCACCGAATAACCAATTTCATTTTGCGATTTTTCTGTTTCTACTCGGCTGCGATCAAATACCGCAACCTCATCATGCACCCACCCTTTTGCATCGGCAATTGCCTCACCAATGGCAAGTGCAGTGCCTGATGGCGCATCTATTTTATGGCGATGATGCGCTTCAAAAATTTCGATATCTAAATCATCACCAAATTTAGTGGCGGCGGTTTGCACTAAATTCAACAGTAAATTTACGCCTACGCTGTAATTTCGCGCAAACACAATTGGAATCTGCTTGGCAGCCGTTTGTAACGCCAGCATATCGTCGTCATTTAAACCGGTGGTGCCAATCACCATCGGGATATTTTGTGCAACAGCTGTTTTTAAATGCTCACGCATACCCGCTGGGAGCGTAAAATCAATCAGTACGTCGGTATTGTCAACGTTGCGTTCATCACTAAAATTAATTGTCGCAGGTGCTGCGCTATTTAATTGATTAACGGCAATATTTAATAAGGGAGAACTGCTGCGTACATAGGCTGCACTAAGCTCGGTATGATTATTTTTGTGAGCGGCTTCAATTAATGCCAAGCCCATTCTTCCGTTTGCGCCAAATACGCCTATTCGATTCATATTAATAACCTATGCATTTTTTGAGTTGGCTAGATTTTATCTAAAACTCGTGTAATAGTCAGGTAACCCTTTTAAAAAATAATAATAACAGATACCCATAGACTTTAGCCATCTATACATTTAAACTTCTTTCTTTGCGCCGATTTGGTCTTTGGCTTGCGGGCGCTGTTGAGGTACTTATCATTGTGGTAGGTATGACAACTAAATTCAGCTAAAAGAGGGATGTTTTGGCTGTGTTAGTTGTGCAAGAAGTTATCTAACGAGGAATATGATGCAGCCATCATTTAATAAAACAACAGCAAAACTATCTTTGCTCCCCCTATTAACCTTTGTGGCCTTATTTTTAGGCGCGGGTTTATACCTGCAATCACAAGGGGTCGATTACGCTTTTTATCAGCTCCCTGCCCCTGTTGCTATTTTACCGGCGATTATGCTGGCGTTTATGTTAAATAAAAACACCATTAACCACAGTGTAGAAACCTTTATAAAAGGTGCCGGTCACAACAACATCATTACCATGTGCTTAATTTATTTACTTGCTGGGGCATTTTCTGCCGTCGCAGGTGCAACAGGCGGCGTGGATGCGGTTGTTAACGCCGGTTTATCACTTATTCCACCAGCATTACTTTTACCGGGCTTATTTTTAATTGCAGCGGTAGTATCTACGGCCATGGGTACTTCAATGGGCACTATCGGGGCGATTGGCCCGATTGCGTATGCGGTCTCTATTAAAACCGGTATTGATCCAGCATTAATGGCCGGTACGATTGTGTCAGGTGCGATGTTTGGCGATAACTTATCAATTATTTCTGATACCACCATTGCTGCAACGCGTACCCAAGGCTGTGAGATGAAAGATAAATTCCGTGAGAATTTAAAAATCGCATTACCAGCAGCTATCCTCACTATTGGTTTATTATTCTTTTTAACTCCTGCGGCTCAAGCAGTAGAAACTAAAGATTACGATATTCTATTAGTACTACCTTATGCATTTATTTTAGTACTAGCGGTGATGGGCTTTAATGTATTTGTGGTGCTGTTCAGCGGTATTATATTTGCGGCACTGATGGGCTTTACTGGCAGTTATGAAGGAGCCAGCTTTGTAAAAGACATTTATAAGGGCTTTACTGATATGCAAGAAATATTCTTGCTGTCGATGTTTATTGGTGGCTTATCTGAGTTTATTCGCATTAACGGTGGCCTTGATTATATCGCGCAAAAGATTCAAGCCATTACTAAAGTCATTGCAAAATGGCACCGAAAAGTGGCAGATCAACTAGGTATTGCCGCGCTAGTTATGACCAGCAACGTATGTATAGCGAATAATACCGTGTCGATTATTGTTGCCGGTCCTATCGCCAAAAAACTTGCCGATGATGGTGAGATCAGCGGTAAGCGTTCAGCAAGCTTACTGGATATTTTCGCCTGTGTTACGCAAGGATCTCTCCCTTATGGTGCACAAGCGTTACTACTTGGCGCAACATTTAAAATTAGCCCGTGGCAAGTATCAACCTCATCTTACTACTGCTTTATATTGGCATTTACTGCTATAGCTGTAATTTGTCTACGCCGAAATAAGGCATAAATACTTAAGCAGATGTGCTCACGTTTGGGCGTATCTGCTATACTTTGCACTTTACTCCCCATTAAACATATAGTTATGAATATAAAATCAACATTATCTTTATTCGCCCTTTGTGCAGTTAGTACATCTAGCTTTGCTGCAAATTGGAGCACAACGCAACTACATTTAAACTACGGCGATTTTAAAAACCCATTTACTGAACAAAAATCAGGTACATCAATCGCTTCACTGCAACACGCCTCTGGCTATGACTATGGTGATAACTTTTTCTTCATAGATTACATTAATGATAATGTTGATGATGGCTATCAAGACCGTGACTTTTATGGCGAATGGTATTCAACTTTTAGCCTTTCTAAAATAACCGGTAATGACTTTTCGTTTGGCGCTATTGCTGACGTTGGATTAACAGCGGGCTTTAACGCCGCAGGTGATGCTAAGGTATTGAAGTATTTACCCGGTGTTAAAGTAAATTGGCAAGCGCCAGGATTTAGTTTTTTATCAACCCTAGTTACGGCCTATATAGATGATAACGAGGGTGTTGCGCGTGGCGGCGCGCCTATTGAAACTAACAGCTGGATGCTAGATGTTGCATGGGGTTACCCGTTTTCGATTGGTTCACAAAAATTTAATGTAACTGGCCATGTTGAATATATTGCTGAGCGCGAAAATGAATTTGGTGAAGATGTTAAGGCGTGGATCTTAGCGCAGCCTATCATTACTTGGGACTTGGGTAATGCCATCAGCATGAAAGAAAACACCTTACTACTTGGCCTTGAGTGGCAATATTGGCACAACAAGCTAGGGACCGATACCACTGAGTCGGTACCGCAATTTCATGTTGAGTGGACGTTTTAGCGAGTTAGCGAGTTAGCGAGTTAGCGATAATAATAAAGCGCGATATCAATTGTATTGCGCTTTTTTTACTTACCATGAACACAGATCACGTTAGCTTTATTTCATAAACACCTAAACGCTGCTGTTGCTGATTAGCAAGGAAGATTGATGTCTCTTTTTGATAATATTTAAATTGTGCGCCTGCGCGTTGCACAACCTTTATACTCGCTAAGTTTTCCTCTAAACAACAAAACTCAATCACTTTTGCATGACTATTATTTTTTATATAAGGCACTATTTTAGTAAGCACTTGATTCATGGCTCTTTGCCCGCGTGCAAAATCAGCTAACCAATAACCGCATTCAGCACCCTTACTGTCAGGATCAATGTGTTTAATACCAAATACACCGCTTAAGCGATCCTCTATATATACCGCAAACCACTGAGAACCTGCTTTACCGCTGTGTAGTCGTTCATATATATAACGTTTAGTTGAATTAACATCTATTACGTCATCCACCCAAGGTAAAAATTGACTCAGATTTTCCCGACTATCGGCGATAACTTGGTAAAGTTCAACTGCGTGACTAATATCTAATGGCTTTAAAGTTATTGAATCTGAAATCACCAGTTCCATTTAGTCAGCCTCAACTACTTTTGCTAAACGCATATGTAGCAGCGGAAACGGCTTTCCTTGACCATCTAATTCAGAGCGCCCTATTTGCTCAAACCCTCTACTTAAATAAAAACCATGGGCTTTAGGGTTTTGCTCGTTAACATCAACATGAGTTGCCGCTAAATTATCAATCGCGTAATTAATTAAGAACGTGCCAACCCCCTTCGCAAAGAAAGTCGGCTCAACAAACAGCATTTCAATATTGCCGCCAGCAACGCCAATAAACCCAATTATTTTTCCACTGTTGTCTTTACAACAAAAAAGACTAACAGCATCAAAATAATGTGCCAAAATCAATGGTTTCAGTTCATCTATGTGTTGTTGGGTTAAAAAGTCATGGGTATGAGAAACGGAAGCTTCCCAGATCTCAATTAAAGAGGCGTAATCTTTTTGCTCGGCGGATTTAATAAGCATTGTTAGTTCCTTTGAATATTAAAATAACCATCATCAGTTTTGCAAAAATATTGTAGCGGAGTTGGGCAACAGCTCCGAGGCTAAATCAACAAAAAGCAGCGTAAACGCTGCTTTTATAGTACTTACATTTTAGTCTCTAACTTTGCGTTAAATAAAACGCTTAATAATAAAATCAACTTTGACACGCTTAGCTTGCCCCAGCAATTTTTTAACCGCTGGCGGGTAATCGTCCATGGTTTCTAAATCTTCGGCACCGTTTAAACGACGACAGTGTTGTAATATCTCGGCTCTTTCATTGTCGATTGCTGGCATGAGACTTTGCTCAGGATCTTCTAATAAAATGCCATTTTCGATATCTAATCCCCAGGCACGAGGATTTAAATTATGACCACTCAATAAATGATATTTACGATCAGCACAAATACCTTTCAAATGAAATGAGTTACTTTCATGCTGCCACAAATACACATTTAAATTACCGTTAATAATATGGCGCTTTTGCGATTTTAAAAATTTATGCAAAATCGTTTCATACAAGTATGGCAAAGCACCTATTTTACTAAATGGTTCACTTGGTGGCAGGTAAAAATCATTCGCCGTTTTATCGCCTACTACGATTGTTACTTGCTTGCCCTGTTTTAATAAGCGGCGCAAGGAACGCATTAACGGTGCAGGAAAATTAAAGTATGGGGTATACAGCACTAACTCTTGCTCGGTGGCATCAAATAAGGATTTGATCACACGATTAAGCTCGTTATTACGTCGTCCCAGTCCTAAAAATAGTCGCACGCCAAGTGCTTGCTCATTTTGCTCCACACTGTGAGCGTAGTTAGCTTGCTTTAATGAACGCATCAATTGTTTTTGTGCGATTTTAATATCATTAAACTTTGTTAAAGGCCGCACATCAATACGTGGAACGGCTTCAGAACTCAACAATTCATGTTCAATAAAGTCAATCACAGAATCACATAGTGAGGCCTGCTCGACTAAAAAATAGCGATCTAACCGGTAGCGCTCTTGATACTGCAAATACACATTATTTAAACTCGCACCGCTGTAAAGCAGCGTATCATCAATTACAAAACCTTTTAAATGCAGCACCCCAAAAAGTTCTTTTGCTTTTACTGGTACGCCAAAAATTTGTACATTTGATTGATATTTTTCTTGATATTCACAATATAAACTGGCGTTACCATCTGACTTTGCCGCACCAATTAAACCGCGTTGGGCACGATGAAAGTCAACCAACACTTTTACATCTAATGCGGGGTTTGCTAATGAAGCCTGATGTAACGCTGCTAACACTTCACGCCCTGCTTCATCATCTTGCAGATAAAGTGTCGTAATATAAATACGTGTTTTTGCCTGCGCAATCAGTGCTAGTAAATGCGTGCGATATTCTTGTGCATTGGTTAAGACGTTAACGTCTTTTGAAGTCAACCCGTACGCGGGTTTTTCCTGCCAAAATAACATAATTGCCTATTCACTTAGGTCACCCTTAATCAGGGTCACAAATCAAAATTAGTTAAAACATATCAAAAAAACACAGCTTGGTCATGAATTAACGTCGCATGCTGAGTTAATACTGAATTAATAGCTCAGATATCATACAAATCGTACACTTATCATGATTCTAGTACACAATATTTGACAGCTTTGTGATTTAGAAAAAAAAATAATCGCCGCTTTTATTTACTTCCCTCTTGTTTCTCTTAAAATCGAGCGCATTAATACGCTATTAAACGTTTAGGATATAAAAACATGAGTGAAGTAAAACATTGTAAGTTGCTAATTTTAGGATCTGGACCTGCAGGTTACACTGCAGCAGTTTACGCAGCACGCGCAAATTTAAACCCGGTATTGATCACCGGTATGCAACAAGGCGGTCAACTTACAACAACGACTGAAGTTGAAAACTGGCCGGGCGATGCTCACGGTTTAACAGGTCCAGCATTAATGGATCGTATGAAAGAGCATGCCGAGCGTTTTGAAACTGAAATTGTCTTTGATCACATACACACTGTTGATGTAACTAAGCGCCCTTTCACGCTAACTGGCGACCAAGGTACTTACACGTGTGATGCGCTGATCATTGCAACGGGTGCATCTGCTAAGTACTTGGGCCTAGAGTCTGAAACTAACTTCCAAGGCCGTGGTGTGTCTGCCTGTGCAACCTGTGATGGTTTTTTCTATAAAGGTCAAAAAGTTGCGGTTGTTGGTGGTGGTAATACTGCGGTTGAAGAAGCGCTTTATTTATCGAACATTGCTGATGAAGTACATGTAATTCACCGTCGTGATAGCTTCCGCAGTGAAAAAATCTTAGCCGATCGCCTCGCTGAAAAAGCAGCAAACGGTAACGTAGTCATGCATTATAACCGTACGCTTGATGAAGTACTGGGCGACCAAATGGGTGTTACCGGTGTTCGTATCAAGGATGCAAACTCAGAAGCCACTGAAGAAATTGATTTAGCGGGCGTATTTATTGCAATTGGTCATAAACCAAATACTGATATGTTTGTTGGCCAACTTGAAATGAAAGACGGCTACTTAGTGGTTGAGTCAGGCCTAAACGGCAATGCAACACAAACAAGTGTACCAGGTGTTTTTGCTGCCGGTGATGTGTCTGATCATATCTACCGTCAAGCAATCACTTCTGCTGGTACTGGCTGTATGGCAGCACTTGATGCTGAGCGTTTCTTAGATAACCTATAAGTTTACACAACATATAGTAAGGGCTGAATTTTCAGCCCTTTTTTTTGGCCAAAAATTATAAAGGCTCATCCAACACCGAAAAGTACTCATTGCAGTCGCATCAACATTCACCACACTTATACTCGGAATCAATCATATTTATACAATTAATGGCTTAGGTGCGATAGGATCTAAGTCCGAGCAATGAATATCGTCAAAGTATAGTAAGTAAAACTAGCTATAATTATAGTTAGGCAGAAAAGCTTTATTCATTTAGGCATTACTAGAGACTGTAAAATCAGTTAAAATGCTTAACTTCATATCAAGTAAAATACCGAGAGTTTTCTATGAGTTTGTATACAAAATATATGGAAGAAATCCAAACCCGTAAAACGGAGCTTGGATTAAACCCACAACCAATCGATAGCGCTGAACTAGTATCAGAAATCATTAATCAAATTAAAGATACTAATAACGAGCACCGTAAAGATTCACTGCATTTCTTTATCTTTAATACATTACCAGGAACAACCAGTGCTGCGGGCGTTAAAGCACAGTTTCTAAAAGAAATTATTTTGGGTGAAGAGCAAGTTGCAGAGATCACTCCAGAATTCGCATTTGAACTGCTTTCACACATGAAAGGCGGCCCGTCAATTGAAATGCTAATTGATTTAGTATTTGCTGATGACGCAACAATCGCAGCACAAGCGGCTGAAGTACTTAAGACTCAAGTATTCTTATACGATGCAGATATGGCGCGCATAAAAGCGGCATACGAAGCAGGCAATGCTATTGCTAAAGAGTTACTAGAGAGCTTCGCACAAGCTGAATTCTTCACAAAATTACCTGACATCGAAGAAAAAATCGATGTAGTAACCTATATTGCCGGTGAAGGCGACATCTCAACTGATTTACTATCTCCAGGTAACCAAGCACATTCACGTGCTGACCGTGAATTACACGGTAAATGCATGATCACTGAAGAAGCACAACAAGAAATTGTTGCACTTCAAAAGAAACACCCTAACGCTAAAGTAATGCTTATTGCTGAAAAAGGCACGATGGGCGTTGGTTCATCTCGTATGTCTGGTGTGAATAACGTAGCACTTTGGGCGGGTAAACAAGCAAGCCCATACGTTCCTTTCATCAACATTGCCCCTGTTGTTGCAGGTACTAATGGTATTGCGCCAATCTTCTTAACAACCGTTGATGTAACTGGCGGTATTGGTCTTGACCTTAAAAACTGGGTTAAAAAAGTAGACGCAAACGGCAATACAGTGACTGATGACAATGGCGACGCAGTGCTTGAAGAAGCGTACTCTGTTGCTACCGGTACTGTGTTAACAATCAATACTAAAGAGAAAAAGCTTTATAACGGTGATAAAGAACTTGTTGATATTTCGTCAGCATTCACACCGCAAAAAGTTGAATTCATGAGAGCCGGTGGTTCTTACGCTGTTGTATTCGGTAAAAAACTACAAACGTTTGCTGCTGAAACACTCGGCATTGAAACTCCACTTGTGTATGCACCTTCAAAAGAAATTTCACATGAAGGCCAAGGCTTAACAGCGGTTGAAAAAATCTTTAACCGTAATGCAGTAGGTGTACTATCTGATACACCACTTCATGCAGGCTCAAATGTTCGCGTTAAAGTGAACATCGTTGGTTCGCAAGATACAACCGGCCCAATGACAGCACAAGAATTAGAAGCCATGGCTGCTTCTACGATTTCACCTCTTGTTGATGGTGCATATCAGTCTGGTTGTCACACTGCATCTGTATGGGATAGCAAAGCGCAAGCAAACATTCCTAAACTAATGGCGTTCATGAATAAGTTTGGTTTGATCACTGCACGTGACCCGAAAGGCGTTTATCATGCAATGACTGACGTTATTCACAAAGTATTGAACGACATTACTATTGATGACCGCGCAATCATCATCGGTGGTGACTCGCATACACGTATGTCTAAAGGTGTTGCCTTTGGTGCCGACTCGGGTACGGTTGCTGTTGCACTTGCAACGGGTGAATCAGCGATGCCAATTCCTGATTCAGTTAAAGTTACGTTTAAAGGCAAAATGGCTAAGCACATGGATTTCCGCGACGTTGTACATGCAACGCAAGCGCAAATGCTTAAGCAATTTGGTGGCGAAAACGTGTTCCAAGGTCGCATCATTGAAGTGCATATTGGTACTCTTATGGCTGACCAAGCGTTTACCTTCACTGACTGGACTGCAGAGATGAAAGCGAAAGCATCAATCTGTATTTCAAATGATGAAACGTTAATTAAGTCAATTGAACTTGCTAAGTCACGTATCCAAATCATGATCAACAAAGGGATGGATAACGAGGCGCAAACGCTACAAGGTCTAATCGACTTAGCCGACAAGCGTATTGCAGGTATTCAATCTGGTGAAGAGCCAGCACTTTCTCCAGACGATAATGCTAAATACCACGCAGAAGTTGTGGTTGATTTAGACCAAATCGTTGAGCCAATGATTGCCGATCCAGATGTAAATAACGATGATGTTTCTAAGCGTTATACTCACGATGTGATCCGCCCTGTTTCTTTTTACAACGACAAGCCTGTTGATTTAGCTTTTGTTGGTTCGTGTATGGTTCATAAAGGCGATATGAAAATTATTGCTCACATGCTACGTAACCTTGAGAAGAAAAACGGTTCTATCTCATTCAAAGCGCCATTGGTCGTTGCGCCACCAACATATAACATTGTTGATGAGCTTAAAGCGGAAGGCGATTGGGATATCCTTGCTAAATACGCAGGGTTTGAATTTGACGATGCAAAACCAAAAACGGCTGCACGTACTAAGTATGAAAATATCTTATACCTAGAACGCCCTGGTTGTAACCTATGTATGGGTAACCAAGAAAAAGCTGAACCTGGTGACACTGTTATCGCAACGTCAACACGTCTGTTCCAAGGCCGTGTAGTAGCTGATACATCTGAGAAAAAAGGTGAGTCACTACTGGGTTCAACGCCAGTTGTAGTACTTTCTTCTGTTCTTGGTCGTTTCCCGACTATCGAAGAGTATAAGTCTGCAGTTGAAGGTATTGACCTTACATCGTTTGTACCTGTTGAAGAAGCGATGACAACTAAGTTCAACGCAGGTCAAGCAGTACCCGTAAAAGTGGTTAGCTAATTCGATTAGTTAATGGTTCAATTAAGCGCGTTTTTTAACGCGCTTTTTTTATGCCTACAATTTGCCTATCATAAGTAAGCGCTGTACGAGGGGATGGATAACACAATAATTTGTGGTTTGTGAATTTAAAGCAACAGGTTACACTTTATCTTGACCATTCAGTTATTCAATCGGTGTTATGACTAAACAACTTTATCAACTCGCTAAAAGCCACTTTGCTTTTCCTGATCCCACCCATGCATTAGATGATCCAGATGGTTTACTTGCCATTGGTGGATGCTTATCTGTAACGCGATTAAAAAATGCCTATCGCTACGGTATTTTTCCATGGTTTAGTGAATACGAGCCAATTATGTGGTGGTCGCCAAGTATGCGCGGCATCATTGAACTCGATGAATTTCATATTAGCCGAAGCTTACGCAAGCATCTGAAAAAAAATCCGGTTAAAGTGACTATTAATACCGAATTTACTCAGGTGATTGAAGCCTGTCGCCAACAACGCTTAGAAACCGATGGCACCTGGATCACAAAAAAAATGCTCAACGCTTATAAAGATGCACATAAAGCAGGCTTAGCGCATAGTTTAGAAATCTGGTCAGACGACAAACTTGTTGGAGGCTTGTACGGTATTATGCAGCATGGCGTATTTTGCGGCGAATCAATGTTCCATCATCAAGCTAATTGTTCAAAATTAGCCATGTGGGCATTGGTCAATTGGTTGAAACGTCACCATGCGCATTTTATTGACTGTCAGCTTGAGAATCCTTATTTAGTCACTTTAGGTGAAAAAGTGCTACCGCGCTCAGAATTTTTAACTAAACTAAAACAAGCAGAAGAGTTTATTATTCCAACAACAATGTGGCAACCTCAGGAGCTTATCGCTATTTATGACTGAACACTTACCTGCTCGTTTAGGTTTAAGCCAACAATTTGATTGTAGCTACCTAGCCGATCGCCAAGAGCAATTATTAGTCATTTTGGATCCAAGTTGTTATACCCCGGGCAAATTTGAGCAATTACTGGCCCTCGGTTTTCGCCGTAGTGGTGACCAAATTTACCGACCACACTGCCCTGTTTGCAGCGCATGTAAGTCTGTGCGTGTATTAGCTAAGGCATTTTTACCGACAAAATCACAAAAACGTAAACTTAATAAAGCAAAAAATGCCTTTAGTGTGAAATATTCAGACCAACAACGCCCTGAATACTTTCCGTTATACAGTAAATACATTACCGAGCGTCACCAAGACGGTTCTATGTACCCACCAGAACAAAGTCAGTTCAACAGCTTTATATTTTGTCACTGGTTACCAATTACTTTTATTGAATTATGGGACCAAGAGAAACTGGTTGCAGTGGCGGTAACTGATTGTATGCACAACGCTGTTTCTGCTATTTACACTTTTTTTGATCCTGATTATGAGCACTTCAGTGTGGGCACAATTATGATTTTAGAGCAGCTCAAATTCGCCAAACAATACGATAAAGAATTTGTCTATTTAGGTTATCAAATTGATGAATGTGCAAAAATGCGTTACAAAACCCAATTTTTACCTGCCCAAAATAGGGTTGCAGACCAGTGGCTGGCTATTTAATTTACAAAAATGCCTACTGCGGCTTTACTTATTGGTGTATTTTCGGCAGAATCTGCATCGTTTAACTATTAAAGAGGTGTTACGCTAAACATGGCGAAAGAAGACGTAATCGAAATGCAAGGGACGGTCCTTGATACTTTACCAAATACAATGTTCCGAGTTGAGCTTGAAAATGGTCACGTAGTTGTGGCTCACATTTCAGGTAAAATGCGTAAAAACTATATCCGCATTTTAACCGGCGATAAAGTTACCGTAGAAATGACCCCATACGATTTATCAAAAGGTCGCATCGTATTCCGTGCTCGCTAAGTTAGTGCGTTAACGAAATATCAAGTTTTTAGCTAAGTTGTCTGAGTAACTTAGTTACTTTCTACATTAGCTTGAAGCGTTTATTAAATGTAATTGATAGCTAAACTAACAATTACATTTAATAAACAAAAAGCCCAGCAATTGCTGGGCTTTTTGTTTTCTATTTAACGCTGCAATTATGCAGGCGTTAAATTCGTTTCATAATCAAAACGTAATTTTTTATCTTTGATAGACACTTTCACTGTGCCACCGTCGATAAGTTGCCCAAATAAGATCTCGTTTGCCAGCGGCTTTTTCAATTGCTCTTGGATCACGCGGCCCATTGGACGTGCGCCCATAGCTTTATCGTAGCCTTTATCTGCCAACCATTCCCGCGCTTTATTAGTAAGCTCAAGATTAACTGACTTTTTATCCAGCTGCGCTTGTAACTCAACAATAAATTTATCAACAACCAGTAAAGTTACATCACGATCAAGGTGGTTAAACCAAATGATGTTATCTAGGCGGTTTCTAAATTCTGGCGAAAATACTTTATTGATTTCGCTCATCGCATCATGAGAATGATCTTGATCAGTAAAGCCTATTGATTTACGTACTGTTTCTTGTACGCCCGCATTAGTAGTCATCACCACCACAACGTTTCTAAAGTCAGCTTTACGGCCGTTATTATCGGTCAGCGTGCCATGATCCATCACTTGCAGTAAGATATTGTAAATATCTGAGTGAGCTTTCTCAATCTCATCCAGTAATACAACCGAATGTGGATTTTTAATCACAGCCTCAGTTAACAAACCACCTTGTTCAAAACCAACGTAGCCTGGAGGCGCACCAATTAAACGGCTTACCGCGTGGCGCTCAACATACTCAGACATATCAAAACGGATAAACTCAACACCCATACATTTTGCAAGCTGTTTAGTTACCTCCGTTTTACCTACACCCGTTGGTCCTGCAAACAAGAACGAACCGACTGGTTTATCTTCATTTGATAAGCCTGAACGTGATAAGCGAATGGCCGAGGTTAGTGCATCGATTGATTGATCTTGGCCAAATACCAACATCTTCAAGTTACGATCAAGATTTTTAAGAGTCTCTTTATCGCTTGATGACACACTTTGCTGCGGAATACGCGCCATTTTTGCCACGATCAATTCGATATCTGCCACACCAATGGTTTTTTTGCGTTTAGAGATCGGTTGTAATCGTTGGCTAGCACCCGCTTCATCAATAACATCAATGGCTTTATCAGGTAAGTGACGCTCATTAATGTACTTAGCACTGAGCTCTGCCGCCGCTTTTAACGCTTTTTGCGTATAGCGAATGCCATGATGCTCTTCGTAACGTTCTTTTAAACCATTAAGTATCTTAGTGGTATCAGCGACACTTGGTTCAAGTACATCAATTTTCTGAAAACGGCGCACTAACGCACGGTCTTTTTCAAAGATATTTTTATACTCGTTATAGGTAGTTGAGCCCATACAACGTAACTTACCGCTCGAAAGCAGTGGTTTAAGCAGGTTAGATGCGTCCATAACGCCACCAGAGGCTGCGCCGGCACCAATTATGGTATGGATCTCATCAATAAACAAAATAGCGCCAGGTTTCGCCTGAAGCTCTTTTAGTAATGCTTTAAAGCGCTTTTCAAAATCACCGCGGTATTTAGTACCTGCAAGTAATGCCCCCATATCTAACGAGTACACCACAGCATCCGCAATCACTTCGGGTACTTGTTCATGCACTATGCGATACGCTAGACCTTCAGCAATAGCAGTTTTACCTACCCCAGCTTCGCCAACTAATAACGGATTATTCTTTTTACGACGACACAGTACTTGTACCGTGCGCTCTACTTCACTATCACGGCCCACCAATGGGTCGATATTCCCTTCACGGGCGAGTACATTCAAATTAGACGTGAAGTTTTCTAATTTACTTGGCTCTTCGCCTTGAACGGCTTGTACTTCTTCATGGATGTCATCAGCATCTTCACCGCCCATGTCATCGTCTGCTTTAGAGATACCATGAGATATAAAGTTCACAATATCTAGTCGCGAGATATCAGCTTTTTTCAGCAAGTAAACCGCTTGGCTTTCTTGTTCTGAAAAAATGGCAACCAGCACATTGACGCCTGTTACTTCGTTTTTACCCGATGATTGCACATGAAATACTGCGCGTTGCAATACCCGCTGAAAACCAAGTGTTGGTTGAGTTTCACGTTCTTCTTCTAAATCAGGAATGACTGGAGTGGTCTCATTAATAAACTCTGATAGCTCAGCTTTTAATGCTGCCATATCAATCCCGCAGGCGTGTAGCGCTTCTCCAGCCGATGGATTATCAAGTAGGGCAAGTAATAGGTGCTCTACAGTCATAAATTCATGGCGACGTGTACGCGCTTCGCGAAACGCCGCGTTTAAAGTTAGTTCTAAATCTTTGTTTAGCATTAGCAACCCCTTACTGAGATAATATTTTTATACCGTTGTGATGGGTATTTTGATCACCCTACCTTGGTATTATTCCTGCTCACAACTACATAGCAGTGGATGCTCGTTATCTCGTGCATAACGGTTAACTTGTTCAACTTTGGTATACGCTACATCTGCGGTATAAACACCGCAAATTGCGCGACCATTTTGATGAACTTGCAGCATCACATCTGTTGCTCTATCGCTATCCATATTAAAAAACGTCGTTAGTACTTCTATCACAAAGTCCATTGGCGTGTAATCATCATTATTTAAAATGACTTTGTATTTTCGCGGTGGTTGCAGTTTTTGCTTCTCACTATCGCGAACCGTATCTAAAACACCTGAATCTTTCATGCCACTCATAATTAAATATAGTCTTGTCTTTGGAACTCAAGCAAACTTGAATAAAAAATAAATTAAATGTTAAAAAAATAGTTTAAAACACTTGACTGATCGGCGAAATAAACTACAGTCAGTTGTAGATTGATTAAACCTTAGTCAGTCTATCAAACTATACGGTTTAGAATAACTAAATTAGTCAACTTATAGAAGGATGTAGAAGTATGGCTTGTGGTAAAGTCAAATGGTTCAATAATGCCAAAGGTTTTGGTTTCATCGTAGAAGACGGCTGCGAGAATGATATATTCGCCCATTACTCAACGATTGTAATGGACGGTTATAAAACACTTAAAGCTGGTCAAGATGTAACATTCGAATTGCAGCAAGGCCCTAAAGGCATGCATGCGACTAATATAGCGCCTAACGAAGAGTTAGTGTAGTTGTTTAGACGTTCGACTAAAGCGAGCGACCTGTAAAGATCCTCGCTTAATTCCTCTAAACTATTTAATCTCAATTAAATTTTACATTCAGATTCAAAGCTGGCATTTCTAATCTATTAGAAATTAAACGTACAGAATGAACAAAAACTGTCCTTCCTCTTGAAATTCTTTTTTAATACCCCCATGTTATATTTGTTATTAGCCCTTTGTTGCCAAGCTTGTTACACTCTTAGGTGCTTAAAAGCAGCCTCAAAAGGCCCTTTAAACACTAATAATTAGGCTAATGGCTAATTTACTTAGTTTATAAATAACATAAAATTAAATACAGTTCGTCAGGTGTGATTATTTAATCAACAGTATTAACACCTAACTGACTGATCATTGTCACGTCGTGCACGCATGATGGCGATGATATTTCTTTGCATTGTTGAATATGGCTCTTACGCCTACTATCTAGGAATGATGATGACATCAAAAATTATCTACACTAAAACAGACGAAGCTCCGGCACTAGCAACATACTCTTTGCTGCCGATCATCCAAGCATACACTAATGCCGCAGGCGTTGAAGTTGAAACACGTGACATCTCTTTAGCGGGTCGTGTTATTGCTAACTTCTCTGAGTATTTAACTGAAGAACAACGTATTGGTGATGCGCTTGCTGAATTAGGCGAGCTGGCTAAAAAACCTGAAGCAAACATCATTAAATTACCAAATATCAGTGCATCAGTTCCACAATTACGTGCTGTTATCAAAGAATTACAAGTAAAAGGTTACGCACTGCCAGACTACCCTGCTGAACCTAAAACAGATGAAGAAAAAGCAATTCAAGCAACTTACGACAAAATCAAAGGTAGTGCTGTAAACCCAGTATTACGTGAAGGTAACTCTGATCGTCGTGCTCCTGGCTCTGTAAAAGAATATGCACGTAACAACCCACATTCAATGGGTGCATGGAGCAAAGATTCTGCTTCAAATGTTGCGAGCATGAGCGAAGGCGATTTCTTTGGCTCTGAGCAATCAGTAACGCTTGATACTGCTACTGATGTACGTATTGAGCACGTTGCTGAAAATGGCGACGTATCTGTTCTTAAAGCAAGCACGCCATTACTTGCTGGTGAAGTGATTGACGCATCTTCAATCAGTATTACGAAACTACAAGCTTTCTTAGCGGCTGAAATCGATGCTGCAAAAGAAAAAGGCATTCTGTTTTCATTACATATGAAAGCAACCATGATGAAAGTATCTGATCCAATCATCTTTGGTCATGCGGTAAAAGTATTCTATAAAGACGTTTTTGCTAAGCACGGCGCTTTATTTGCTGAGCTAGGTGTTGATGTTAATAATGGTCTTGGTGATGTTTACGCTAAAATCCAAACATTAGACGATGCTAAACGCGCTGAAATCGAAGCTGATATTGACGCTGTATACGCTACACGCCCTGCAATTGCGATGGTTGATTCTGATCGTGGTATCACTAACTTACACGTACCAAGTGATGTGATCATCGATGCGTCTATGCCTGCTGCAATTCGTTCAAGCGGTCAAATGTGGAACAGTGAAGGTAAATTACAAGATACTAGCTTTGTCATTCCTGATCGTTGTTACTCTGGTGTTTATCAAGCAACAATTGATTTCTGTAAAGAACACGGTGCATTTGATCCAACCACTATGGGTAGCGTTCCTAACGTTGGCCTAATGGCACAAAAAGCTGAAGAATATGGTTCACACGACAAAACATTTGAAGCACCAGCAAATGGTGTGATCCGTGTTGTTGATAGTGCTGACAACGTATTGCTACAACACACTGTTGAGCAAGGCGATGTATGGCGCATGTGCCAAGTTAAAGATGCACCAATTCAAGATTGGGTAAAATTAGCTGTAAACCGTGCACGCGCTACCGGTAACCCTGCTATTTTCTGGCTTGACGAAAACCGTGCACACGATGCACAGTTAATCAAAAAAGTTAACGCATACTTGCCAGACCACGATACATCGGGCCTTGATATTCAAATACTTGCACCACTTGAAGCAACCTTATTCTCTCTTGCACGCATTAAAGATGGCCTAGATACTATTTCAGTAACAGGTAACGTATTACGTGATTACCTAACTGATTTATTCCCAATTCTTGAGCTTGGTACGAGTGCAAAAATGCTTTCAATCGTACCACTTATGAATGGCGGCGGTTTATTTGAAACTGGCGCGGGTGGTTCAGCACCGAAGCACGTTCAACAATTCGAAAAAGAAAACCACTTACGTTGGGATTCTTTAGGTGAGTTTTTAGCACTTGCGGCATCACTTGAGCACCTAGCTGTCAATACTGGTAACAACAAAGCACAAGTGCTAGCTGATACCCTTGATAAAGCAACAGGTACTTTCCTTGCTGAAAACAAATCACCGTCTCGTAAAGTGAAAGAAATTGATAACCGTGGTTCTCACTTCTTCTTATCTTTATTCTGGGCGCAAGAGCTTGCCAAGCAAAACGATGACAGTGAACTTAAAGCACAGTTCACACAAATCGCCAGTGATTTAGAAACCAACAAAGAACAAATCGTTAACGAACTTAACGATGCACAAGGCCCAGCTGTAAACATCGGTGGTTATTTCCAACCAAATGATGATGCTGCATTTAAAGCAATGCGCCCTAGCACAACATTTAACGATATCTTAGCTAAACTAGTATAAGTATCGATTTAAATTTAAAAGGCGCTCACTGTTAAAGTGAGCGCCTTTTTTGTGGTTTTTAAATAATGTTTTATTTTTCACTGATACAAAAAGCAAAAAGGCCGCAAATGCAGCCTTTAAATTGTTCAAGTTACTAAGCTGAACGTAGTTACTTAGTATATGCGCGAGGCATATCTGAGTCAGTAGTATAACGCTTACGGAGTTTATCTTGGCGTGCTTCAGTTGAAACTTCTTCGCCGTTAATAAACATTTTAGTTACGTGACTAGTAAAATCAAATGGGTCATCGTTCCACATCACTAAGTCAGCAGCTTTACCTACCGCCACACTACCGGCATTAATTCCAAATACATCAGCAACATTCGCTGTTATCGCTTTTAATGCACCCGCTTGTGTCATGCCATAAGAAACCGCATTACCCGCGTCAAAACGCAATTGATAAACATTGTGACTGGCATCGCCTGCGATCGACAACAACACCTTTACGCCTGCTTTTTCGAGTTTGCCTGCATTATCTAAACTCGCATGTAGCGAATCAAAACTGCCTGGCAAGCTCTCCATAGAACTTACAATGACTGGAACATTTGCTTGCGCTAATTGCTCTTTTACAACCACGGCATCTTGTGCGCCTGCAATCACTAAATTAAGTGAAAACTGTTGTTTTACTTTGATTAGCTCAATGATATCTGCGGCTCGAGAAGCCGTTACTAATAGTGGCATTTCACCCGCTAATACTTTATCGAGCACTTTATCTTCAGTGCTTGGTACAGCATCGTCTTTTTTATCTTTTTTGCTGGCTTTTTGTTGATGTGCTGCTAACTTATCAATCAAGTTTTTCAGCGACATTGCGCGCGAGCCTTTGCTTTTCTCACCTAAATTAACTACCAGCGCGACTTGCGTTTGCTTAACACTGTCAAACTCACCGCTTAAATCAACTACGCTGGCAAGGCCTGCAAAAATACTTTCTCCGCCATGAGGGGTGATCACATCACGGGTGATGCCACCTTTACGTGCATACGGGATCAAGCTTGAGTGAGCATTAAATGCTAGGCTTGGATCAAAATCGATCCCCGCTTTATCATCGCCAGCATCGCGAGAGCCAGCAACAGCGCCCACTTCAACTAGACCTAACTGATTCATGCTGCCAATAAAGCCAGCTGTAACAATTTGCCCTTTGGCATCAATAATCGTATCAGCTTCGACTGTTGCAGGATTAATAGCAATAATTTTGCCTTCATCCATGATGATGCTAGCGCCTTGTAAAATACCTTGCTCAGTTGAGGTATGAACAGTGGCGTTGATGATCGCGACTGATTGGGCGTTCACCGCAGTACTTGCTAACAAACCAGCAGCAACTAGCGAGAGTGAAAATGAATGTGTTAATTTTGTCATCCTAGTTACTCCTTATTTTTGACCTAACATAAAATCGCTTTGTGCTTGGAATGTATCATCGTAGCGATCATACACTTTCGCACCATCAACAAATACTTGCTCAGCTTTAGCATAAACACTAAACGGACTTTGATTCCAAATTACCACATCAGCCTGTTTGCCAGCTTCGAGTGAACCGGTTTTATCAGCTATACCTAGCGATTTTGCAGCATTCGAAGTGATCCATTTGATTGCGTGCTGTTCAGAGATATTAAAACCATTGTCGTTGGCGCGGTACATTACTTTACCGGCTTCTTGGTTTAAGCGCTGGATTGTGGTGTCAGAATCTGAATGAACAACAGCACAAGAATTTTTAACCGCATCAACAATCGCTACGTTCTCTTGTACCATGTCGTAAGCTTCCATTTTAAAGCCCCACCAATCAGGCCAAAGCGCAGCACAGGAGCCATTTTCAGCGAGTAAATCAGCAATTTTGTATGCTTCAATACCGTGATGGAAAGTACCCGCGTGATAACCAAACTCTTTTGAAAGGTCGATCATCATTGCCATTTCTTCTGCTTTGTAACAATGATTGTGGATCCTAACTTCGCCCTCTAATACACCACGCAATGTATCGTATTTAATATCACGATGCGGCACCTCTGGATTTTTACCTGCTGCATAATCAGCATCGTATTTATCCCACGCACGTTTATACTCAGCGGCGCCTATCCAAGCCTCACGATAACCGGCCATATTGCCCATTCGTGTTGATGGTAATACCCCTTTACGCCCGTAAACACGCTTAGGGTTTTCACCACAGGCCATTTTTAAACCATACGGTGCGTCAGGGAACTTCATACCCTGCATCGTGTGCGATGGAACATTTTTTAAAGTAACCCCACGACCACCAAATAAATTAGCTGAGCCGGGTAAAATTTGTAATGCGGTAATACCGCCTTCACGCGCGCGGTTAAAGCCAGGGTCTTGCGGCCAAATTGAATGCTCAACCCACACTTCGGCAGTATTTGGGCTGGTCATTTCATTGCCGTCCTGATGAGATTCAACAGAAGGGCTTGGGTATGCTCCTAAATGTGAATGTACATCAATAAGCCCAGGTGTAACCCATTTACCTTGTGCATCAATAGTCAAATCAGCTTGTGCAGTTAGATCTTTACCGACTTGTTGCACTTTTCCGTCAACAAGTAATACATCGGCTTCTTCTAAACGCTCACCTGTACCTGTTAGTACTGTTGCATTGGTGATAAGCGTCGTGGTTGATTTAAGTACCTTATAGGTACTTGGATATGGATTTTTATTGATTGTTACTTTGTCGTCTTGTGGGCCGTTGTCTTGGCAGCCGGCAATCGCCACACCAAGTGCAACAACCAACAATGAAGGAGCAAATTTTTGCATCATATTAGTCTCTGTTGTTGTTTTTTTGTTACTTTATATAAACACACAACATAAAGCTAAAAAATCAGCTAGAGCTGCATTTATATAAGATGAATGTTATTTCTTAATATAATTGTTATACAGTTGCTCAAGTGCAGCTTCTGTTGTCAAACTTGGATCTTTACTAATAAAGTGCTTAACAGTTCGAGTTACGAAGTCTGAATTTTGTTTATGCAATTTTGAAAAATCCTTAATTAGGCAATCGCCATCTTTAGCGGCAGTCACTTTATCGTGACGATGACGATACTGACTCAAGGCTTTATTAAAATCACCTTGGTAGTCTTCTACTAAAATTTTATAAAAATCACTTTTTTGTACTTTTAATTCGCTAATACAATAATTTAAAGCTTCTTTAAAATCAGTAAAAATGGCGCCTTCGACATCAAACTCAGCCGTTTTTTCTCGCACTGTGACCTTGGCTTCTTCGGTTGCATAACTAAAACCACTAAACGCCAAGCGCTCTGCGGCTTCTTTTCCTAACGCCATACCCGCTTTAATGCTATGTGCAAACTCATCACTCATATCGCTAAGTTCATTCTCATGCCACATATTATAAACCCGCAGTGGTTTAGCATATTTGGCACCGAGTTTGTTTTTTAACTTAGTAAAGCGTTCATCAATCGTCATTAAGCGCTCGTTATGCAATATTGCATAGCATTCATAGCACGCTGGAATACTAATAAACTCAGCTTCTTCACCTAAATCAATAATGCTTTGTAGCATATGCAATGGCGGGCAATGATCGCGCTCAGTCGCTTCACAGCCACAATAAAAGCAACGGTTAAAATTATGCTGTTCACAGGCGTATGCTTGCTGATAATAACTCGCCAATGTTTTACTCACAGAGTCTCCTAATAGACAGGTATTTGATAATCAAGACGATCATAACAGGGTTGAAAAATATGTCAGTAATGCTGCACAACAAAGTGCAATGACTCTAAAGTAAATAGCATGTAAAACCTATGAAAGCAGATTGAAAAACAACCAAAAGCAATAAAAAAAGTGAAAAATAATTTGTTTGAAATATGTCAAAATACATACATTAAATCATTTATTATCAGATGGTTAATTATTATAAAACACATCCACACACGGTGTTACATCTTGTCGATTTTCATTTACAGCTTTATTTAAAAATAAAGCTGATAATTAACTCATCAACAAGCAGACATACCCAAACCATTGGAGAATGATGATGAATACTTTATCAACAACGATTTGTACAACATTACTTTTAAGCTCTGCAGCACTTACTGCAACAAATACTGAGGCTGCACAATTTGTTGCAGCTGATAATAGTCCAAGTACCCAAATATGCATGGCGGTGAGCTCCAATAGGCCTTCGCAACTTTATGCAACGATGAGAGACTTACGTATTAGCAAAACAACCACAACCGATAAACTGCGTTGTAACGACATGAGTATCGCAAAATTTGCGGGAACTTACGGTTTTAATAAAACGGCAAAATATCTAAACCTTGAAACGACAACGGGTACCTCAATTCAAGATTTAGCAAAACTAGACCAACAAACAATTATGGTTGTTGCCGGTTCTAAGTAGTATGGCTAAGCAATATCAAATTTAAGCAGGCGAGTCGTTGGCCTGCTTAAAAACTAATTTATATGATTGCAGCAATCAGGCCAAACAAACCACCGAATACCCCGCCCCATACAACTAACCAGCCTAAATGCTCACGGATCATGGTTTGTATAATATCTTTGACCATTTTTGGTGTCAGCTCGTCTAAACGCTCATCAACTAAGCCAGAAACCGTGTTAAACAACGAATCACTTGCGAGTCCTGATTGCGTTAATTTTTCATTCACCAAGCTTTTAAACTCATCGGTTTCGCTCATATTAAGTAATGAACCACGCATTTTGTCAATAAATGCTTCGCGCATCGGCTCAACCGCGGTACTACCACCAAACATCGCTAACATGCTACCAAATTGGGAGTGCTCAATAACGTCAAGTAAGCTATCAAAAGCAGGATTTAAATCGACTTCATTGATCACTGGCTGTAGATCAACATTGATATTTTTGTTGCCTAACAATTGAGATATTTTTTGCTCTGAAAAGAACTCGGTTAAAATAAGATTTTTAATCGCCACTTTAAACCCTGCAAACTTCAGCTGGATCACGCCCGAACCATATAACAAAGGTACTTTTTCAAATAACATATGCACTGCGAGTAAATTAGTCACTGCGCCTGAGAGTGCAAATAAGCCGATTGACAGTACAATTGCTTGGTCAAATAGAAAACCCGCCACCACTAAAATCCCGGCAATTACATTGGTAATAAGGCTTTTATTCATCATTCTCTCCACTTGGTTGTTGCATAAAGCTAAGCGCGCGCTTATAAAACATTAATTTTACTCTCAAGAGTTTGTTTATTTAACTACTTTTTGCCATAGTTTAATTATCTGTACAAAAGGCGAACAATGCTATGTGGAATACGGTTAACGAACAGATCAGCCAAGCAATGCATTTTGACTTTAAACACACTATAAAACGCCAACTGCAAAGCCCTAATAGCGATAAATTATTTCAACTCAGTGATGGTATACACCAGTATTTTGTTAAAGTAGCCCATCGTAGTGACTTAGAGCGATTTGAAAACGAAGCCCACAATTTACAACTGCTCACTAAAGAGAGCTTATTTATGGTGCCAGATTGTATCACTACAGGTGCTAATATTGAGTTTTCATTTATCGTTTTAGAATGGCTTGAACTTGACCAACAACCTCATACCAACTGGCATATTATGGGTGGCCACCTTGCAAGCCTGCATCTGAAACATCGCCAAGCCATGTTTGGTTTTGATCAGGATAACTTTATTGGCCCAACAACTCAGCCCAATCGCTGGCATAAAAAATGGAATATATTTTTTGCCGAAGAGCGCATTGGCTGGCAGCTCCAATTACTGCATGAAAAAGGCATTGATCTCGTCGACAAAGATTACTTTGTCGCACTGATAAAAGACATGCTACATGGTCATACCGTAAAGCCATCATTGTTGCATGGCGATTTTTGGCGTGGCAACATGGGATTTATTCAATCAGTACCGAGTGTATTTGATCCGAGTTGCTATTATGGTGATCGGGAAGTTGATATTGCCATGAGCGAGCTGTTTGCTCCTTTACCTGACGCTTTTTACATCGCCTATAACAAGCATTACCCACTAACACAGGGCTATGAGCAACGTAAGTTAATTTACCAGCTTTACCCTATTTTAAATCATGCAAATATCTTTGCCGGCCACTATCTTACTGAAGCTAAACAACAAATAGAACTACTACTGAAATAAGGTCGTTTTTATTGTCAAATAGATGTCATAAATGAATAAAGCAGACTATATTTAGGTATCGCCTAATGTTGAACAACCCCAGCAATGACAGGCGCTAGCGTTCAATTATGGGGTGCATAACCATTTATCAGCAGCGATAAATAATTACCTTTTATTGCTCTGCTTTGTAAGGTTGAATCATTTATGAAAAACCAACTCTCACAACGGAACTGCTGCCCACATTGTGGCCATCATATTCATATTACCCTTGATGCTAGTGATGGCGATCAAGATTACTTCGAAGATTGCGCAGCGTGCTGTAACCCTATCCATTTTAATATGCATATTGACTATGCAAATAGTAAGGTAGAGTTACATATTGATAGCGATGACGAACAAATATTTTAGCCTAGCATTTATATTTGACTACGAAGCCTGCTGTCGTAAGTAATTTTCGACCGTATTGATGATGGTATAAGTTTGTTGATCAACCTCGATATTTAGCGCATCACCAATTGCAGCCTTACCAATATTGGTAATAGCTAACGTCTCTGGGATCAAATGCAGCCAAAAGCCCTGCTCATCGGTTTCACCTACCGTGAGACTAGCGCCATTGACTGATACAAAACCTTTATACATCACATACTTTTGCCATTGACTTGGTAAGCATAACTGTATTTTACAATTATCTTGTGTATGAATAATATTTTCAATCTGGGCGGTGCAGTGAATGTGACCAGATACAATATGCCCACCTAACTCAGTACCAAAAGTCATAGAGCGCTCATAGTTAACGGTACTGCCAGCAATAAGCTTTCCTAAATTAGTTAACTGTAATGTTTCGTCAATTACATCATAGTGAACCTGAGCAAGCGGTTGATCAGAGATATTATCTACTTTAACAACCGTTAAACAGCAACCATTAATGGCAACGCTGGCGCCTAACTCAAGTTTTGTAACATATTGCTTTGCTACAGCGAGCACTAAACGCATCACACCTTGCTGCTGGTTAGTTGAAATCACCGTCGCTTGTGTTTGCACAATTCCTGTAAACATAAATCAATTCACCTTTTATTACCTAAAGTAGATACCTTTCATATTATTTCACGCTTTAGTTTACCCGATCCACGTTATTATTACTGTAACCAATAACATTGACTCATCGCTATAATTTTTGATTCTGTGCTTTATCGATTACACTATCTGCCTCTTCAGTTTACGTAGTAAGTGATATGACTTTTTGTAGTTGGGAAGCCAAACGGTTAGTTTCTCTGGCAATCCCCGTTTTTTTAGCACAAGTAACCTTAGTTTTAATGTCAGTGGTCGACACCATCATGGCAGGACAAGTGAGTCCTACCGATTTAGCAGCATTGTCAATTGCAACCGGCGTATGGAACCCCGCCATGTTGGCTCTGCAAGGCATATTATTAGCCCTGACTGGCATAATTGCGCAATTTTCCGGCGCTAACGATAAAACCGGCATCAGCCATTACTTTCAACAAGGCTTGTACCTAGCTGGTGTATTGAGTGTTATCGGTTTATCTATTGCCTATTTTGCCGATATTATTATTCTCAAACTCGATACCAGCCCTGCTATCGCCAATATGGCCTATGACTATATTCATTTTGTAAAATGGGGCATTATTGGATTTTTAGTGTTCAGTGTTTATCGTAATATTACCGAAGGCATGGGGATGACAAAGCCGGCTTTTTATATCAGCTTAATTGGTTTAGCCATCAATATCCCAGCCAACTATGTGTTTATTCACGGTATGTTTGGTATGCCCGCACTCGGTGGTGCAGGCTGTGGGATTGCCACAGCATTAGTATTTACTGCTATGGCCATCGCACAAGTTATTTATTGCCAATTAAGTAAAAAAGTAGATGCCAAAACATTATTAGCAAACTTTCAAGCACCGCAATTACCAACCATGTGGGCAATTACTAAGGTGGGCATACCAATCTCACTTGCTACATTTTTTGAAGTCACTTTATTTGCCTGTATTCCTTTATTTATTGCGCACTTAGGTGCGGTTGCGGTAGCCGGCCATCAGATTGCTGCAAGTGTCACAACCTTGCTGTTTATGATGCCACTGAGTTTATCTATTGCGATCAGTATTCGGATTGGCAATTTATACGGCCAACATCATTTTGAGCAGCTTAAAAAAGCTATTTCAACAAGCTATATTCTAGCCATGATCATTGCCATTCTACTTGCTGCCATCACCTTCTTTGGCCGAAACGTGATCAGTCAACTTTATACAGATGATGCACGTGTTATTGCCTTAGCAACGTCAATCATGATTCTAGCGTGTATTTATCAGCTACCTGATTCCTTACAAGTAGCTGCCAACGGTATATTAAGGGGTTTAAAACACACAGCACCGATTTCGTATATAACCTTTATATCTTACTGGTTGATTGGTTTTTCACTGGGTTTTGTTTTAGCACGCACCGATTTAATAGTGCCAGCAATGGGCCCGCATGGTTTTTGGGTAGGTATCATCGTCGGCTTAAGTGTAGCCGCAGTGTTATTAATGCTCACTGTCGCGAATAGATTCAAACATGAACCACTTAAAAGCGCTTAAAAAATCGCACCAACAAGGTAACCAAACGTCACGGTTTGGTTACCTTTGTAGTTTACTGTGCTGTTTACTGCTACTTTGTGCATGCACAGATAAACCCGCTGATGTGTATTTAGAATATCAGCAGCGGCTCGCGAATGCGTTAGATAAGCCAACTCCTGATACAGCAAAACTTACCAATGTTGCGCTATCAGTTGTTAGCAACAATAAACCAAAAAATGCACAACAGTTGAGCATATTGCAACTGGCACAACTTTCACACTGTAAACTCAATACCCTTATTGCTGAACATAATAGTCAACTAGGAAAACTCGCCTCTCCTGCTAGCCAGTTAATATACCAGATTCAATTTATTCAATTTGCACCACAGTGCTTAGATAGTCTAGAACCTGATTCAAAAAGTTATCAAGCCATAAGTAACGAATTACATAATAAAAAACAACAGTTATTAGAGCAGTTCAAGCAGCTACTTTATAAAGACCCAGAACTAAAACGCACATGGCAGCTAACCGGCTATACACTTGATACAAACTTAGCCGGCCTTGTAGAAACCGAACTTGCGCTGCAAAGCCTAGTGAATTTAAAACAGCAAATAATACAGCAGCAATATGCACAAATAGACTCTCAAGCGCTCTATCCGCTACTGGCACAATTGCGCCAGTTTAACTTCAATCAAGCTTTAATAAGCGCAGTACGCCAACAAACACAGCTAAATAATAGTACTAGTAACTTTTTAGCGAATATTGAGCTAAGCACACTATGCAACCCGCTAAAAAATAAACGCAAAGCACAGATCCTCAGCAACGTATTCAAGAAATATTACTTGCAGCAGTTACAACCCTATCAGGCTCAACTATCAGGTGCTTTAGAGCGCCTAATGCCGTTGTATCGAGCATTATGGCAAGACTCCAGCCCAACACAACCGCAACTAACGGCATTACTAAGCCCAGCGCAGCCAAGTAATATACTCACAGCATTTAAAGACTCCACCAAAACACACGTTATTTGGTGGCAAAAATTTTATAAAACGTGTGAAATCAGCCCAATATGAATAAAAAAACGGCAAACGAACTAAAAAAAGCGTTTCTCGCTTGATTCACTTCAGCGCACGCTATATATTAGCGACCGTTGTTAAGCAATTAGCACAACTTAAATTTATGATACGACCGTAGCTCAGTTGGTTAGAGCACTACCTTGACATGGTAGGGGTCGGTGGTTCGAATCCACTCGGTCGTACCAAATTTAAGGAAAAGTCCTATTAAAATATATTGTACGACTGTAGCTCAGTTGGTTAGAGCACTACCTTGACATGGTAGGGGTCGGTGGTTCGAATCCACTCAGTCGTACCAATTCAAGTAAAAACAAAAATCAGCCTAACCTACTTTATAAATCTTAAGTAAACTACAACTCAGCTGGTTAGAGCACTACCTACTCTTGATCACCCGGTCCAAAGGTCAGTGGTTCGGGTCCACTCAGTCGTATCAATTCTGAATAAATAAATTAAAAAATGCCCGCCACGATTTGACTCTACACAGAAGATCAATGATTCAAATATTAAATACCCAGCTCTTTCCTTCGCCATACAAATGCGCTTGATTGCTTATTGAAAATAGTAACATTTTCATATTCATCACTTGCTCTGCCAGCTAAGCCATAGCATACATGCAGTGGTAATAGATGCTCTTCTCGCGGATGACAATAACGTGCATGAGGCGCTTTATGCCAGTTTTGCATCATTAAATTACGCTTTGGTTCAGGCACGGTGTTATCACTTAAGGTCGATCGTAGCCACTGTTCAAATTCGTGGTTATTGATTTGGCTCTGCTGATTATCCTGCGCGAAAAATGCCTGCATGTTATGAAACGAAAAACCAGAGCCAATAACTAATAAGTTTTCATAATCCAAAGATTGCAACGCTTTACCGATTGCTAAGTGCTGTGCAGCATCTAAGTTATTCACTAGTGATAGTTGAATCGCGGGTATATCGGCTGCTGGGTACATTAATGTTAAAGGCACATACAAACCATGATCGTAACCGCGATGATGATCTAACTTCGCTTCAATACCAGCATGTTGTAACACTTGTTGTACTTTTTCAGCTAACTTGGGCTCTCCCTGACTTGAGTATTGCACTTGATAGGCAGCTGGCGGAAAACCATAATAATCGTAAATCATTCCCGGTGCAGCATTGGCAGTAATAGTAGCTACTGACTCCTCCCAATGAGCGCTAATCAATAAAATGGCACTTGGTTTTTTTAGCGTGCTTGCAAGTGATTTTAAATAAGCAACCAATTGTGTATGGTTTGGTTCATTTAACAGTGGCATTGGGCCGCCACCATGAGAGATAAATGCAATGTCTACATTATTCATAGTTACTCCAAACAAGCTCACTTAACATGAGCAAGTAAACCTTGATAGTTAAACTAACGCAAAGCTAAGACGCGGATTTATCCGTAATCCACGTCATTTCATAATAGTGATTAAACATGCTTGGACTGTAACTGCCTAGACGTTAATTTATTCGCTATAAAGTTATCAATACTAAAACGACCACCACCTTGTAATGTTAGCGCAATCAGTACTACAAACAGTGTCAGTCCATATTCGTAGCCGTTATTTGCCATAAACAAGCCATTGTCTATATGTACTGAAAAAATAGCCACTAGCATGGTAAATGCTGAAATAAGTGCAGCAGGACGAGTCAATAACCCAAGTAATAATGCTAAACCGCCAAAAAATTCAGCACTGCCTGCGAGTAATGCCATTAAATAACCTGGAGTAATACCGATACTCGCCATCCATTGACCTGTTCCTTCCAGACCATAACCACCAAACCAAGCAAACAATTTTTGTGATCCATGTGCAGTTAAAATCAAACCAATTGGCGCGCGAAGTATTAAAGCGGCAAGTCCTGCATCTGATTTTAGTATCGTGTTTATTAGTTTCATTATTTGTTCCTCTTTAGCAAAGTATTTATTTACGTTTTAATTAGACCCTGTTGGGATAAGTACACTTTACTATCAATGTCATGGCGGAGTAAGATGACAAATAAAGAATGATTAACAACAAAATGTTGTTAATCAATTTAAATATGAGAAAAATTATGGATAGAATTGATGCAATGCGAGCCTTTGTATCTGTGGTGATCGAAGGTAGTTTTAGCAATGCGGCAACAACCTTACAACTTTCACCACAATTGGTTAGTAAGTACGTTTCTAAACTAGAAGAACGCCTTGCTGTACGGTTACTAAATCGCACTACCCGTAAAGTAAGCCTCACTGAAGCTGGCACACATTATTTTCAGCATGCGCAACAGATATTGTTAAGTATTGATGAAATGGATTCACAATTAGGGGGCTTACAGCAGCACCCAACCGGAACTCTGAGAATAAGTGCTCCAGTGTCATTCGCGTTAAAACACATGGGTAAATTAGTGACTGAGTTCCAATCACATTACCCTTTTGTTAATGTTGATTTGCAACTGAACGACCGCAAAGTTGACATTGTTGATGAAGGTTATGATGTAGCACTGCGTATTGGTCGACTCAAAAGTTCGTCTTTGATTGCCAAGCAGGTTGCGCCCATTAGATTAATTTTATGTGCCTCACCTGACTACCTTGAAAAACATGGTACTCCTGAAAAACCTGAAGATCTAAAAAACCACCGATACTTGCATTATAGCTACACAGAAATGGATACTAAAGACGAAATATATCAGTGGTTACGGGTAAAAAACACGCAACGTAGTAGCGAGTTTCAAAGTAATAATGGGGATGTATTAGTTGATTGTGCTATCGCCGGTGCAGGGATCGCATTACAGCCTACATTTATCGCCAGTGAAGCCATTAATAGTGGCAAGTTGATCGAAGTTTTACCTCAATTTGCAACGGGATCTGTTGGTTTATATGTTGTTTATGCCCACCGAAAATTACTACCACATAAAATCAGGTGTTTTATTGATTTTATAAACGGATACTATGGTACGCCACCATATTGGGACAAAGTAGTAACCTAATAATTAATGAGTAATGTCGATTGAATTATATAAGTTTAGCCATGTGGATAAAACTACGGTAGTGCTACCGTTTAACAATTATTACACGTCATAACTCTTATACAATTTTAGCGGGTACTTTACTTACTGTAAAAAGCTTACCTGAACAACTAAGCCAATGATCACTCCTTATCCTGCTGTGCTCTAACGCCTTTTATACCTGTGACGAGTTTGGAACAGGCGCTTAACAATATAGCGCGATTAATTTGATCTTACTGAACAAAATTAGAGCTCTATCATTATTAACTTAGCAACGTAATAACCTCGTTTACTATATGCTAGTACCAATTTTAAAAACGGCGATCTTAATGAGCAGTAATTTAATTGTGTTGCAATTTTACGATAACAACACCTCGCGTAAATAATTCCAATCTGATATCTTTACTGCTAGCTCATTGGATTATAACTGATGGTAATATACTTATTAGTTTAGCCACTTTCGAACCTAACAAGTTTAGCTTTGATGGCCTATCACCCGTTAATCATAAATTGCGCACTAATTATGTTTATTCGTGAATACCAATATATAATAACTATACCAATAGTTGCTGAAGCAGCACGATTAAACAAGGCAGATTCATAATGCTACATTTACCCACTGTGATTAGCATCTCGTTACTTTTGAATGTCCTGATCGGCGGCTTTTTTTTTACCGTTTATAAGTATAAAAAACAACCCTGCTATTTATACTTAGGCGGGTCGTGTATGATATTTGTGGTCTCGCAAATCTTAGCATGTCTACGGATAGTACTTGATAGCCCTTTTATTACGCACTATCTGGCAGATATGTGCATCATAATCAGTCCTATACTCGCTCTTATTGGTTTGCAGAAAGTAACTAATCTAACTAGAAATACTAATCGGCACTTTTTAACCTTAGTGATTGCCAGTGCAATTGTGTTACTACCAATCTATGCGATTACAGCAGGCCAATTGGTGACAAGTCTCGTTATTGCAACACTCTTTATTTACGGTGCATACTTAGTCTATAAGATGAAATGCGTAGCACCAATGCAACAAAAAATCTTGTCCGGCTGTTTTATTAGCCACTCTCTCATCATGTATATACAAGTATTTATGTTAGCAGCTCCTTTGGTTAGTAATTCTGCAACTGATTATAGTCTTTGGCTACAAGCAATTTTAGTAAGCCATATAATACTAGCCACTGCTACAGCATTGGTATTGCCGTTTTTATTATTTGTAAATATTGAAGAAAACCTTCAGCGTCTAGTTAATCACGATGTATTAACAGGTCTGTTAAATCGACGTGGTTTTTTTATGCAAGGTGAAAAACTTCTCAAACAAGGTGTTGCATATCAGCAATCATTTTCGGTAGTTATGATCGATATTGATTACTTCAAAAGTGTTAATGATAAATATGGTCACAGCACAGGTGATACCGCTATAAAATGGATAGCGCAACATATCATGGCACAATTAAATGATAACGATATTGCTGCGCGAATTGGTGGTGAAGAGTTTGCTTTATTACTTCCAGATCAATCACTTAATCAAGCTCAGGTAACTGCTCAAAAACTCTGTGATGCAATTAGAGGGCATAGCTTACGTTTTAAAGGTAACACTATAAATTTATCAGTAAGTGTGGGAATTAGCAGTAGTTATGATGCCAATGCTTCAATTAAAACACTGTTAGACCAAGCCGATAAACGCTTATATATTGCTAAAGCAAAAGGCCGGGATCAAGTGGTTATTAGTGATCAACAAACCGACCATGTTGCCAACGGTGTTATGTAACCGAACTGAATTGTAATTTTTTAAACACTGAATCCACTGAGTATAACCACTGATTAAACTTAGCCTGGTGTCTTTGTCATATACAAACAATTAGCAAGTGGTATTGGCTCTGGGTAATCAGCAAGTACAAAGCCAAGTTTCTTATACGCTTTAATCGCACTTTTGTTATGAGCTAATACAAATAAAGAACATGTTTGCGTAGCTAAAGTTAATTGACCTAGTTCACTGAGCTGGGTAATTAGTGTTGCTACAATGCCACCGCCACGATACTCAGGGTTAACCACTAACCTACCTAGATGACAACAGCCAATACGTAAATAAAACTGACCAAAAGCCATTAGCGTATTATCATCAGCAAGCAATACAGATGAGTTTATTTCATCAAGTTTTAAACCCTTTTTGAAAGAATTAAAATCGTACGGGTATCTAAAATTAGGCCCAGCCCATGCATGAACTTCTTCTTCATTTAAAAACCATGACATGATTTCTTTTATGTGGGTATTTCTGACGTGAGTTAACAACATAACGACTCTTACACAATCGCGGGAAGTACGATATATTCCATTTTAATTGATAATAAACAATACGTTATAAATATACAAAACGCAATTAGATAATAACAATAAGGTACTTTTTACTTACGCTAATTGCTACTCCATTATTCACTTAGCCTCCCGTTTAAGTTCAGTTGTTTTCATATTTATGGCCATAAAAACCATGCGAACACCCATTTACCTAATAAAGTTACAAAAATAAAATAAAAATAATTGACTGATAATTATATATAAAACAATAAACACCACATCCAATTAAACAAATTTAATACATTTTAGCTGCAATAAATTAAACACAGTAGTTGACGCAACATAAAAATTACACTAGCCTTTCTGGAAGCGCTTCCACAGAAATTAACACAAGCCACTATGGAAGCGCTTCCACACACAGTGATACCGCCGCATTTTTTTGGTGAGTAAATAATAATGATAACAGTACGAGGGAAGTCTAATGTCCAAGCATATTTTAATGAAAACAAAGTTAGCCACCAGCTTATCTTTGATTTTAGGTGCCGCAACCACTATGTCTGCGTTTGCCGCCGAGGTTGAACAACAAAGTGAATTAGAAGTGATTCAAGTCACCGGTTTTAAAGGCAGTATCAAAGAATCAACTCAGCTTAAGCGTTACTCATCTGGGGTTGTTGATGCCATTTCTGCAGAAGACATTGGTAAATTTCCAGACACTAATTTAGCTGAATCGCTGCAACGCATTACCGGTGTTTCAATTGACCGCAGCAATGGTGAAGGTTCTAAAGTGACAGTGCGTGGTTTTGGTCCAGATTATAATATGGTGACATTAAACGGACGTACAATGCCTGCGGCCTCTCTTCCTGCTGGTGGTGGTGCTCCAAACTCTCGAGCCTATGATTTTGCTAATCTTGCCTCAGAAAGTGTGAAATCAGTGGAAGTATATAAAACAGGTAAAGCAAGCATCGCATCTGGTGGCATTGGTGCAACCATTAATATCAATACCGCTCGTCCACTTGATAACCCTGGCCTAGTTGCCAATATTGGTGTTAAAGCACAGCACGATACAACTAACCGTGTCGGCGATGACGTTACTCCAGAAATTTCAGGGATCTTTAGCTGGACAGATGAAGATGCTAAATTTGGTGCTTCACTCACAGCAAGTATGCAACAGCGTGATAGTTCAGCAACCGGGGCATTTGTTGGCGAATGGCGCACCACAGAATATGATGGCACCATCCCTCAAGCAGCAGATGACATTGTATTAGAAAATGCTCCTGCGATGGGCCAGTATTATTCAATGCCATCAGACTTGCGCTACACCATTGCAGATCGTGAGCGAACTCGTACTAATGCTCAATTAACATTGCAATACAGCCCTATTGACTCGTTTACCGCAACACTTGATTATACTTACTCACAGCAAGAGTTATTTGAAGCCCGTGCAGAGCAATCAATTTGGATGGACAACTATAAAACCCATTTAACATTTGATGACAATGCTGTTAAAACACCTATTTATTACCGTGAAGAACGCCGCGACTTATCCACTCGCGACTTAGGCTTAGCATTACAAGAGCAAAATCAAGTAAACGAAAATAATTCAATCGGTTTAAACCTTCAATACTACTTTAGTGATCAACTGAACTTTACGTTTGATGCCCACAGCTCAAAAGCCACCAGCAAACCCGATGCGCCTTATGGTAGTTGGATAAATGCAGGCTTAGGTGCCAATGTCGTGGCCGCACAACAAGTTGACTTTAGCCGTGACTTACCCTCTATGGTAATAGATTTCGATGACTGTAGTCGCACAAATCTAAACTGCTCAGGAGCGCTTGATCAAGCTGATGTAGGTAGCTCAATTTTAGATGCAAACTTTGCAAGTCAAGAATCAACCGTTGATGAATTTCGACTACACGGTAGTTATCTCATAGACAACGGCAGTATCGACTTTGGTATTGAGTCACGCTCAATGGAAAGTCACTCTTTACAATCGCTAACACGTAATACAATGGGTAACTGGGGCATTGAAAACCCTGGAGAACTACCCGATGGCTATTTAGATCCAACTAATTTTTTAGCAGAATTTGATGATTACGATACCAGTGGTTCATTTGATCAAGGCTTTACCGGTAGTGCTTCACAAATTGGTTACTGGGCGGCAGATCAATACGGGTTCAATTTTGCGGCTGATGGCGCGTTTGCAACAAATCGCACTATTGAAGAAGATATTCAAGCGGCATTTGTACAATATAATTACAGTAACGAAATCAATGGCATGGTATTTAACCTTGTGATTGGTGCGCGCTACGAAACAACCGATATTACCTCAACTGCTAATATTGATTTACCTGATGCAGTTGCATGGGAAGGTAACAACGACTTTAATGTGCGTTACGGCACCAATAAAGATGACTATTCCTTGAGCTCAAGCTATAACCATTTTTTACCTAGCTTAGATTTTAACATTAACGTTATTGAGGATGTGACTCTTCGCGCCTCTTACAGTACCACTATTGCCCGCCCTACTTACGACAATTTAAGTTCTGCGGCAACAGTAGGTGTACCTACCGGCCCTTCGATCATTCCAGGCACCACTAATGCACCAGCAGCAACTGGTAACCCTAGCCTTGTCCCACTTGAATCGAATAATTTTGATGTATCTGCTGAGTTGTACTTCACTGATCTAAGTTATGTGTCGATTGGTTACTTTAATAAAAAAGTAGATAATTTTATTGGTCTATCACCAATGACTCAAAACTACTACGGCTTACGCGATGCATCTGCGGGTCCAAGAGCACAAGCAGCCAAAGCAGAGCTTGAGGCACAAGGTATTGCGTTTACCGATTCAAATTTATTCCAAATGGTTGCTGCAATGGAAAATGGTGTAGCATTTGACTCGATGAGCTATGAAGAATTTGAAGCCGCTTACGACGTTCTACCAAACAGTGATGACCCACTGATGGACTTTACGGCACAAGTACCAACCAACAGTAAAGATGCCAAAATTGATGGTTATGAATTTGCTATACAACACTTCTTTGGCGACACGGGTTTTGGCTTACAAGCTAACTACACCATAGTAAATGGTGATATTGATTATAATGTAGCCGCTGATCCAACCGTCACACAATTTGCCCTTGTTGGCTTAAGCGACACAGCTAACTTTATAGCCATGTACGAAAACGATAAGTTTCAGGCGCGTATCGCCTATAACTGGCGTGATAAATTCTTAAACAGTGCTGCCCGTTACGTTAACGAGCCGGGCTTTACAGAAGAGTATTACCAAATTGATTTTAATATTGCTTACAACTACAGTGAACAAATGTCGTTCTTTGTCGAAGGGCTTAACATTACTGAACAAAATATGCGCCAACATGGCCGGTATGAAGCACAGTTATGGAATTTAGAACAAAATGGTGCACGCTATAATATTGGTATGCGTTATAACTTCTAAGCAAGGGTTATTGACTCATTAACGCCATGAGTATTAAGCCGCTAGTTGTTAGCGGCTTTTTGCGTTGCAGGTTAATAGCAATTTTATTAAAACAACAGAGCACACAATGAATAATAAAATACAACACATTGTGGTATTAGGTGGTGGCGCAGCAGGTTGGCTAAGTGCAGGGCTATTAGCCGCTGAACACCCTAAAAAAAAGATTACCTTAATAGAGTCTGCAAACATTGCTATTTCAGGTGTAGGCGAAGGCACTTGGCCGTCTATGCGCAATACGCTCAAGCGAATTGGTATCGAAGAAATAGATTTTATACGTCACTGCGATGCTTCATTTAAGCAAGGTTCAAAATTCATAAACTGGCGTAACATAAATATAGGCGAAAACTACTATCATCCGTTTATGACTCCCGAAGGCTATTTAGAAACCGATTTACACGCTTACTGGCAACATCATGCAAGCACTCAAAAATATGCCGACGCCGTTAATATGCAAAGTTTTGTTTGCCAAGCAGCACTTGCACCTAAGCAGTTACACACACCAGAATACGCGGCGGTCACTAATTACGGCTATCATCTTGATGCCGGTAAGTTTGCCACATTTTTAAAACACCACTGCGTAAAAAAACTCAATGTGCATCATATTATTGATGACGTCATCGAAGTAAAAAATAGTCATGACGATTATATTCATTCACTCACCACCATAAAGCACGGTGACATAGACGGCGACTTATTCATTGATTGTACCGGTGCTCGGGCGCGTTTGATTGGTGAGCACTATGGCGCAACGCTTATCACACAAGAGCATATTCTTTTTAATAATAGCGCTATCGCTGCACATCTCCCTTATAACGATAATCAACAAGAGATCGCCTCAGCCACTTTATCAACGGCGCAGCCACATGGTTGGATCTGGGATATTGGTCTACCGAGTCGTCGTGGTATTGGTTATACCTATAGCGATAAATACTGTGATGAACAAACCGCTGTGAACACCTTAAAAAGCTATGCTGCGCTATCTGTTGGTGAACAAGTCGCCGAGCAAATACAAACTCGCAAGCTGAGTTTTATTCCTGGTTACCGCACACAGTTTTGGGTAAAAAACTGTGTTGCTGTTGGTATGTCGCAAGGTTTTATAGAGCCACTTGAAGCATCAGCACTGGCGATGGTGGAGCTTTCAATCAGCATGTTAAGCGAACAAATGCCGCAAAACCGTACTCATATGGACTTGCTGGCTAAACGGTTTAATGAGCGCTTTAGTTATCGCTGGCAGCGAGTAATCGACTTTTTAAAGTTACACTACATATTAAGTGAACGTGATGATAGTCAATACTGGCGTGATATAAAAAAACCATCGAGCATTCCTACTCGTTTGAATGAATTGCTGGCAATTTGGCAATATCAACCACCAAGCAGGTTTGATTTAATTGAAAACGAAGAGGTATTCCCCTCTGCCAGCTATCAATATGTATTGTATGGAATGGGCTTTCACACGCAAAATACAACAGCAGAAAATACCTTTAATAACTCTAAAGCTGGGCAGTATTTTTATCAGCAAAACCGTGAAAAAATTGCCAAATACTTACAAGGGTTACCAACAAATCGCGCATTATTAAATCAACTTTTAAACAATAAGGCTTAACCTGACAATGACACACAACAAACCTATAAAAAATGTGGTGATCGCTGGCGGTGGTACAGCTGGTTGGATGGCTGCGGCTGCGTTGAGTAAACTCGTTGGTAAAAATATCAATGTCACCCTTATCGAATCCGACGACATTGCTACGGTTGGTGTTGGTGAAGCTACTATTCCACCGATCCGCACTTTTCATAAATTACTTGGCATAAATGAGCAAGCATTTATGAAAGCTACCCAAGCAAGCTTTAAATTAGGGATCAGTTTTGAAAACTGGGGCGAAAAAAACACCGATTATATTCACTCATTTGGCATGACGGGCAAAGAATGCTGGGCAGGTGAATTTCATCATTTTTGGCTACACAGCTTAACATTAGGACTTGAATCCGAGTTTGGTGATTACTGTTATGAACTGCAAGCAGCTAAACAAGGTAAGTGTGCTTTTAATCAGCAAAATCCAATTAATTATGCATTTCATATGGATGCGAGTCGTTATGCATTATTCCTACGTGAATTTTCAGAACAACTAGGGGTTAAACGTCTAGAGGGAAAAATAATCCACGTTAATAAATGCGCCACTTCGGGCTTCATAAACAGCCTAACTCTTGCAGATGAAAGTATCATAAATGGTGATTTTTTTATTGATTGTACCGGCTTTAATGGACTACTTATTGAACAGGCTTTGCATACCGGCTATGAAGATTGGTCACACTTACTGCCGTGCGATAGCGCAATTGCAGTACAAACTAGAGCCATTAGCGATGATATAGTGCCTTATACCCGCTCAATAGCACATGATGCAGGCTGGCAGTGGCAAATTCCTCTGCAACAGCGCGTAGGTAATGGTCTAGTGTATTGTAGCCGTTATTTAAACGATACTGATGCAAAGCAGCTTTTACTCAGTAATATTCAAGGTGAAACTCTCACTGAACCCAGAGTAATTAAATTTAAAACTGGCCGCCGCCGCAAAGGCTGGAATAAAAACTGCCTTGCTCTGGGGCTTGCCAGTGGCTTTGTTGAACCACTTGAATCTACCAGTATTCATTTAATTATGTCGGGCATTATTCGCTTTATCCGGCTATTTCCATTTGATGGTATTACCGAACAAGCAATCCACGAATACAACAAACAGCTAAAAAGTGAAATTGAAAATATTCGTGATTTTATTGTCTTGCATTATAAAGTCACTGATCGCACTGATAGCGAATTTTGGCGTCATTGTAAAAATATGGAAGTGCCTGATACCCTTGTTCATAAAATTAGTTTATTCAAAGAAACTGGGCGGGTATTTTTAGATGACGGCGATATTTTTAGAGTCGACTCATGGGTGCAAGTAATGTTGGGTCAAGGTATCAAACCTAAACAATACCATTTAATTGCAAGCCTGATGAGTGATGATGAGTTAAGCCACTTTCTGATCAGTATCAAACAGCAAATTACTCAACGCGTGGCACAATTGCCAACACATAAAGCGTTCTTACAACAATATTGTTCTGCGGAGTAATCTGAGTGAGCAAAAAAAGCCCTTTAATCACTTAAAGGGCTTTGCACAACAAAATCAAAGACTAAGTTAACTATCTGGGCAGATAATTGTTGCCTGTTTTGATCCCTCTGGCACAAAGTTGATATTCGCCACAGAAACCGAACCGTTACCCGTGCTCTGTAATGAAAATGGGCTAATCACTCTTGAAAAATCAACGCCTTGCTCAGTAAAGCAGGTTAAGTCTATGCTGAATGTTTGCCATCTATTTAATGTAGCCTTTTTGAGTTCTGCGCTGATATCAACACGTCCACCACAACCATGCTCGCAACTCATAGCAACAAATAATGGAGCAGCAAATTCGCTATTTATCTTGTAATCAAAACTCAGCGCTGAGTTTGCTTCGATATAAGCCACTTTATCTTCAGTGAAGTTACTATTGATTTCGGCTGTAGTAAGGCCTATACCTGTAAATACAAATGCCATTGCATCTTCTTGAATATTTTTATCTTCAGTACGATAACTAATACCAGCTAATTCAACGCTATTGCTAGCTACTTGAACTTGCTGCTGTGCTGACTTTAAAAACAATCGCCATGGATCAGTCAGCACGCCATTAAAAATAGCCATATTAGGCAAACTAGCTATATCAACACCTGAGTCTTCATTTAAATTATCTGCCAGGGTATTTTTATCTGTATAGGTTAAACCAAAGCCATAAGGAAATAGTGGCGAATAATCTACATCATCTCTATTTACTGCGGTTTGCAGTGGTGATTTTGGCCATGAAAACGACAATTTACCAGTAAAGTCATGCTGAATATCACCTCCTGCGTCAGTTAATAATACATCGGCCACACCTTGTCCTTCTGTACCCGGTAGCCATGCGGCGACAAACGCATCAGAGGCATTTAACTCAGCGTTAACCCACATTGGTCGACCTGAAATGAATACCGATACGACCGGCACGCCTTTTGATTTAAGCTGTTTTAATAACGCTAACGACTTTTTATTATTACGCTCAAACTCAAGATTATCCCTGTCACCGTGGCCTTCTGCATAAGGTTCTTCTCCAAACACCACAATCGCCACATCAGGTTTTTGTGTAAAGTGTCCATCAGGACTTAAAATGGCCTCTCCACCTGCGGCCGTGATCTGCGCTTTTAAACCCGCAAAGATTGACGTAGCACCAGGGAAATCGGTATTTTCGTTATTGGTGCCTTGCCAAGTAATACTCCAGCCCCCCGCTTGCTTAGCAATATTATCTGCGCCATCTCCGGCAATTAATACTCGTGAATTAGCCGCTATCGGCAAAGTATTGTTGTTGTTTTTTAATAACACCAGTGATCCACGCACAGCTTGTCGCGCAATATCGCGGTGCGCTTGCGCGCCAATTAACTGCGTTTTACCTGAGAACTGACGTTTTGCAGGGCTCGGTTTATCAAATAAACCCGCTCTTAGTTTGACTCTTAAAATACGCGCAACAGCATCGTCAATTCGGCTCATGGCAATTTCACCGGCTTTCACTTGCGCTATCGTATTTTCATAAAGTGGTTTCCACGCCCCCGTAGGAACCATAAAAATATCAAGCCCCGCGTTTACAGCCTGTGGGCAGCTTTCGTTACTACAACCTACAACTTGTCCGTGGCCATTCCAATCACCAACAACAAAGCCATCAAAGCCCATTTTCGTTTTCAGTACATCGGTAAGCAGGTATTTATTGCCATGATTTTTCTTACCATGCCAGCTATTAAACGACGCCATAACAGATTGACTACCAGCCGACAAACCACCAATGTAGCCTTGAGCATGAGTATCAAACAAGGCTTGCTCTGAATCGATATTGTTACCTTGATCGTCACCATCGACGGTACCGCCATCACCTAAAAAGTGTTTAACTGTGCTAATGACTCGCTTATTACTTAAAAAATCACCATCGGCATGGCCTTGCAAGCCGTTAACAATGGCAACTGAGTACCGGCGGACAATCTCTGGATCTTCAGAATACCCTTCATAAGTTCGACCCCAGCGGTCATCACGTACAACAGCAACAGTCGGCGCAAATACCCAATCAATACCAGTAACCATCACTTCGATTGCCGTCGCAGCGGCTATTTTTTCTATTAAAGCGGGATTATTTGCTGCGCCTAAGCCAATGTTATGTGGAAATAACGTTGCACCAATCACGTTATTATGACCATGTACAGCATCGGTGCCCCACATGGTAGGAATATCGATGCCATCAAGAGAATCGTCAACCGATGCTTGATACATCTGTTCAGCAAGTGCAATCCAATCTTGTGGTGTGGCATGTTTATTCGCGTTCGGAAATGAGCCTCCGCCATTTAAATACGAGCCAAAACCATATTTACGCATATCATCAGTCGTTATATCGCGGATCTCAGGTTGAATCATCTGCGCAACTTTTTGCTCTAATGTCATCGTCTGCAAGTACTGAGCAATCTTAGACTCAATTTGCGGATCAGCTCGAACCACATTATTCAGCTTTGGCCAAATAGCTAGCAATTGTTGCTGCTGCGTTTGTTCAACAACTCTATTATTTTGAGACGTATCTTTATTTTCGCTTGCTGAACAACCAGCCAGAGTAACTAATCCAGCTAACAAACTTAGTGTAGGTAACTTAGCTGTGTGTAAGTGTGTTTTCATTTTTATATACCTATCTATTATCAACTCATTGCTGCTTAAAAGACTCTAAGTACCTGCTGTATTACAAAAGCGAGACCAAGCGGTTTATTCATCTAAGCAACGGTAGAACTATTTTTTGTCATCATTGAAATTAAAATTTAACTGTTGACCTGTTAAGAAATAGTCACTAACCTAAATATGGAAGCGCTTCCTTAAAGTCATTAAATACCATCTATTGGCATTAATCAAATTAAATATGGAAGCGCTTTCAGATATATTAGCTTTAAAAGCTAAAAATAACAGCATCACGGACTATAAAAAGAAAGCAGAGGTTTTCTATTAATGAAACAATTATCTTTACCTAAACACTCGCCGCTACTGAGCAAAGACTTCACTTTTGGCGTAGCAACTGCTTCATTTCAAATTGAAGGTGGTGCAGCAAATCGTCTGCCATGTATTTGGGACACCTTTTGTGCTCAAGACGATAAAATTGCCGATAACTCAAATGGTCTAATCGCCTGTGAACACTACACTCGTTGGCCTCAAGATATTGAGTTAATAGATTCTCTGGGCGTTGATGCCTATCGTTTATCAATTTCTTGGCCACGCGTAATGCATCAAGATGGTAGTTTAAACCCATTAGGTGTGAAATTTTATACTGATCTTCTAGATGAACTTAAACGCCGCAACATCAAGGTATTTGTCACTTTATATCACTGGGATCTACCGCAGTATTTAGAAGATCAAGGCGGCTGGTTAAATCGTAATACCGCCTATGAATTTGCTCACTACACAGATCTTATTAGCAAAGCGTTTGGTGATCGTGTTTATTCATATTCAACCTTAAATGAACCTTTTTGCAGCTCTTATTTAGGGTATGAAATTGGTGTGCATGCCCCAGGTATTGTCGGTCGGGAATTTGGCCGAAAAGCTGCCCATCACTTATTATTAGGTCATGGTTTAGCGATGCAAATGCTGGCTAAAAATAGCCCACAGACACTTAATGGTATCGTACTCAACTTTACTCCCTGTTACCCGGTAACACAAAGTGACGCAGATCTTAAAGCCACAGCCTTTGCTGATGATTATATTAACCATTGGTATATGCGCCCTGTAATGACTGGCAAATACCCAGATATTATTGAGCAACTACCAGTAGAGCAGCGTCCAGATATTCACCCCGGTGATATGGAAATTATTGCGCAGCCATTAGATTACCTTGGCGTTAATTTTTATACGCGTTTACATTACCAAGCAAGCGCTGATGATTTTTATGACGAGCGCCCACATCAAGGCCTATTAACTGATATTGGTTGGGAAATTTACCCGCAAGCACTTACTGAATTATTAGTATCGTTAAATGAGAAATATACCCTACCACCGATTTATATTACTGAAAATGGCGCAGCAATGGCCGACAAGATGATAGATGGTAAAGTTAACGATTCAGATCGCATAGCTTACTATCAGCAACACTTAAACGCATTGCATAACGCAACTGAACAAGGTGTGGTGATCCATGGCTACTTTGCATGGAGCCTAATGGATAACTTTGAATGGGCTGAAGGCTATTCAAAGCGATTTGGTATCGTTTATGTTGATTATCAAACTCAACAACGTACTGTAAAAGCCAGTGGCCTTGCGTATAGTAGTTTAATTACTAGCCGGTAAACTTAGCTAGTGCTCCTTTAAAAACAACAATAAGAAACACACAGTGAACAAAATTCCTTTATACGAAAAAATCGGTTATGCGATGGGTGATGCCGGAGCCAACTTGGTTTGGCGAGGTGCACTTGCCTACCTAGCAGTATTTTACACTGACACATTTGGCATATCGGCTGCGGCCGCAGCTATGTTATTTTTGGTGGTTAGGTTATCCGATGGTGTAACCGATATCATTATGGGAATGATTGCAGACAGAACCACCACTCGGTTTGGTAAATTTAGACCGTGGATTTTATGGTCTGCTCCTTTTTTAGGACTGTTCATGGTGTTGTGTTTCACCACACCTGATTTCAATGACACCAACAAGTTAATTTACGCCTACATTACCTACATAGGCTTAACGTTAGCTTATACGGTGAGTAACGTGCCTTACTCTGCATTAATGGGAGTAATGAGTCCAGACGATACCGAGCGCACGAAACTATCGAGTTTTCGCTTTGCCGGAGCCTTTGCAGGCGGTTTATTAGTGATGGGCTTTTTACCTGAACTGGTTGCTTATTTTGGCGATGGCGATAACGCCAAAGGTTATCAGTTAACCATGTACTTATTTGCAGCATTACTAATTGTTTTGATGGTGATCACTTTTGTTAGCACCAAAGAGCGGGTAATACCCCACAAAACAACCAGTGGTAATTTAAAATCAGAGCTCAAAGATTTAACTAAAAACTTACCCTTTATTATTCTGCCATTATTGGCAACTACCTTGTTCTTTTATTATCGCGAAATCTACAGTGGGCTATTTTTTGCATTTATCATGACTATGATGACTGTTGTGATAAAAAAATTACTCAACAAAGATCATCAAAATCTCACCGGAACTCAACGTGATATGGTTGATTTGCTCACCAACAAGCCTTGGTTAATTTTATTAGGCATGGGCTTTTTGACCATGATGTTCAACGGTATAAAGTATGGTGTAATTGCTTATTACTTTAAATATCAGGTTGGCAGCGAACTGATGGCAGGCCAATACTTCGTTGCGTTATTAGTGGTGTCTATCCTCGGCGCTCTTGCCACTGGTAAACTTGCCGAACTAATAGGCAAACGTAATTTATTTATCATCTCTTTAATATTAAGTGGCTTATTAACCACAGCATTTTATTGGGTGCCTGCTGACAACATTGTTGCCATATTTACTTTTGGTTGTGCAGCTGAATTTTTTGCTGCCATGATGCCTACCCTGTTTTTTAGCATGTTAGGAGATGCTGCCGATTATTCTGAGTGGAAAAACAAACGCCGCGCCACAGGCTTAATTTATTCAGCAGGGACGTTTGTGCAAAAAACTGGCGGCGGTTTCGCTGGGGCATTAGTATTAGTGGTATTGGCAGGCTATGGCTATAACGGCATGAACGAAGCAACCATTACGCAATCATTACCTGGCATGCAACTATTAATGAGTTGGATCCCCGCAGCATTTGCTTTTTTAGGTGCCGCCTTGATGCTTATCTATCCGTTGACACCCGCAATGACGCAGAAAATCACGGAAGACTTGGCTTTTAGACGCAGTAATGTGTAAATTATACTTCATTATCAATACGTTTTTATAAAGTGCGAATAATAACGCTAGGAAATTAATGGCTACAATTTATCAAGTATCAGAACTTGCAGGTGTCTCTCTCTCTACGGTATCAAGGGTTCTGAACGACAATGATTATGTAAGTAAAAAAACCAAGAAAAAAGTGCTCGAAGCAATGCAGCAACTTGGCTATCAACCCAGTTCTATTGCCCGTTCTTTAGCATCGAGTCGTACCAGTAGTGTTGGTGTTTTAGTCTCTGAACTAGACGGCCCGTTCTTTGGCCAAATGATGTCGGCGATAGAGCAGCAACTTCGTGCCGCAGGTAAGCATGTTATTATTACCGCAGGGCACAGTGACGAAGACAAAGAGAAAAATGGCTTTGAATTTTTAATCAGTCGTAACTGTGATGCCATAATTGCCCATGTGGAAATAGTATCCGACGAATATCTAATTGAACTTAGTAAAGGAAAAATCCCCATTTATTTAATGAGCCGTTATGTTGAGGAAATTAAAGACAACTGTATTAGTCTTGATAACGTTCTGGGCGGTTATCTTGCCACTAAAACGATGATCAATAAAGGTCACAAAAATATTGCTTATATTGCGGGTCCACAATTTAAAGTTGATGCGTCAGACCGACTCGTAGGACATAAAAAAGCGCTTGCTGAATACAATATAGCCTTTGATGAAAGCCTTTTTTACATTGGCGACTTTAAAGAAACCGGCGGCAATGATGGCTTAAAACATTTTATTGAAAATAAAGCGCAATTTAGCGCAATTGTCTGTGCCAATGATGAAATGGCCTCAGGTGCGATGAAGTTCGCCAGAGAACACGGTTTTAATTTACCGAAAGATCTCGCCATTATGGGCTACGATAACGTGATTTTCACCAATTACCTTTACCCAACTCTAACAACCATAGATAACCCAGTCCCAGAGATGGGCAGAATGGCGGCTAACCTTGTACTTAAAGACATTTACAAACGCCCTGGCATTACAATTAATCGTGTATTCCAGCCGACTCTCGTTTTAAGAGACTCCACGCCAGATATTAATTAATGCGGTAAAATCATTCGTTCACTAGGTTGAATTTTCAACTAACGAATTTGCTGATCAGCTAAACTTAGATTCAGCCCATGCAATTCATTACGTACCCATCGACCATCTAAGTATTGTTCAAGGTGGTCTTGGGCAAATGTTAAAAAACTACGCGCAGCATGAGCAATATGCCGATCAGTGCGGATCACAAAGTACCAATGACTTGCTAAGCTTGCATCACTTACAGTTAATACTTTGAAGCCATGATCTCCTATTGGCAACACATGGCGAGACAGCACACCAATTCCCATTCCTGATGATACTGCAACACGAATAGCCTCATTACTTGCCATTTGCACGCTGTTGCTCAGTACTAAACCGCGTCTTTGCAGTTCGCTCTCAAATAACATCCGGGTTGCAGAGCCAGGCTCCCTTAATAAAAAGCGGTATTTCACTAGCTCAGAAAGTGCAACGTGTTGTTGATTAGCTAATGGATGATCAGTAGGCACAATAAACTCAAGCGGGTTTTTTAAAAACCGTACCGCTTTTGCATGTTCAAGTGACGGTGGATGGCTAAATACATAAATATCATCTTCACCGCGTTCAAAGCGCGCTAACACCTCTGCTCTATTGCCAATCTCAAGAGGCAACTCAACATGAGGATGCAAATTACTATAGGGCCCGAGTAATTTTGGCAAAATATATTGTGCGGTATTCACCATGGCGATTTTACATCGCCCGCGCTCACCCCCTTTGAGTTCAGCTAAAAAATCGTTGTAATCATCAAAGTGGCCAAACACTCGTTGGCAAGTCCTAAATAACTCATGCCCGGCTTCTGTGACATGCAGTTTTTGTTGCTGCATAATCACCAGCGGCTCATCTACAGCCTCTTGTAAACGTTTAATTTGCAGCGACACCGTTGGCTGAGTTAAGTGTAAACGCCGTGCGGTTTCACTGATCGAGCCGGTTTTTACTACACTCATAAACACTTCAAGCAGCCGAAAAGAAATATGTCTTAAATCCATCGCTATCACATCCCCTCTGGTATTAATCAGTCCATAGATAATAACCTATAACTAACTACCAATCATTTTATTATTTACAATGCATGATTTTATCTACAATAGCGCAACTTTAAATTAATAGGAGAAAGGTGTGCCAGATATTGTTGTAATGTTTTTTGTTTTGGGTTTAGTTGCGGGGATTTTACGTTCTGATCTCGTTATTCCAAAAGCAACTTACGAGACCTTAAGTTTGCTGCTGATGCTGACCATAGGCTTAAAAGGCGGCATGGTATTACACGGCAATCTTAGTTGGCAATTATTGCCAGAAATGGGCTCGGTGATGCTGCTTGGCGCATTTATACCTTTAATGCTCTACCCTATTTTAAAATATGTGATAAAACTTTCGGTAGCGAACAGCGCAAGTATCGCCGCCCATTATGGCTCCGTAAGCGCGGGGACATTTGCAGTCGCCCTCGCTTATGCTGAATCGGCGCAGCTAGCAGTAGGTGCTGAAGTAACCCTGTATTTAGTGATGCTAGAGCTTCCCGCGATTATCGTCGGGCTGTTAATTTATCGACGACTTGATAAACAACATAGTGCCGATAATACCTTATCGCTTAAAGCGCTCTGGCATGAAACCTTAACCAATAAGAGCGTTATTCTCCTCGTAGGCGGTGTTGTTATTGGTATGATGTATGGCACACAGCAAGGCAGCCAAGTAACTGGATTATTAACCAATAGTTTTAAAGTCGTGCTTGCATTATTTTTACTCGAAATGGGTTTAACGGCAGCGCAAACATTACGCCCTATACCTTGGCATCACTGGAAACTGACACTATTTGCTATAATCAGTCCATTAATATTAGGCGCGATTGGGGTCAGTGTCGGCACTTTATTAGCGCTTGAGTTAGGCTCAATCGTTATCTTGGGGAGTTTAGTGGCCAGCGCATCTTATATTGCAGCGCCTGCCGCTATAAAAGCCGCAATCCCCAAAGCCGATATAGGTCTGGCTATGCTCAGTTCACTAGGCATCACTTTCCCATTTAACGTACTTATCGGTATCGGTTTGTATCATCAACTTGCTGTTGCGATGCAATAAATTAAACAATAGATAAGGGCTATTTAGCCCTTATCTATCTATAAGTTAAGCAAGCTCGGGCCATTGAATTGACTTACTGTCTTTGCCATTTTTACAGCTAAGTGGATCATTACCTTTATAATTTTTGCATCCCCAAAACTGCCCTTTTGCGCTATTGCGTAATACCATTTCAGCACCGCATTTATCACACGTTGGCACTAGATGGTTACAGGCTGTATTTATACATAATTTAAACCCTGTATAGCGACTGCGAGTCATTGGGCTTTGGCACTGCTCGCACGATTTTTCTTTATGCTCACAACGCGGAAATAACGAACAGCCGTAGAATGGCCCAAAACGACCACTGTGTTTTTTTAATACCCCGCTATCACAGCGCATACAGTTTATATCTGCGATATGTAATTGATCAACATCACTAGTAAATTCATCCAGTTCTATGTCATGTTCAGCAATTAACTCCGAGACAAAACAACTGCTATTGGTCATATCAGCAATGATGTAGGCGCGGTGTTTTGCGCGCGTTAGTGCAACGTAAAATAACCGTCGCTCTTGTGCGTAAGCGAAGTTTTCTGGCGCTGGTAATAAAGCTTCGATAATTGCGGGCGCAACTTTTTCAGATGGAAAACCATGTTTACCCTTTTGTAATCCGATAATAATAACATGATCGGCTTCTTTACCTTTTGAGGCGTGAAAAGACTGCGACTGAATTTTTAACAACGGGTATTTAACACTCATGGTTTTAATATCCGTATTTGTTGGTAGCTGAAACCAAAATCGCGCTAAAAAATACACGGTTGTGGGTTTACATGCCTTGCTGTGTATTGTGCAGAGTATGTCATCAATCGCACCATTTAATAGTTCAGGAATGTCACTGTAATAACTATTTTTATAACCAATAGACGCATTACTACTGCGCCTTAATAACGACACACTAGGATGTGAAACCTGAGTTAAAGAAGTAATCGTTTTATCAAGCTGCGCGGGATTTTTACTAATAAATGCTGAGGCAACTTCACCAATTTTATTATTGAAACGAAACGTAAGATCCAGCGCCGTTTGCGTAGTAAAGCCAAAATACGTTGCAAACTCAGTGGTCAACTTAATATCAGCGCCGCTGAATCGGTAAATTGCTTGCCAATCGTCACCCACTGCAAATACTGAACTACCCTTGTTGCTATCGCGAAGTGCTTTAACCAATCGTGCTCTTGGCTGTGATATATCTTGAAATTCATCAACCATAATATAACGCCAAGGCGATTTAAACTTGCCCGACTCAACATACTCGATTGCCTTGATAATCATATCATCAAAGTCAATTTCACCGCGCTGCTGCAAGTGAGCGTTGTAGTTAGATAAAATTGGTTTTAATAGCGCCAACGCTTGGGTTGTTTGTTTGGCGTCAAGGGAGCGTTTAATGACATCAACTTCATCAGCATCAGTTAAATAAGCCGCCTTATATAAACTCAGCAATTGACTAAATAACGCAGCTAATACGGTGATCCTGCCAGTTTCTTTTAAGCTTTCGAGCAGTGATTCTAAGGGCAATATCTGTGTTTTCACGCTCGCACTTAAAAGCGCTTGTTCAAGTTCGCTTAACAGCTTACCTTGTTTATGTTGCCCATAAGTCAAAGCTATACAGTGAGTGTTATTACTGGCATGAGTGGTATTTTTCCAATCAATTTCGCTATGGTATTGCGCTTTATCAATGTAAGGCGCAGTATTGCCAGCGTCATCGATGCCGTAATATTCAATGTAAATATCGTACTCAGGTAAATAAAAATCAGGCTTGTACTGTCTGCGTTCAATGGTTTTTACGTCAACTTTATAAGGCGCTTCGTATTGATAATCTATGCCGTGATAAAACAGCCAATTAGCTATATATAACTCACCAAAGCTTTTTACCTTGTCGCCTTTTAGGCTACGGATATCGTTATCATTTAAGTAGCTGTAATAATCACCCAATGTTTTAAAATCAAATTCATTTTTTTCAACATAATAGTATTTACTAAAATAATCTAAAACCAGATGACGATACTCGGCACTGTTTTCAATCAATGATTCAAAGCACTGCTGCACCCATTTTTCTTTCACTTTTTCGTCTTCTGCAAATACACTCATAGTCGGTTTAGCACGTTCAACTTGTGAGATAATCGCCAGCCCAACACTATGAAAAGTAGCGGCTTTTATTTTATCGGTGGCGAGCTTATCTTCGATCCGTTGATCCATTTCATCAGCAGCTTTGCGACCATAGGCCAGCAATAAAATATCACTGTAACTTGCCTGCTGACTTTGCACTAAAAACCCAGCCCTGCCAATCATAACACTGGTTTTACCGGTGCCTGCGCCAGCCAATAACAAGTTATTATCGTCATCAATCACACAAGCACGTCTTTGACTTAGTGTTAATGGATTTGCTTCAACACGGTCAAAAAAAGCGTGGTGTAGGTTAAGTTGCTTAGTAACGTATTTTTGTTGTAGATACTGCGTAAGTGCAGTATCCCAGTTTGCATATTGCTCTAATACGTTTATTTTTTTATCCACTAAAACAATTGCGGGGCTGTTTTTTATCCACGGCAACCAACGATCATGCTCTTGCTGTGCCAACCGCTGAATACGACTAACATAAGACTGGCGTAAATATCGCTGCTTGACTAGTTTTGTTATTTTATTAAGAAAAGTGTCAAGCTTAGCTTCATTAGCGTTCACCCAATAGCGTTCAAATTCAGCTTGAAATTTACGGTGAGCACCATATGCCAGCAGCGAAAATGTATGATTTTGTTGTGCCGTAACAAAAGAAATCGTTTGACCAAACAGGCCGTAAGCAAACGACGGCGGTGCCTCCAAATCACTCCAACTTATTTGTCTCGTTGAGTTACCTTGGCAAATGGTCAACATATGGTGATCAAACGCCAACATGGCTTTATTAGAAAACATCCTGCCAAACAGGCTAACTGCAATAGAATTCATTACTGCTGAATTCCTAAATAAAAAGAGTAAATTAACGGTATTTTAAGTTAATCAGCTGGATAAGTGTGAAAATAACGGCAATTATTTTAGCGTAGTTTTTCATCTGGATTTAAAAAGAACATTTTCTTCCAGCCTTGGCTTTGCGCGGTCATTAACCATGGGTACGGCAGTAACGATAAAATAGAGTAATGTACGTGAGGTTGTTTACCTGCCGCATTCCCCGTGTCTCCTAAGCTACCAATCACCTCACTGACTGCAACATAGTCTCCTGCACTTACCGAATAACTTTCTAAGTGGGCAAAGTAATGCAGTCGCCACTTAGGCCCAAGTAATGCCACCACTTTACCACCGCGCTTTAGTTCACCTGAATACAGCACCACACCACTTACCGAAGCAACCACTGCCGTGTGTTTTTTGCCAAAAATATCTATCCCTTTGTGTACACCTGATTTACCCCAAGGGCTATACCAAAAGGTATTATGATGCCAATCATTTGCTGTTGCACCTTTGACTGGGATCACTATTTTTTCAGGTATGAGCAGCCCAATAACAAGGACTGAAAAGAACGTTAGTCCCATGTACTTCATCACTTTCATTACAACTTCCTTGAAATAGTTTAACAGTGAAATAGTTCATTATTGTTTGATACGTGTGCAACCAGCCACTCACACAACTCATGTGTTAAACTATCTTTTTTAAGCTGTAATTGGTCTACCTGCTGCGTTTTAACCGCCGTTAGCCATGCCTCTAGCATTGACTCAAAGCCCCGTTTATATAGCGTTGCTTGCCAATCATTTTGCATCGCGCTCTGCTGTATTCCATTAACCATAGAGGTCATATTGGTTAGCGATTCAAACCGCCACTTTTCATTCAAACCGGTTATTTCAACCACTTCTTCATTGCAGCCACTTAATCTATCCATAGCGCCTTGAAATAACCGCCCCTCAAACTCAAAACTAACATGTATTGCTGCCAATAAGCCTTGTGGATCTAGCTGTGAAAACACCTGTAACTGGTTAAGTTGATCAAAACGCTCTACATTTGCAAAATGGCATAAACTATCAACCACATGGATGAAGTCATCAAAAATAAAAGTGCGCGGCTGTGCTGGTAAATTTAAGCGGTTTTTTTGCCATTTAAGATGGCGTATTTGTGGCTTTGCAATATCGGCCATAATTGGTAAAAAGCGACGATTAAAACCTAAAAATAATGGCGTGTTATGTTTAGTTGCTAACGCAATAAGTTCACTTACCTCACTAAAACTATACGCTAATGGCTTATCCACAAACGTAGCGATTTTTTGTTCAAGTGCCTGCTTCGCAAACGTAAAATGAGACTCAGTATTAGTGTGGATCATCACCCCATCGGGCTTACACGCCAGTACCGCTTGGTAATCTGTAAAGCACTTTTGAACCCGATACTGCTTCGCTAACTGCGTTAATGTTGTCAGGTTTCGTGTACAAAAAATAGGATCGATCTGTGCATGTTGCGTGGCAATAGGTAAATATGCTTTTTGTGCTATATCCCCAAGCCCGACTAAAGCGATTGTTAGCTGGTTCATTTTTACTACTGCCTCTTGATGAAAAATAAAAACACAGCATACCAAGTTATTATTTAGATTGATAAAACAACTACAAATTTTAAACAATTTCGCTAAAAAAATGATACCAAAATGACGTAAATAACCGGTTAATTTACCTAACTTAGCGTTCTAAATAAAATGTTGAGTAAATATTCAAATATAACTTTACTTGTGTTCAAAATCGGATTAAATTCGCCGCAAAATTAACCAACCAAAAATAATTGCCAGCTATTAAAACACTCCAACGCAATTATTTATGCCCTTTAAATCGGATTCTTTAATGGTTGAGCTCGCTGCCAGTCATAAACCAAATAACCCACTTGCGCCTGTTATTGGTTTGTCTTTTTTTGCTATTGCCTCAGGCTTTTTAATGAGCCTAATTCCTTTATCATTGAGCGCCTTTGGGCTTGATAATGAACTTGCCTCTTGGTTAGCTAGTGTCTTTTATCTTGGCTTATTAATTGGTGCTTTTTTTATTGAGCGTATTGTTGCAAGAGTAGGCCACCGTCATGCTTTTCTGGCATTTCTGGGGTTATTAATTTTCAGTGTTGCAGCACAGCTTATTTTACCTAATGCCAACGTGTGGCTTTTAGCCCGCTTTGTAGCTGGTATCGCCGTAGCTGGGGTATTTGTGGTGGTTGAATCTTGGTTACTAATGACTGACACTGCCAAAGCACGAGCTAAACGATTAGGCCTGTATATGACATCCCTGTACGGTGGCAGCGCCGTTGGCCAACTAGCTATCGATCCGCTTGGTACCAGTGGCCCACTCCCCTATTTGTTTGTTATTGCTCTATTATTTTTAGCGATGTTAGCACCGCTGCTGATTAAATCAGGGCAACCGCAAAGTCAGCACTCGCAAAAACTACAATTAACTGAGTTAAAAAAGCTCAGTCGCCCAGCAATTTTAGGCTGTTTGGTATCAGGATTAGTACTTGGCCCAATATACGGTTTAATGCCAGTATATATCGCTGCCCAAAGTGAGCAGGCCGCTTTTACTGGCACCTTGATGGCGGTGATTATTTTAGGCGGTATGTTAGTACAGCCGTTGGTGAGTTATTTATCAACACGAATGGCAAAAAGCTTATTAATGGCATTATTTTGTTTATTTGGCGCGATGGGTGTAGTTGGTATTATGCAAGCTGTACACTTCAACGTATTGATGGCCAGTTACTTTATTTTAGGGGCTGCAAGTTTTGCACTCTACCCCATTGCCATCACCTTAGCCTGTGACGCATTGCCAATCGAAAAAATAGTCTCAGCAACGGAAATTATGTTACTGAGTTACAGCTTTGGCTCGGTCTTTGGGCCTTTGCTTGCTGCCAACCTATTTGCTTCAGCTAACGGCATTATGTTGTATTTAGGCGGTTGTTTATTCACCACCTGTATTTATATGCTGATCAAAAGCCTTAAAGGCATCTCCACTGACAATACCCCTGTGGCAGGATAAGCCATAGCCTAATAACGCAAAAACCCCATGCTGAGTTAACAGTATGGGGCTTTAATTCAAGTAATAAGGCCTAATTTATAAAGATAGGTATTCTTTAGCACGAGTAAGGTTATGCGATACCATCGCGCTATCAGCCATTTGTGCAGCTTCATATAAATCTGAAAGACCAGCGGTATCATTTTTAGCCATCATACGTGATACACCGCGATTACTTAATGCAAACGATGTTAATTCACGTAATTTCATTTTTGGGCCTTCGCTTTGTTTTAGCAACGCAATCGCTTTAGTACAAATAGTTTCTGCTTGCGCGTAATTTTTTGATTTAACGTTTAGTGCGCAATTATTAAATGATTGTTCAACTGGCTGTGGCGCTGTTGCTGTCTCAATAACCATTAATTTGTAATCACTTTGATCAGCCAGAGCAACAGCTGAACATGTTAATAGTGAGCTAAGAGCAATAGTTTTGATAAGTGTACGTTTCATGATTATATTCCTATTTGATTATTTGCCTAAATCGTGTCGTATCTGGTGCCGACAATTGAACTTTAGAGTGTTAGCTCAATTTCAACAAACGATAAAAATAAACCTCATAGGTGAAGAAAATTAACTTATGGACTTTATAAAAATGAATTGTTACTGAAACTAGATTGAGCAACACAACTAAAAGGTGTCAATATCGACACCTTTTTAGCTATAAACAGCTACTTTATGTTTTTAATATGCGAGCTAATAATGCTGCTATTACTGATAAAATGTTTTTTCTGGGCTGGAAGGCGTTTGCACGAATGGTAAAGCAGGATCGTTCGTTAGCGTTTTTTCAGCTGTGGTACTAGGTATTACAGGGCTTGGGCCGACTGAGCCTTGCGTTGTTTCTGTGTTCAAAATTAATGGTAAACCATCTTTACCACCACCTATCACTACAACTTTACTATTGTTAGATTTGGCCAACTCCACTGTAGCTTCAATCCCTCGCCAGCGTAAATATGTTTCAGAAATACCACCACTGACTGTTTGCTGAAAATCTCTGATCCCTTCTGCTTCGGTCTTCTTACGCTGCGCTTCTTTTCTAGCAACAACTAAACGCATGTCGTATTCTTCGTTCAAATAATTTTGATTCACTTTTGCGATAATCGCATTATGTACCTTTTCTGGTATATTAACGCGCTTGATCAGCATATCATCCAAATTAACTAGCACTTGCCCTGAGTGCGTCGCTTTTTCTTGCTGTAAAATTGTCTGCTCTTGTAATTGCAGTTCCTTTAAAACTTCATCTAGAAGCTCATTTTGCACTTGTAAACGCATATTACCGTACACTTGCTCTGCCGTATAACGCGATACAATCATGATCACCGCAGAATTAACTTCTGGTAGTACTGTTTCTTTTAGGTAATCCGTACCAACTAACTTATGTAGATAAGGTATTTGTGAAACCACTGGCCGATAACGCACAGTCACATCTAACGAAATTTGTAAGCCTTGGGAAGTAATAGCGTGAATTGTTTCATCAGCAGTTTGAAACCGACTTGAATAAAGCGTTAGCGTATCCCAAGGCAGAACTAACACTGTTCCTTCATCAAACGGTTTTTCCAAATAGGTACCACCGCCTAAACGTTTCCACAAAACTCCGACTTGGCCTGAATCAATTTTAATAAACATCACTGGCACCAGCACCATGCCTAGAAACATAAAAACCAGTAATGTGATCCCAGCTCTAAAACGCCATGACAAAATACGTTTATGAAATTTAGGCTTATAACGTTTAATAAAACGCATACTGATATTTGTGATTATTAATGCAAGTAGTAAACCCGCAAGCACCAACAGAGTTAAATCGGGAGTAATGACAATATTCATGATGAGACCCCATTGCTTACAATATCGTTATTATCGGTTAACTGCCCTTCCACCATTTTAAAATGGGCATCAGCTAAATGAAAGTATGTATCATCATGGGTAATTGCAATCACTGTATTTCCTCTTGCTTTGAGTCGTGGTAATACTTGCTCGTAGAATTTACGCCTAAAAATAGGGTCTTGATCGGCAGCCCATTCATCAAAAATATATACAGGTCGATTTTCTAAAATTGTACTCAATAACGCTAAGCGCTTTCGCTGCCCTGACGATAAGTCAACAGTGCTAAATTGACCATCGACGATACTCACTTTGGTGTTCATTTCTAAAAATGCCAACCATTCATCAATTTCTTGTTGTTTTGTATCGTGAATACCATACAGCTGTTTAAATAAATGAAAGTCAGAAAATACCGCAGTAAACAAGCTACGATAACCTTGCAGTGAAGTTTCATTGAGCTGTTGACCATCGAGGAGTATTTTTCCAGCCTGTAACTCATATAGACCTGTGAGCATACGAATAAAGGTAGTTTTTCCGCTCCCATTTCCCCCAGTAATAAAAGTAATTTTGCCTCGCTGCAGCTGAAAATCAATGGGACCAACTACAAAGGCATGTTCACCAGGTGCACGATTATGCTGATAATATGCACCACTTAGTTGTATCTGTTCAAATGTTGCGAGCTCAGCATGAGCCGATTTAGTATGTTGAGTTTTTTCCTGTTCAGACTGTAACTCCTTTTCCAACGCTAACACATTTTGTCCAGCTTCACTGGCAGCGGTAAAAATAGGAATACCGCCGACAATACTGGTGATTGGGCCAATTAAAAACAGCGAAGCTGTGGTAACTTTAATAACCACATCGGTGTAGACATGCGATAACACCGGTACAATAAAAACCATAGCCCCAGTTGCCGCAAAAAAACTGATTTGCGATAAAATAAAATCGCTGGCAAACAAAGTTTGTGTTTTCGTCTTAGAGCGTTTAGCGCGCGCTGAGTCCATTGCAAACTCATATTCAAGATCATCCGCTCTTGGAACACTTAGCTTTACTTCTTTAAAGCCATCGAGTAAATCAGACAAGCGTTGAATTAATTTGTTTTCGCTCTCAAATGACTGCTGCATATTCTTTTGTATTTCGTCTGCCCGAAGCCGGTGAATGCTGCCGCCAAGCATAATCAATACGGCCAACACAATGAAAGCCACAAAGGAGTGATATGCAATATACATAGATGTAAAAAAAACTAAGCTAATTGACTGACCTATAATCACAAACAGTTGCGCAGACTGAGAAATAGTCTGTAATTCTTTGCTTAGCGTAGTAAAAATTTTCTCTTTACCAATCTTCTCTAAGGTCGCCAGTTCAGTATGACGAACACATTCAAACAACTCGACACGTAACCCATCTATGGCTTGTTCAACCATTTTTGCAGCTTTAGTCATTAATCTATGTTGGGTGAGACCATAAATAGCAATGGTTAACGAAAATAAAGCGAGATAATAAAGAATATGATTTTCGCGGTGAATATCAGCAATATTTTCCGCAACATTATTTATTAGCGCTAAAACGAGGGCATTTGCTAATCCGGAAATACAACCTAGCGCAGCAAAAGTTCTTTTTTTAACTGTGATGTTTCGACTAATTAAATCGTATAATACCATTTTAGAATCTTTTATTGTTTTTTGATGGTCTTTATCAACACTCATTAACGTACAGCTGAATAATATTACCACTGCTTTAAAACCAGTGGTTTAACTAAGCTATATAACTAATTGAGCGTTAAACGTTGTTATCCATGTCGCTGTATTACTTGTTATGTATCTTGGCTATGTGTTGCATCTTTTTTGTGCGCAAAAATTAATATTAATAAACCGACAAAAGGTGTCAGCATCAGCGACAGCAAAAAAAAGCCTACCGGGCCTGCAAAAGTGTTTCGCCCCCAGTAACCACACAATAAACATAATCCTAAATATAAAATGACGATCATTATTAATTCCTTTTCAGTTAAGCTGTAATCAATTGATAAATAAACCAGCAATAACTGCTGGTTTATTTAGGGTTTAGCTCATTCTACTTACACTGCAGCTTGGCTTTGTTGAGCACTTGCATCACCTTTGTCTTTACGATACTTCGCTGCGATCTCAGAGATATCACCTTTAATACTCGCTAAATTAAGGTCTATCAATGTACCGCCATTTTCAAAGTGTCGAATAAACGTAGAACCGACTGCATGCGAAGATGCCGCCGAGATCACTGGCATAAATGCAATGGAACTAAGCGTTCCAATGATAGGTATAGCTTTAAGGAAACTACTCAAGCCAGCCCCTCCCAATGTCTGTGGAAAAGAGCCACCAATTACCGCACTAATAGTGCCTCGCAGCTTATTCTCACTATAGGATTGGCCATATACCTTAGCAATCTCATCAATCATTTTTATTTGAATACCTGTCAAAGCTACCAAATCAACCACTGGAATTGGAATAAGTCCGCTGCCAAATGACCATTTGCTATACTTATCGACGATGATCTGCGCTACAGCAACTCGATTTTCTGCTTCAACGAGATCTGCTTGTTGCTCAGAAACGGTGTCAGTATTCGCCTTTTCGTCCTTCGCTGTTTTTGCCGCTGTCATATTTTTTCCTCTATGAATTAAATTAACAGTTGTTGAACCCACCAAATTACTGCTCTAGTAAAACTTTAGTCAGTAACTTGCCCTTTTTCACTTTTCTTTTCATATTCATGAAAAGAAAAGTAATACTTTGCATAAACATGCAAACAGTAATTGGACTACAACCACTCCTTGTTCAGGTTTGGTTCCAACTTTATTAGTACTTAGCCCACAGCCAGTACAAGAAACTAATCAATTCAATTCTTTTGACATTCACCAATTCATCGACACAACTTTACGCATCAATTAATATCGCTTGGCACTTATCTTCTCGGTGCTTATCACTGTAAAAAATTATATTTCTGATCTCACTTGCAATGCAGTCCGACTCGAATCCTGTTTTAACGTAATTACTAAAGACCATCACTGATTGATCCCGTTCCACTAAACGGTTAAAGCTTGTCACCCATGAATAAGGATAACTACCTGAGTACTGTAAAAATTTTTCATATTTTCGCAGGTTTGCATCAGCAGGATCTGATGGACAATCGGCAACTTTGCCAAACTGTAAAGGGTCAATAAATGTAACAAACCAACCATAACCATAGTATTCGCATTGCGTACTGTTACCGGTATTAGAATAAGGTGCAAATGCCACTAATTTTTGTGCCTCATCTAAAATTTTACTTGTGTATAATGCCTGATCCCACTTATGCATATCAGTCACTGTTGAGTACATATCACCAGCAGAATAAAGTACCAATGGATTGCTATAAGGATTCTTTAAAATATTCTCGTATGGCGCAGGGCCGCCAACTAATGGCGGTCTGCCATTGGCTAGTGGTAAATATGGGTTTTGATTTGAGATATAGCCTGTGGTCATATTTTGATACACGCCAATGGCGCTAAATGAACCACTATCGTTCATATTAATGGGATCTAATATCTGTTCTTTAAGAAGGTTTTCGAACCAAAAGTTACGGTCAATATCGCCTTGGCTACCCGCAGCTATTTGCTCAATAATATTGCCGACCAAATAATAATTACAATTACTATATTGATACTTAGAGCCCGGAGTAAATGTCGGTTTTTCATCTTGTTCTGTACAAGTACAAAAACGATTACTGAAATCTTCAGGCCCATTTAAATTTAGCGTTTGATCATAAAGAAACGGCCGCCAACCATAATTATCATAAACGTCTTCATTATCACTGTAATTATTAATGCCTGAAGACATAGTCAATAAATTGTGCAATGACACATCCGCACATTGATTTTTAGGAAACCAAGGTAAATAGTCACCTATAGTCTGTGTTCTTAAATCTTTTCCTTTGAGCATTTTCATTAACATGGTTGCCGCAAATGCTTTAGTGTTAGAACCAATTCGGTATTTTGACTCTGTAGTATTTGCAATATCATATTGCATATTTTGCGGTCCACAATTAGCCTCGTATACAACCGCATCAGCAGAAGTAATATACACAGTGCCAAAAAAGACTAAAGTGTCACAATATTCTTGCACTGTTGCAGCAATCATTTCTATCTGAGCCGCTGTGATAGTGACATTTTTTGCTACACTCTTTTTTTGCAAACAAGACGCTAAAATCAAACTTAATAAGCAGACAATCATGATTTTAAACTTTACATGCATAAGCCATTTCATTATTCTTCTCCTGTAAATAGCCACATCTCTTTGCCAAAATCATCACTGCTAACAAAGTGAAAATAGTCTTAGTAAACTTATTGTAATAACAACCAGTTAAGCCATGCCAACCAGTACTTTTCGAGTACCGCTATATGCTTCTCGTCCATGGGTGTACAGCATGTTATCAAGCAACAAAATATCATTACGCTGCCATTGATAAGAGAATGTAAGCCCACGATACACATCATTGATTGCTGCTATGTCTTGTGGGTCAATGTCCGTGCCGTCACCGTAGTACGCATTACGGGGCAAATTTGCTTCACCGATACTACTTCGCATTGATTGCACCACGGCACTGTCCATACTTGAACAATGAAAAAGATGGGCTTGATTAAACCAGACTTTTTCACCACTTGAAGGGTGAGTGACAACAGCAGGGCGGCATTGGCGTGTTTGCAATTTATCGCCATCGATCCATTCGAACTGTATGTCGTTTGCATGGCAATAATGTTCAACATCACTTTTACTCTGTGTTTGAAACACTTCTTGCCAAGGTAAGTCAATATCGCCGTAGTTTCGCACGTACATGACGCCTAACCGCTCAAACTTTTCTCTGATCCGCATGGGTATGTGGTTATACACCGCACGACTATCGGCCAAGGGAGTATTGCCCCCAGTCGTCGCTGGCACCACACAGAAAAACCCCATTCTCTTAGGCCAATTATTCGAATATGCATTTTCGTTGTGTTGTAAAATCACCTGATCTGCATGGTATTCTGTGGTGGTATAAATATTATTCTTCAACGCAGTGCGTGGCGATGAACGATAAACATACTGCTTTAGAGGCTCACCAAAAATAGTTTCTAAAATAGTACTAAATTGGTGAGTACTCACAATATTTAGCCCTCTCAGTAGCGCTAAACCATCTTGATTTACCCAATCATTTATTAAGTCAGTATTGGCTTTAACCCATGCCAAACCACTTTGCTTTTGAGCGCTCATATCATGCACACGGCAATCGCTATTGTCAGTGCAAAAATCCATATCTATTGCTAATAACTGATCCATTTCATTCCCGTCCTTTTATAGGTAGAGGTTTACTGTAGAACATTTTTCACCCACTTGTTAATAAAGTGTATATTTACTTGCAATTTGTTCAACGATTGCAGCAACAAACTGATGCTGTAAGATTGACAGATGATTACCTGTGATCTCTATTGCCGAAAGTTCAGGGTTAACTACTCGCCAGCCCATATCATCAGCAAGCAATTGGCCTGCAAACTCTTTGGTATCGTGTGCTTTTATAACCATAAGCGGCACCTCAAGTAACTCTCTATTTATTTCTACCTTTGCTTGTAACTGCGCTTTATATACGCATTGCAGTGTTAGCAATTGACGAGCACTGAACTGGTAGCCCGCAGCAGCTAAATGCTTACTTAACCACTTTGTTTGTTGTTCATCAGCAAGCGTGCAATATAACTGCTGCTCATCGTCAGTTAAGTTCAATTGAAAAAATTCACTCAGGTTCGCTATTAGTAACGCTGCTATTTGCCTGTCTTGCAGTTCTAGCACAGCTGAATTAGGCATAGGCGTATCAATTACTAGCAGTGAGGCTGGAGCTTTATTGCGCAGTACTAATTGCTGCGCCATTTGATGAATAACAAAGCTTCCAAATGAATGACCAACCAAGTGAATATTAGCGTCTATCCCCTGCTCAATTAATGCGTTGCAGTAATGGTGTGCGGTCAGTGACAATGAATTAATAATATCTGGCTCTAAAGCGATCAGATCTGGCTGCAAACCATAAACAGGAATACGTTGATCTAGTTGATTAACCAATGCTTGATAGATCATCAGTAACCCTCCCGCACCGGCGACTAAAATCACTGGCTGAAACCCTTGTTCACCGGCCTGTAAACAGACTAAAGTTGTAGGCTGAAAATCAGCAGCGTGGCTTTTTTGTAATTGCTCAATTGCCTCAGCTAAAGCGTTTACAGTACGGTGGCGAAATAACATATCAATAGATACCGTTAACTGCATCTGATAGCTCAATTTTGATACCAAGCGCATTGCCAGTAATGAATGACCACCCAGCATAAAGAAATCATCGTTGATCCCCACTTGCTCTATGTTTAACAACTGACTAAATTGTTCAACCAATAATTTATGCAATGGCGTGATCGGCGCACTATATGAAAAGTCATTACGACTACTCAATTGTTGCGCTGTTTTACTAAGCTGTTTTCGATCAATTTTGCCATTATTTGTACAGGGTAAACTGTCAACAAATTGAACATTTTGTGGCACCATATACTCGGGCAACACACCAACTAAAGCACGAATTAGTTGCTCACTGGCTCGCTCTAGCTCACCCACATCAACAAATGCAACTAGCTGCTCATTGCCACTTTTATCTTTACGAACCACTACAGCACAGGCGTTTATTTGTGGCAACGCAAGTAAATGACGTTCTATTTCGGGTAACTCAACACGATAGCCGCGAATTTTAACTTGTTCATCTAAACGCCCTAAGAACATTACTTCTTGGGTATTTGTACAACGCACTTTATCACCCGTTTTATATAACCTAACGCCGCTTTTTGGTTCAATAATAAATGCAGCAGCCGTTTTCTTTACATCGTTAAGGTAACCCCTTGCTAACCCTTTTCCACTGAGGTAAAGCTGCCCACTAACATAATAGGGAACCGCTCTTAAATATTTATCTAGAATGTGTAATTGTAGCCCTGCCACTGGTTGGCCAATCGGTACTTCAGAACCTGTATAATCAGTTACCTCAATTAATGTTGCAGAAATAGTTGCTTCTGTTGGTCCATAAGCATTGATCAAAATAATATTATCACTGTAATAAGCTTGCCATTGCTGCAACATTGCGGCTTGCATTTGCTCTCCACCAATTGTGATAATGCGTAACTGATCGGCAAGTGTTACTGGTGCTGCAGCTAATTGATGCCAATAGGCTGTAGGTAAACTCATTAAGGTCAATTGACTATATTGCGATAGTTTAGCTAAATACTGGGTATCGAGTAATTTTTGTTGATCGGCCATCACTAAAGTTGCACCGCTTAGCAAAGTACAAAAAACCTCCTCTGCAAATACATCAAAGCTGCAACTTGCAAACTGTAAGTAATTATCTTGCGAAGTGATCGCATAATTTTTTTGTAAGCACTGCACATAGTTAATAACACTGTGTTGCTCAACCATAACTCCTTTTGGCACCCCTGTTGTACCTGAGGTATAGATCACATAGCATAAATCATGCGGTGTGTAAGTTACTGTTGGGCTGTAATTAGGTTGTAAAGCAAGTGCCGCAGCACAAGTATGAAGATCGATGTTAAGTGTTGGCGGTAATGCGCCCTGCCAGTCTTGTTCGCACGTTAGCAATACTGCAAGCTCTGCATCAGCGGCCATAAACTGCCGCCTTTTTAATGGTAAACTAGGTGCAATCGGTACATAAGCCGCACCGATCTTTAAACTCGCTAAAATAGCGACAATCAAATCACAACCTGGGCTCAAACAGATCCCTATGGTCAAAGCTCTGTCAGAGCCTAGCGTATGTGTGAGTAAGTAATTAGCCAGTCTGTTAGCGGCTGCATCCAACTCATTATAACTCATTGTTTTAACTGGTAGGTTATTGTCATCATTATAATATTTCAACGCTGTTGACTCACCATAACTTGCTACAATTTGTGTAAATCGTTGTTGTAATGTTGTTGCTATATCCCAGCTTACATCTGCCACTTGATTAGCTGATAAACTAAACTCAGCTACCTTATCTATACCTGTTGTAAATCGATGATCTACTAAATCAATTGCTAAGCTAGACAATGGTTGCTCAGGTGCCATTACAAACGATTGTAATAACTGCTGCAACATAGCCAAGCAATGACTGGCAAGCGGATCATTAAATAGTGCGCTTTGATAACTCAAGGTCAATGAGAGTTGCTCAGCTTGGCCAACAACTAAAGTCATTGGATAATGAGTGAGATCTTTACTGTCATTCGCTAACACCTTAAATGGCATATTTGCAATTTCAGCCAATGGATCTGTCGGGAAATTTTCAAATACATACAAAGCATCAAACAATGGACTGCCATTAGCAATATTACTGTAGTTATGTACTTGGGTTAATGGAGTATGTGCATAATCAGATACAGCTAATAAGCTTTGCTTAACTGACTTTAAATACGCTAACACCGACTGCTCACCCGATGTGGTTAACAACACAGCTTGGGTATTAATGTATAAACCAACCCGTTGCTCAACGTTAGTAAGTTGGCTAGGTCGCCCAGATACTGTTTGCCCAAATAAGGCGTAATCTGAATTGCAACAAACACTCAGCCAGTAACCCCAGGCACCTTGCAGTAAATGATTAACTGTTAAACCCTGTTGACGAGCAAACTCAACCAATTGTGAACCCAATTCAGGCTCAAGCACTAAGGTTTGCTCAGACACCGTGTTGATATCATCGCCTTGCTTGCGCTGCGCAATATGCTCAACCAATAATGTTGCCTGATCTATATTGGCTAGATAACCTTGCCAAAATTGTTGCTCGGTTGTTTTATCTTGTTGCTGTAGATACTTAATATAGTCGCTATAGTTATCTTTTTTTAGAGATAAACCATGCCCTGCAAGGCGAGCCTGATAATGCTGTAATAACTCTGAAAACAATACAGGTAATGACCAGCCATCCATGATCAAATGATGGTATGTCCAAATAAATGCCATTTTTGTATCACTCAGAGCAAGCAAACGTAATCGCATACAAGGCGCCGCAGCTAGATCAATACCTTGTTGATATTCCTGATCTGCAATAGCAGTAATATAGGCTTGCTCATCAAGTATTGATTGTTGTTGCTGCTGCATAATTGCTTCAGTTACCAACTCAACCTGCAATGGTACATGGTATTTATCAACCACGATTTGCACTGGTCCCACTGGGCTTGCTACGAACGCAGTACGTAATATGCTATGTGTATCAAGTAGCTGGTGCCATGCATACTCGAAAGCTTCGATGTCAAATGCCCCCTCAAGTAACAGTGTCGTTTGTTCATAATAAGCACTATGTTGTGATACTTCACCAGTTCGTTGACTGTGAAACCACATACCTTCTTGCAGTGCACTTAGCGGGTAAATATCAACAATGGCTGATTGCTTAAAAGGGGCTAATAAATGCTGTAACTGATGATTTGCCATCGTTGGCAAGAGTGGAAAATCACTTACCGTATGGCGCTTAATGTCGTCTTGTATGCAATGTTCAAGCACCGTCATAATACTTGCTTGATAATGCGTCATTAATGAAGCGACATCGGCTTCAGCTATACGGGCACCATCATACTCCACATGCATCGACAATTGCTCATTGACTATTGCTGCTGTTAATTGCAGACCATAGTAGGCGTGATTATGTTGGCTATGCAAACTGCCCGCGGATTCTGGCGCATCATCTAATAAACCATTATGTTGCAGCGCACTATCTAGCTGGCCTAAATAATTAAAAAATAGATGATTCTCCGTCGTAATAGTCAACGATTGGCGGGTCTTCTCATCTGGATGATAATAACGTAAGGCTCCATATCGACTAGCTTTAGTCGATAAATTGGCTAATTGCTCTTTCATATCACAGATCAAATCGGCAATATTTTGCGTATTGCTAAATAATCGAAATGGATACATAGCAGTAAGCCAGCCAAGCGTTCGAGTACTATCAAGTTGATTATTAAGTAACTCTCGGCCATGTCCTTCAAGGACAATAAGATGATCGTCCAAGTCATAATGCCTAACTGCAGACCATTGTAACGCGGCCAACAGTAGCGTTTGGATACTGGTATTATAAGGTCTATTTGCTGTCGTCAAGAGCTGCTGCGTAGCTGCACATGGGAGTGTTAATGTATGTTGTTGCAGTTGTTTTTTGATTGGCTCTTGCTGCCTTACAAAACGAAAAAAGCTGGGCTTAGTCGCCACAGCAACCAATGCTTGCCAGTGTTTTAAATCATATTCATCTTTACCTTGCGCAATTAAAAATTGACTAATGTCATATAAATTAGCAGTACGAGAAGCAAAACAAATATTCTGCTGTAATTTTGCAGCTGACAACGCTTGGTTAATATCTTCAAGCAAAATGCGCCAAGATACACCATCAATTAATAAGTGATGGGCGATGATCAGCAAGCGGTTATCACTTTGCTGAGCTGGGGTTTTTATATGGCAGATTTGCAACAATGCAGTGCCATCAAAGCGAAAAGCTCCTTGTTGCACTTCACACACTTTCTCTAATGCTTGAGACCAATCATCATTGTGCTCAGCTAGATCAATAAAATGGCAAACGTGATCTGCACTAAGATGCTGTTTTATAAAAAATTGCTTTTGTAGGCCTTTATCATCAACGACTAACCGCAAACTATCATGGTGCGCTAATAAAGCGCATGTTAACTCTTTAATATGTTGCACAGTCACTGTTTTATCAACACTGAGTAAGAGTGACTGGTTCCAATGATCAGCTGCTACAAATTGTTGTTCAAAAAACCAATGTTGAATGGGAAGTAATGGCAATGCGCCTGAAAAGCTTTGCTGTGGCTCAACCTGTTTCCGTTGTGGCTGTTTGTGTACCAATTGCTCAGCTAGCACTGCAACGGTACTAAAGTTAAAAATATCAGCTACTGACAAACTAATATTTTGCGCTCTTGCCCGACTGGCAATTTGAATACTGAGAATTGAGTCCCCTCCCGCCGCAAAAAAATCATCATCAACTTGCAGCATCGGCTGATTTAATACTTGTCGATACAAAGTGAGTAGTAAGCTGCTTAATCCGCTTGCTTGTTGTGCTGCAGGTCCTTGATTTAATTGCTGTGTAACAATTTGTTCGCTTGGTGTGCGTAGGTGTTTATGTAATTGCAGATGATCTATTTTGCCATGTGCCGTCAGGGGAATTTCATCTACGTGAATAAGCTCACTCGGTATCATGTGATCCGGTAACTTAACTTTAAGACTTGCTATACTTTGGCGCTTAAATTGCGCTTGGAGCGAATCACTTATCTGTGGCGTGACAATAAAAGCCAACAGCTGCTTATGGCCTTCAGCCAATTCACTCACGCTAACAACACAATCCGTTACGCCAGCAATAGCACGTAAGTGATACTCAATTTCAGACAGTTCAATACGGTAACCGCGTAATTTAACTTGTGCATCATTGCGGCCAATGTAGGCAATACGACCGTTATTTAATTGCCTAACTAAATCACCAGTTTTATAGGCTCGCAGTTGTTGCTCTGCAACTGTCGTTAAGTAAATAAAACGCTGTGCTGTAAGCTCTGGACGGTTCAAATAGCCTCGCGCTAATCCTGCACCAGCTATATATAATTCACCAATCATGCCAGACACAACCGGCTGCCCCTGCTGATCAACAATTAATAACTTTACATTATCAATCGCATAGCCTATATCTGGAGCCATGCCCAGCTCTTCCGTTGTTTTACCAACCTCAGCCGAGGTGGCAACAACTGAGGTCTCTGTAGGGCCATAATTATTAATAATACAATACGGTTTTGCAGCTGAGGGGCATGTTTTTAACTTGTCGCCGCCAACCAGTAAATAACGCAAAGTAACAGGCGTAAAAGCGTGATCTGCCAACATTATTTCAGCGATTGGGGTGGCTAAAAAGCAATGACTCACATGATGTTCATCAAGTAGTTGCGCTAATTTTTGCGGGTTATCTAAACTTTCTCGCGGCACAATTACCAGCTTTGCTCCGGCGCTTAAATAAGGCCAGATCTCCCAGCTTGCAGCGTCAAACGCGATATTTGCTGTTTGACTGGCAATACTTGATTTATCAACAGCAAATGCGCGTTGATGCCAACGGCATAAATTGCTCAGCCCTTGGTGGGGGATCATTACCCCTTTAGGGTTACCCGTTGTGCCTGATGTATAAATGACATACGCTAATTGCGCCGCCTCTATTTTGGGTAATTGCACTTGACTTAGTGTATTATATGCAAGGTTTAAAGTGTACTTAAATTGCTCATTATCAAGGTAAATAAGCTGGCTGTTCGCACCACAATTATCTTCTAACAGCGCTGCAAATGCAGTGTGAGTGATAAGCCACTGCGCACCACAATCATTAATAATATAAGCAATTCTAGATGCTGGATAATTCGGATCAACAGGAACATAACAGCCACCCGCTCTCATAATCGCTAGCAATGAAACTATTAAGTCAATGCCGCTTTGCATGCTTACAACAACAGGCTGTTCAGCTTGTAAGCCTTGCTGTATCAAGTATTTTGCCAATAATTCACTACGCTGATGAATTTGCTGATAACTCGCAAATTGCCCTGAGGCTGCCTCAATAATGCCAGTGTCAGTTTTAGCATGCTGTTCGGCTACAGCAGTAAATGCATCTATGACGGTTGCAACTGGCTTATTTAGCCGTTGCTCACCTTTGAGCACGCAGTTATGCAGCTGTTTATCTGTCAACATTGTAGCTGACTGTATAGCAACCTGCGGATCGGCTGTGAATGACCTAATTAAAGTGCATAATGCCGTAGCCATGGTTTGAATTGTTTGTGGGGTAAATAACGCCGTGTTATAAGCCCAGCTAAAGCGTAACTCATCGTCATCTTCACTGCATGCCAGCTCAATATCAAATTTTACTTGCGGTGGCTGCTCATCAATCGCTGTAACCTGTATATTAGGTAATTTAAACTGTGTATTTAACCTTGGGTTTAACGAAAATGTAAGCTGAAAAACACTCTGTTGACTCATGCTAGGCGGTAACTGCAAAGCATCAACAATTTTTTCAAATGGCATGGCTTGATGCTGACCAACGGCAACAATTAATTGTTTTTGCTGTGCGAGTAGCCCTTCAAAACACATATCTTCGCGCAATTGACAACGGATCGGCAGTGTATTAATAAAGAATCCAATTAAGGGAGTTAGTTGCGTTTGTGAACGCCCTGAAAATGGCGCACCAATCACAACATCATCACACTGACTATACCTAGCTACAAATGCAGCATAAGCACTATGCAGCCACATAAATAAGCTCACATCAAACTGCTGGCATTGCCTGTGGATCGCCGAAACCGTGGTTTTATCTAGCTGTATTTGATAGCTCGCACCAGCGGACGTAAGCTGTTTAGGACGTATTTTATCCAGCGGTATTTGATGTATCGGTGGGGCATCTTGTAACTGTTGTAACCAAAATGCTTGGTGTTTATCTAACTGCTGCTGGTGTAACTGACTACGCTGCCAATGAGCATAATCCCCGTATTGAATTGATAAAGGTTGCGCAAGCTGTTCAGGCAACCGAGTTTGACTCGTAAAGCTTTGATAAAACGCTTCAAATTCACTCGCTAATATTGCTAAAGAATGTGCATCAGAGGCAATATGATGCATATTTACCCGTAACTTCCAATGCTTTGCATGCAGCTTAACTAAAATAATACGCAGCGGTAACTGGCACCTTAAATCAAAGGCTGCTTGGCTGTCATCGCGCAGCGTTTTTAACCACAGTCGTTGCTGTTGCTCATCGTTAAGTTCACTGGCATCTATGATCTTTAACACCGATGGAAATGTGTCTTGGACCACTTGCTGAGGTAAGTTTGCTTTACCGACTGTGATAAACGTACGCAACACTTCATGACGCTGCACGATAGCGTCACACACGCGTTGAAATGTATCAACATCAAGCAAACCATGCAGTTCAAAATTAGCTGGCATATGATATTGCACGTTTCCCGGCTGCAATTGATCTATGGTCCATAATCGTTGTTGAGCAAAAGATACCGGTAATTGCGTTACTGATTGCACTTTCGGGATAACTGCTGATGCTACAGTGTAATTGGCAGCTTTATTGCGCGCAGCCGCTAACGCGAGTGTGTGGACCTGCGGCGCGTAAAACAGATCAGCTAAAGTAATCGACAACTGAGCGTGTTGCGCTAAGTGACTGACTAATTGGCTAGCTAATAATGAATGCCCACCCAATTCAAAAAAGTGCCCTTGCCTACCCACGTTTGAAACCTTTAATATCGCCTCAAATGCCGCAGCGATTGCTTGTTCGTCATCCGATCCTGGAGGCTCATCTGCAGTTGCTTTAAGCTGTAATTGATCCAGCGCTAAGAGTGCTTTTTTATCAATTTTACCGTTCACCGTTAATGGCATCTGCAGCACGGCAATAACATTCGTTGGCAGCATAAATTCGGGTAATGTGGTGCGTAAAAACTGTTGTACTTCGCTTGTGAGTGCAGCAAATACGGCATCACTTTTGACGATAACAAATGCTGTGATCCGTGGATTAGTCGGCTGTTGAGTATTCAGTAACACTGTTGCGCTACTCAGCTTAGGGTGGCCACGTAACTGGTTTTCTATTTCACCCAGTTCAATACGGTAACCGCGTACTTTAACTTGGTCGTCAATACGGCCCATATAACTCAATTCGCCAGTTGCTAACTGACGTACTAAATCACCCGTTTTATATAGTTTTTTAGCTGCGTTAGCTGAAGAAAATGTATCTGCCACAAAGCGCTCAACGTTGAGCTCATCACGGCGCCAATACCCCCTGCAAACCCCATCCCCACCTACATATAACTCACCAACTGCGCCAACAGGTAGTAACTGACGAAACTTATCCAAAACGTAGCAACTGGTCGTTGGTATTGGCCGACCAATATTGTTTGCACCAGATACCAGATCTGCGTCATGTAAACGCTTGAAAGTCACATGAACCGTTGTTTCAGTAATGCCATACATATTGATCAGTTGGCAGTCGCTAAAGCGTTTTGCCCAAGGTGTCAACTTAACGGGCTGTAATGCTTCGCCACCAAAAATGACGTATCTAATTTTGCTCTGCTGTATACGCTGCGAAGGCTTGGTTAACATTACTGTTTGTAGCGCATAAAAAGCACTGGGGGTTTGATTTAGCACGCTGACGTGTTGATCTAGTAATAAATTTGCAAATGCATCACTGTCTTTTGCGGTATCTGCATCCACAATAACTAAGCGGCCACCAAAAAGTAACGCGCCGTACATTTCCCACACCGAAAAATCAAAACAAAATGAATGAAACAGAGTCCATACATCATGCTCATTAAAATCAAATAAACTCGGCTGTACACACAATAATCGGATCACTTGGCGGTGTTCAATTTGCACGCCTTTAGGCCGTCCAGTAGTGCCAGAGGTGTAAATCATATACGCTAAGTGGGATGGACAAATAGCTAACTCGAGGTTTTGTGTATCACTAATCTGATTAATAGCTGTGTAGATCGCGCAATCATCAATATTTATGCACGTTAAGTTATGCTGCGAAAACAACCCGAGACTACTGTTATCACACAACACTAAGTTACTCTGGACATCGTCTACAATATAACTGATCCGATCGCGAGGATAATTGGGATCAATAGGCACATAAGCAGCGCCAGCTTTTAGCACCGCTAATAACGTCACCACTAAATTAACATTGCGGGTTACGCTCACTGGCAGCATATCTTGCGCTTCAACACCCTGACTTAATAATACTCTGGCGAGTAGATTTGCCCGTTCATTAAGCTGTTTATAAGTGAGTGCTTCGTGCTCATCGACTAGCGCCAACTGGTCAGCAAACCTGATTGCTTGTTGTTCAAATACACTCACTATACTGGCGCTTTGATCCCAACTTGTACTATCCGCTTGCTGCGATGTGGCAGCGTCAGTTAATGCCTGTAGCTGCTGTTCATCAAGCAATGCCAATTTTGATATTTGGGTATCCGGTGCAGCAACAATGTTTGCTAATAATACGGCAAAACTATCTGCCCAGTGAGTAATTGTCGCAAGCTCATAAAGTGCTTCATCAAACTTCCAAGTAACTGTTAAACCTTGGTTGTCGATAACTGCATTAAGCTCCAAATCACATTTTACTGCGCTGTGGTGCTCTCGTGCTTCACTGCGAGCCTCCGCTATTTCAACACCCGGTAACTGAAAGGTTGGTTGCTCATCAACAGTTAGAGTGAAGAAAATTTGTACTAAAGGATGATGACTTAAATCGCGTTGACAATTGAGCCCTTCAACCAGTTTATCAAATGGCATATTGCGATATTCAAACGACTGTAAAATACGTTCTTTTTGTTGCTGCAACCATGCATTAAAAGTTAATTCATCCGGCAATACGGCATGCATCACTAAGGTATTAACAAACAAACCGATTAAATCGTTTAGCTGTGGATGCTCACGGCCCTGAGTTGGCGTGCCGATCAGTACCTGTTCCGTTTGTTTAATACGGCCAATAAATAACATAAAACTACTTAACAACCACATAAATGGTGTGACTGATTGACTCGCCGCATGTTGTTGTATTTTTTCAACTAACGAGCGACTTAACCGTTGCCGATAAACTAAACCAGACTGCTTTTGAACGCTCGATCTAACTTTATCCGTTGGTAGTGATTGCAACGGTTCAAGATCGCCAAGTGTTGTACGCCAATAATTAATTGCTGCTGTAAAGTACTCTGCTGTTAAGGTATTTCGTTGCCACGCAGCGTAATCAGCATATTGAATTGGTAACGAGTCTAATTCGACATTACCTTGCAGTAGTTGCGTATAAATGGTTTGTAATTCTTGAGCAAATATTTGCATTGACGCGCCATCACTAACAATATGATGCATATTAAATGCTAAATAATGTTGCTCATTATCGGATACCAATAGCACCCGTATTAATACATCTCGACTCAAATCAAATGGCTGAGCTTGATGTTGTATCAGCGCAGCTTTTATTTGGCTTTGTCGCTGCGTAACTGGGAATGTTGACGCATCCAGCCACTGAAAAGGCGTCACAAAGGTGTCTGTTACTTGCACATACGGTATACCTTGCGGATCAGTTATAAACTGACTGCGTAATATTTCATGGCGACCAACAATGTGTTTGATTGCCGCGCGTAACAACGGCACATCTATATGGCCTTTTAGAGTAAACTCAGCAGGCATATAATATTGTTGGCTGCCTTGTAACTGCTCAATAAACCATAAGCCTTGTTGAGCAAAGCTCAAAGGCAAACACCTATCTCGCTCAGCGATGGCAATTACGTCCATATTACTTTGCAACGTAACCACTGACTGTTGTTGCTGAAAATAGCGGATAATCGCCGCTTTATGCTCAATGATCCGAGCTTTAAGTTCACTTGGAAAACCGTTACTTTGTTTAAATGCTAAAGCACCTTGTTTTTCATACAAAGTAACACCTGCTCGTAAAGCATCTGCGATTAACTCTTCAATTTCTAGCAGTTGATTTTCCATCACAAAAACATCTCTTCTGAGTTATCATTTTCACTCATGGCGTTATTAGCGGCTTGATGAATGGCGTACCAGCTAGCAATAGCCGCAATTGTCGGCCTTTCAAACAGAACTCTCACTGGAATATCAGCCTGTAACCGCGCCTTGAGCAACGCCATACATTGTGTTGCCAATAATGAATGCCCCCCGAGCGCAAAAAAGTTATCGGTGATGCCAACAGAGTCAACTTGTAACTGCGCAGCAAAAATATCGACCAAGGCAGCTTCTAAGTCATTACGCGGCGGTACATTTTCAGTTGCTACTGCGACTGATTGGCCCCATTGCAGTAGTTGTTTACTGTCAACTTTTGCGTTAGATGTCAGGGGAATAGCGCTTATCGCATACCATTTTGTTGGCACCATATAAGCAGGTAAATAGCTCGCCAGGTAGTTGCTAAGCATAGCCTGTTGCTGTGCGCCTAAGAGTGTTATTTGCTGCTCTTGCCCAAACGCTGTGATCACTGAGCTGTGTGGCGTAAGCACTAAGTAAGCCTCAAGGTTTTCAGTGTCTTTATTTAATATTACACATGCCTCACTAATCTCTTTATGCTGGACTAACTGTGCTGTAATTTCGCCCGGCTCAATGCGATAACCGCGCAACTTAATTTGTTCATCGACTCGTGCACAAAATAGCAGGTGTTCTGGTTGGCCATGTTTATCAAGCAACCAACGCACTTTATCCCCAGTACGATAAAATCGCTGCACAGTTTGCTGATGCCCAAAAGGTAACCACACAAAACTTTGCGCCGTTAAACTCGCTTGATTTAAATACCCTTGAGCAACATTGTCACCGGCAATATAAAGCTCGCCAATGGCACCCATTGCGGTTAATTGCTGATGTTCATCTAATATCACCAACTGACTATCTGCAATCGCCCGACCAATTGGCACTTGGGCCATTTTACGCCGTTCAAGCTCGCTAATTTGCTTAAGCTCGCAATGATAAACACTGCAACCTACCGTCGCTTCAGTTGGGCCGTACTCATTCACCCACTGGCAATTAGGCAAATACTGAGTTAACGATTTGAGCAACTGAGTGGGTAATGCTTCACCACCAATGACAACCACATGTGCAGTTGCTACTGCAGCAGCTGGAGCAAACGCAAGTAAGCCTTGTAAATGTGCAGGAGTAACTTTAAATAAGCAGGCTTGAGAGCTGAATATCTGCTTTGCAAGCTGCTCAAGCATCTGCTCATCATCAGCAAGTAGTGTAATATTGATACCCATTAGTAATGGTGCCCACAACGAAGTGACCGTAGCATCAAATGCCAATGGCGTACTCACCACACTGGTTGTTAACGCAGCTGATAGATACTCACACTGCGCATGTGCTAAGTAACAAGCTAAATTACCATGGCTGATCATCACCCCTTTTGGGGTGCCTGTGGTTCCTGATGTATAAATAATATATGCAAGATCATCCGCCGAATATGACGCAGGCAGTGCACTTTGCGAACCATTGAGTGAGCCATACTGCCAACTGTTTGGCTCATCAAGCAATACACATAATGGCGCAATAAGACTCCCGAGCTCATCCGTTAGATGCTGTTTAGCAAACGCTGACTGTGTGATCAAACACTGTGCTTTACTGTCATCGATAATAAATTGCACTCTGGATACTGGTAATTTTGGATCAATCGGCACATAGGCACTGCCGGTTTTTAAAATCGCTAACATGGCGACCAGCATTTGTGCCGTTGCGCTAACACATAAAGCAACTTTACTTCCGGCGGTTATCCCTTGTTCTTGTAAATAATTGGCTAACAGCTGTGACTGAGTCTGTAATTCAACATAACTCAACACTTCACCATCAGGGCCAACGACCGCATTACGTGTTGGATATTGTTCAGCTTGACGTGCGATTTGCGTGACAAGGTTAAGTGGCTGAGTGTGCCTTGCATAGGGTGGCGAAGATAAGTTAAGCAGCACATTTTCTTTGGTTGCTGACACTACAGGTAATAGCTGCAACTTCATAAGAGGGTCACTTAGTATCGCATCAATCAAGACCTCGAATGCTGCTGCATATTCAGTAATACTACTGGCATTAAATAATGTCTCACTAAAATTCCACTGCAGCTCAATGCCATCGCCTTGCTCAATTGCATTGACCTCTAAATCAAATTTCATTTTTGGTGCTGCGTGTGGCTGCATTTCAATATGTAAACCTGGCAGTGAAAAATCACTCGTTTCATTGTTTTGCAGTGCAAATAAAATTTGAAATAAAGGATGATGTGCTAAGTTTCGCTCAGGCTGCAGTACTTCAACTAATTGTTCAAATGGCACTTGTTGATGTTTAAAAGCATCTAAAATCACCTGTTTTTGCTGCATTAATAACTGCGTGAAGTTTTGCTGTCCTTCACTGCGGGTGCGGATCACTAAGGTATTAACAAAAAAACCAATTAGATTAGCTATTTGTGGCTGTTCACGACCAGCAACTGGAGAGCCAACTAAAATATCCGTCGCTTCACTCAATCGCATCATTAACAAGGAAAAGGTTGTGTGTAACCACATATATAAAGTAACACCGTGTGTGGCACATTGTTGGTGGATAGCTTTAGTCGTTGCAGCGGACAAATGCTGGTTAAAACATTGCCCTTGCAACTGCTGTTGGATTGCTCGAGGCTGCTCTATTGGTAATTGATGAACAAAAGGGGCACCTGTTAACTGAGTACGCCAATAAGAAAGTGATTCATGCAAGGCACTTTCACTGCATACTAAACGCTGCCAATAAGCGAAATCGGCATATTGGATAGCTAATGGTTGCTGTAATAATGCAGGTAAAACAAATCGCGGTTCAGCACTTGCAGCTCGGTAAAAAGCAATAAACTCGCGAACTAAAATTGCCATTGACCAGCCATCGCTTGCAATATGATGCATATTAAAATGCACAAAACTTTGCTCATTGCTAATTTTAGCAACCACCACACGCAGTAAAACGTCGCTTGCCAAATCAAACGCTTTACTACTTGCATGTGACGACAGTAATTGCCATTGGTGATCTTGCTGTTCACGATTAAGCATACTTAAATCGTGCAGCTCAAGTGGGATCTCAAAGTGTTCATTAATACACTGCTCAGGCGCTGAGCCTTGGTCGCGTGTAATAATAACGGTACGCAGCACTTCATGGCGTTCAATAAGTGCATATAACGCGCCCGACAATGCAGTCAGCTCCAACTTCCCCGTAAACACAAAGCTAGCTGGCATATGATATTGCACACTTTCATTATGTACTTGATCAATAAGCCATAATCGTTGCTGTGCATAGGAAAGAGGTAGCGCTTGCTGGCGAGATATTTTCACAATCTCTTGGTGTGACTGAATTTTTTCACAGTTTTGTAATGCTTGCGCTAACGTTGCAATCGTTGGGGTTTTAAATAATTGCGGTAATGTTATGTCGAGCTGCTTACCTTCACGAATCTTACCAATCAAGCGGATCGCTAATAACGAGTGCCCCCCTAAATCAAAAAAATTATCGTCTAAACCAATATGTGTAGTGAGTAAAATCTCACTAAACAGCTGTAACAAATATTGCTGTAATGGTGTTTGCGCGTGCTTGCTGTGTGTTGTGCTAGTTGGCTGTAAACAACTAAGTGCGTCAGCTATCAATGTGGCTTTATCAATCTTGCCGTTTTTCGTCAGTGGCATCACAGTAATAGCATAACAGTGTGCGGGGATCATATACGGCGCTAAGTAATGCGATAAATGCGATTTAATGGTGTTAACGGCTAATGGCTTTTCATGTTGATGGTAAACAATATGTGCCGCTAACGTTTGCTGCTTGCTATCAACCGTCACCGCACAATCAGCCACTTCAGGGAGTTCCAGGATCAGCTGCTCGATCGCGGCTAAATCAACTCGAAAACCGCGCAGCTTGATCTGTTGATCCTTACGTCCACAGTATCTTAAATAACAAGCAGCACCTGTTTCATCAGCTTGCCATAACGCTATGTCGCCTGTTCTATAAAAACGCTTGGTCACTTTTCCACCCTGTTGGCTAGGCAGCTGCAAAGTAATAAAGCTGGTATTATTAAGCTCAGTCTGATTAATGTAACCTGGGCTGACAACAGGTCCTGCAATAAGTAATTCACCACGCATATTCACTGCTGCTGGCTGATCAAATTGGTCAACCACTAACAGCGTTACATTATCGTTAGCTAAACCAATTGGGACATCATTATGACGCAGTAAAACCTCATCACTGGTACTGTGATCAATTACAAAAGTACTTGAACCGACTGTAGTTTCTGTTGGTCCATATTCGTTAATCCAACGACACAGTGGTAACTTTGCACGGATCGCCAACAACAATTCAGTTGTGAGTGCTTCACCACCGATCACCAATGTATGGGTAACATTGCTTACACAATAGTGCTGCGATAATGCCAAAATGGCACGTAAATGAGCTGGCGTGAGCTTAAACAGTTTAGCGTCTGTTGCTGTAAAGAGTAGTTCCGTCAGCTGGGTTAACTGTTCACCCCCTTGCGCAATAATTTCCACCACGCCACCTTGCATCAAGGCTGGATATAACGCCGTGATCGTTGCATCAAACGCCAAAGGCGTACTCAATACGCTGCTACAAAGGGCTGAATTATCGGGCATATAATGCGCAACCGCATGCTGTAAATAAGCCGCTAAATTGGCATGGTTTATCATCACCCCTTTCGGCCGTCCGGTCGAACCAGAAGTATAAATAATGTAACTCAAATCATCATCTTTGACATTGAGGCTGAGTTGTTCATCTGGCTGCTCCACTGGGTAGCCGTCGAAGTTAGAATCGTCATCAAGAAGATCATCAACGAGCAAAAAATCTGCGCCACTGTTGATCAGCGTGTCGGCATTCTCACTCAATGCTAAAATCATCATCAACTCAGCATCTTCAACAATATAACTTAACGTTTTTACTGGTGTATCTTGGTGTATCGGCACGTATACATGACGTGCCTTTAAAATAGCGAGTATCGCCACCACCATAGCGGCACCTGATGGCAGCAAAATAGCAATTCGACTTTGCGCAGCAAAATCCATTTCGAGTAAACAATGCGCAAGCTGATTAGCACGTTGTTCAAGGGCGAGGTAACTATAGGTTTGGCCATTACATCTTACTGCGGGGTGTTGCGGGTGCTGCTTTGCAAAATGCGAAAAACACACATGTAAAGACGATGGTTGGGTATTTTGTATATCAATTGAGTCACTATGAGATAATGCCGCTGCGTGCTGGCTCGGGCTCCACAGTATTAACTCTGCGAGCTTGACGCTTTGATCAGCCAAGCATTGCTGCAACACATAACTAAATTGAGCAAAGAATGTCACTATATTCGCTTGATGCCATAGTGCGGTATCGTATAACCACTCAATTTCTAGCACGTCACCGGTATCTATAACTGAGACTTCTAAGTCAAGTTTAGCGCTACGCACCTTGCTCTGTGAGGCTTTAATTGATAGCCCTGCTAGCTGTAAATTTTCATTTATCGTATTGTTTACTCTAAAGATGACTTGTACTAACGGCGGAATTGCTAAACTGCGTTCGGTGGCTAATTCATCCACTAAGAGATCAAATGGGATCTGTTGATGAAGCAGTGCTTCACTCAACGTTGCTTTTACATCAGCTAATGCTTGGTTAAAGCATGTATCCCCTGACACCTTATTACGTAACACCAGCGTGTTAACAAAGTTGCCAATAATAGGTTCAAGCTCTGCGGCAACTCGCCCTGCAACTGGCGTACCTAGCACACAATCTGATTGCCCAGAAACTCGACTAAACCACAAAGTAAATACAGTTTGTAAGGTTACAAACAAAGTGTCACCTTGGTTTGCAATAAACAATCTTAATTGTTCAGTTAATGCAGGCGACAACACGGTTTTATATAAACCGCCGCCGCTGAGCACATCGTTACCTCGCTCGTACTGTGTAGGTAACTCATGCACTGTAGGTAATTGCGCTAACTGTTGACGCCAGTAGTCAATACTTATTTGCCACTGAGGATCAGCTTGCATACGATGCTGCCAATGTACAAAATCAATATAATTATGCTCTAGAGTTTGCAAATCAGTGGCGTTTGTCATACCAATATGCTGATTATAATTGCTAGCGAGTTCACGGCATATCAAGCCAATAGACCAGCCATCGGCAACAATATGATGAACAGTAACAAGTAACTGATAATGGTGATCGGCTATTTTAATCAAGCTTGCCCGTAACATCAGCTGTGAGGTTAAATCAAATGACTGATTATAATCTTCCACTATCATCTTCTGTAACAGCTGCTGTTGATCTGCTTGTGTGCAAAGGTCTATCTGTTGCAATGAAAAAGCTAAATGGCCGTTAAAATATTGGCATGGCTGCGCATCAGCTGTACTTTTATAGTTATAACTTAGGATCGTATGGCGCTTAATGATATCTTTAAATGCCTGCTGCAATGCCGCCACATCAACATCACCGCGCAGCGTAAACACGCCCTGTAAATTATATTGACGGCTGTGTCCTTGCAGCTGATCAACAAACCAAATACGCCGCTGAGAAAATGACAACGGGTGTTCCCCAGCTAAATCAATATGTGTTAATTGCACCTTTGAGCTAGCTTGTTCACTACAGGTTAAATACTGGGCTAACTCCTCAACGGTTGCATGATTGAAGATGTCTTTAAGTGACAATGAAACGCCAAACTGCTGACGAATTTGGTTAAGTAATCTAATTGCTAGTAAGGAATGCCCACCGATTGCAAAAAAGTCATCTTCTAGACCAACCCTAGCAAAGCCTGTTAACTGTGCAAATAACGCCGCTACTTGCTGCTGCATTAGCGTTTTTGGCGCTACAAAAGTATCGCTGCTGCGTACCATTTGTTGTTGTAAGAATTTACGATCAACTTTGCCATTTTCAAGATAAGGTAATTGCTCTTTCAGCACAAAGAAACTGGGGATCATAGGCTCTGGTAATACACACTTTAAGTCCGTTTTGATCCGTTGTTGTAAGGCCTCAGCAGTTAATTGCTGGCCTTCATTAGATGCCACATAGTACGCAACTAAAGTATCTGCAGAAGCAATTTCGCGACAAATCACAGCACTATTTTTAACCACTGATAAAGCCGTTAACTTTGCCTCGATATCAAGTAAGTCAACTCTAAAGCCTCTGATCTTAGGTTGCTTATCTAAACGCCCTAAATATTCCAGCGCACCGTCTTTGCGCAAACGTACATTATCACCAGAGCAATAATAGCGTTGTTGTCCCTTGGTCGTGTTAATCACAACAAAACTTTTCGCAGTCTGATCCGTTGCACGAATATAGCCTGTTGCTAAACTCTCACCACCAATATAAAGCTGTCCAGGCATGCCCATGGCAACGGGCTCGTGGTGTGCATCTAGTATGGCAAGTTCAACATGCGCAAGTGCGCTACCAATAGGATAACTCATCTGCTCAGCAGTTTGATGATCCTCAATTTCATAGGTAGCCACCCCAATGCAGGTTTCTGTCGGCCCATAATGATTGATTAATTTAGCGCTTGGATAGAGCGCCCGAATTTGCGCTACTAATTGCGCTGTTAATGATTCCCCCCCTAACACCCACTGTTGAAGAGGTGCGCGAGGTGCTTGACTCGCAGCAATAGTGGCTAATAGTTCAGCAGCAAAGCTGGGAGTGATCTTTAAAAAGTTAATTGCTTGCTCACTGAACGTATCGACAATCGCAACAGGATCACTTTTTACATGTGGTGAAATTAATACCACAGTGCCGCCACTCGCCCATACCGGGTATATCCCAGTTAAACAAAGATCGGTCGCAAGCCCTGTAACCACAGCTGACTTGGTATCATTATTCAATTCAAGTCGCTTAGTAATACTTTGAACATAGTGCGCTAGTGCAGCATGATTAATTTCAACCCCTTTTGGCGCGCCTGTTGAACCGGAGGTAAATATCACGTACGCGCTGTCATTAAGGTTTAAATTGGGTAAGCCAGTTAAATTAACCGCCGCTTTTGACAGCTGCGCAAAAGGCCATAATGTAATATGTTGCTCATTTAATACCGTAACTGCTTGCTTTTCGAGCGCTGTATCATCAAATGTTACTAAATATTCACAGCCTGCCTGCTGTAAAATTTCCGCAATACGCGCCACTGGAGTGCCTTGCTCAATCGGTAAGTAAGCACGGCCTGTTTGCAATAGTGCAAACATCGTTAATAAGGCATCGATTGAGCGAGATACCAATAATGCAATGGGTGCTGCAGTTGTTTGTTGATGATGAGTTTGCAAAGCTAAAATATGGCTGGCGAGTGCTGCGCTTTGTTGCACTAATTGTTGATAACTCAAACTTCGTGCGGTTTTTCCATGTTGGTCAGCTTCAATACAGGCTGTTTTTTCAGCACTAAGCTCAGCCTGCTTTATCACCTGTACAGGTAATGCAATCACATCACTGCTGACTTTTTCATGATCTTTTTTACGCCCTAACAACTGGCTGGCATAACACGCAGAGGGTAACTCAACGGTTGCAATAGTTTGTGCTGCGTTATTGCCAAGAGATATAACTAACTCATTAAAATCATTGCTCATTTGCTGAATAACATGGTCATCAAATAGCGCACTGCAATAATCAAAACTAATATCTAAGCCCTGCTCTGATTCACTTACATTCAAGGTTAAATCAAATTTTGCAGTACCGTTATCTAATGGCAATAATTTAGCCGACAATGTTGCGGTTTCCACAGTACCGGTATCTACACCGTTATAATTAAACAGTATTTGAAACAATGCTGAATGTGCTGACGATTTAGCTAAGCCAAGTGTTTCGATAATATCTTCAACTGCCACACTTTGATTTGCTAGCCCTTGCGCCACTAACACTTTAGTTTGCGCTATTAATTGTGCAAAAGAGCTCTGCGGTGACACCATTTGTCGCATAGGTAAGGTATTGATAAAACACCCTATAACATTCTCAAATTCGGGCTGTTCACGATTCAATACAGGCACCGCCACCGTAATATCCTGTTTTTGGCTATAGCGCTGTAATAGTACATAAAACACACTTAACAACCCGACAAACCGAGTAGCACTTAATTGCTGACAGCAACTGTCAAACTCACTAACCAGCCGTGTCTCGATAACACTGTGCTGGCTCTTGCCTTGATAGGTTTTTTGTTTATCACGAGGATAACTCGCTGGCAGCTCAAATAACTCCATCCCTGTTAGCGCTTGTTGCCAATAACTTAGCTGCTGTTGATATATAGGTGATTGTTTAAACTGACCTTGCCAATGTACATAATCTAAATACTGTAAAGGTTTACATGCAGCCGCATTATTAACGGTATTATTATTATTTGTCAGTATCGCCAATAATTCTTGCACCAAAAGCCGCACAGACCAACCATCGGCAATAATATGATGCATCGCAATGTATAACCATTTACCTTCACCTGAGTGGCCAATTAACGTTGCACGTATCAGTAAATCATTTTCCAGATCAAAGCGGTAACTTAATTCATCGTGTAATTTTTCAACTATTTGTGTGGGTGTTTCATGCCGTGCTATCTCAAGTGTATTCAATGCTAAGCGCAACTGGCTATTAACTCGCTGCACAACACCTTGATCAGTGTTAAAAAATTGCGTTGTTAATATTTGATGGCGAGCCAACAATTTGTCAAATGCCCGCTGTAGTTCATTTATTGTCAATGAATCTGACAGCTGCAACAGACCACACATATTGTATGCAGTTGACTGCTGTTCATATTGATCAATAAACCAAATACGTTGTTGCGCACTTGATAAATCCCCTTGTTGCTGATGATGACGTTGCATATAGGCAATCAGCTCATCCTTACATGCTTTGATCTTTGCCAGTTCTGGTGCTGGGACTGTCGTTAACTTACTTCGTAACTTTAACCGCCCATCTTGCAAATAAACGAAGATACCTTGTGCGTCCAATTCGGCCAGTAAAGTTTTAATTGCTACATTATCCATGTTACAAGTCCATTTCAGTCATGCTGCTATCATCAAGGGCTTTACTAATATCACGGCCGCTCACTATATCGCTCACAACAGTAACCTGAGGCTGACTTTGCTCGGTACTTGCTGCTCGCGCTGATAATAAATCGTCAATTCGTAGCGCTAATTGCGCCACGCTAGGGTAGTCAAAAATATCGCCTACCGTCACCCGTACTTTAAATTGCAGATTAATTCGTGACACAAGCTGCATCGCGAGTACAGAGTTACCACCACAATCAAAGAAACTTTCTTGGGTACCTAACACTGCAACCTTAAGTAATGCTAAATAATGTTGCAGTAAGCTCGTTTCAGTCGCGCAGCTGGGGGCAATACGTACTATTGCCGATTGCATAGCCGCAGTCGGAAGCGGTAATGCTTTCGTGTCTAATTTTCCATTTGGTGTGGTTGGCCACTGCGTTAACCAACAGATTGATTCTGGCACCATATAACTTGGCAATGATTGTGATAGCACACGACGTAATTCACTCACACTCCAAACACTTTCCAAACTGTCGTCCTCAAGGCTATAAGCACATAAACTCGGCTGGTCGTGATTGTTTGGTTTGATAAAAACACGTACATCTTGGTTCGCAAATAACAAGCGCAGGTGGTGTTCAATTTCACTTAATTCAATACGATGCCCGTTTAGTTTAACTTGTTGATCTAACCGCCCTTGTAGTTCAATACGGCCATCGAGTAAACGCCTTGCACGGTCGCCAGTTTTATACAAACGCTGATGCGATTGACCATTAAAAACATGACTAACAAAACGTTCAGCTGTGAGTGCTGGTTGCTGTAAGTAGCCAGTCGCTAATCCTAAACCACCGATCCATAACTCCCCCCACACGCCAATAGGTAGAGGTAAACATGGACTTTGTGCATCCTCAGCCATAACATACAAGCTCGTATTAGCAATTGCTGAACCTATCGTAATATCATCACTGTGCTGAATATGGCTAATTGCAGACCAAATGGTGGTTTCGGTTGGACCATACATATTCCATAAATCCCCCTGCTGCGACAGCACCGCCTGAGCAAGTGCTGGATCAAGCGGTTCGCCACCACACAAGACCTTGATACCAGCTAAACAATCAGGTGCTGCATTTATTATTAATCGCCATAACGTCGGAGTCGCTTGCATAATAGACACTGGGAAATGTGCTATTAGATCGGTAATTGCATATGGGTCACTGCATGTTTGCTCACTCGCAAGCAGTACATTAGCCCCAACAATTAAGGGCGAAAACAGCTCTAACATCGCGATATCAAATGCAATAGTGGTAACTGCCAACAAGCAATCGGTTGGCTCTATTCCAGGCTGTACCGTCATAGCGAGCAACAGGTTTTGCAGCCCTTGGTGATTAATTTCCACACCTTTAGGTTGCCCCGTTGAGCCCGATGTATATATAACATAAGCGGTTGATAAAGGAGCAATAACGCGATCTGGATTACTGCTTTGCAAGCCTGTAAGTACCACAGTATCAATATCTAATACGGGCAATTTGTTGCTCGCAATAATTGGGCTACTATCACTAAAACTGTCACACAACAGTAAATCAGCTTGTGCATCAGCCAGAATATATTCAATGCGTGCTTGCGGAAAAGTAATATCGAGTGGCAAAAATGCAGCCCCCGTTTTTAATACCGCTAATAAGCTAATAATCAGCTCCGCACGCCTTGGTAGTGCAATTGCGACTAAGCTGCCGACCCCAATACCTTGCTCAATAAGATAATGAGCAAAGGTATTTACTCGTTGATTTAACTGTGAATAGTTAAGGCTTTGGCCATCACAGGTAATAGCAATATTGTCAGGGTATTGAGTCGCAGCATATTCAAATGAAACGATACAAGAATCGACACAAAGTTGTTTATCAACACGCTCACATTGTTCAGTAACCAGTGTCGCTATTTGTAAATCATCTAACAATGAACAGTTCGCACTGTTTAGTTCGTCTGTCCCAACAGCGTTGCTAAACAACCCTATTAACCCAGATAACCAATGATTTACCTGTTCATATGTAAATTTATCTTTTTGATATTCAAGGGTGAGTGACCAACTGTTAGCAAACTGAGTTAAGTTACAACTTAATTGGAATTGGCTATAACAGGTGTTGCTTGGCATGGTATTTAATTGCAATTCAGTAAATGCCGGTAAGGCAGTAACTTTATCTAAATTAAATAAAGTATTAGGTAAATTAAGCGATTCATTTGCTAACGCTGAATAAGGGAAATGTTGATGTTCAAATGCAGTTAATAATTCAGATTGCACTGTTTTGATTAACTCTCGAACACTGCTGATGTTTGTAACATCAATGCAAATTGGTAAAATATTCGTGCAATACCCGACTAATTCGCTATCGGAAGATTCTGCGCTATCAGCTTGAGGGAGTAATTGTCGATCAGAGCAAGGGATCCCAACGGTGATCATTGACTGCTGGCTAAGCTTACTTAACCACGCTATATATAACCCCAATAAAGTGGCAAATTGACCGCAGCCCTGCTGTTTAGCCAGATCAGCAATATTTCCTTTGGTGTGCTCATTAAGCTCAACAGTCAATACCGATACTGCATAGTTCGTTGTCGTTGCAATCGCAGTGTTTGTTGGTAGTTGCAACGGCATACTTGGCGCTAGTTGTGCCAACCAAAATGCCTTATCTTGCTGGTAATTAGCAGACTCTTTATAGTGGTCAAGTGCTTTAACATATGCACTAAAGTCTACCTGTGCTGCCAACGCCTCTGTTGTGGTGTTGTTATAGTGTTGGCCAACTTTACTCAAAATAATCTGCAACGATACGCCATCACAGAGTAAATGATGCGTAACCACACTTAAGTAAGCAGTATTATCATTTTCTCTTAGTAGCGCAAAGCGACATGCAACTTCATTATTAAAATCAAAAGCATGGTAACGTAACTCCTGCAACTGAGTTGCTACAGCGATATTATTATCTGAGTGTTGTAGATTAATAACTAACAATTGAGGACGATGCTCAGCCACTAACCTATGGCAAAGCGTATCGCTATCAATTGCATACTGTAAAATAGTGCACTCGCGTACTGTTTTATCAACTGCGGTAACTAAGCGACTTATATCTAACTGACCTGTTAATTTAAGTACGGCTTGTAAGTGATACGCAAAAGCCCCCTCAGGTGACTTTGATGCTAAGGCAAGTAATTGCTGCTGCGCCTCGGTCAATGGAAATGTCGCCGCTAAGGTGGCCAAGCTCATCTTATCATCACGCTCACTACCAAAATAACCTGCCGCCTTTAAGCTCAAGGCACTGTCTTTAACTGCGGTAATAATGATCTCTATATCTGCATCTGTATGTGCTGCTGATAAAAAGCAGTTACGTCCTTCCCAAATAAAGATGCCACGATTAAGCATTTCATAAAAAAACATATCTAGATTTTGGCTAAATCTAAAACGAAATAAAGAGCTAAAAGCTTCAATTTGAATTGGGATCATTGCATCAGCAAAAAAGCGATTAAGGGTTGTTTTCAGATAATTGGTTTTATCACTTAGCCTTTGTTGTAACTGTGGTCCTTGGCGTTTAATTTCGCTTAAAACCGCTTTTGCACTGGCCATTGCCATTGGGTGTTTACAAAATGTTCCAGCAAAAAAAGTCGTATCTGCCTGTGGATAAGACTGATCACCATATTGCCATACACCACCATCAATACCGTCTAAGTAATCGGCACTGCCGGCAACAACTCCGATTGGCAACCCTCCACCAACAATTTTGCCATAGGTTGCCATATCAGCTTGGATCCCCACTAATCCCTGTACGCCGCCTGGATGAGCGCGAAACCCGGTGATCATCTCATCAAAAATCAGTGCTATTCCATGCTCTGTGGTTATTGCTCTGAGCTCTTTTAAAAATTCCCACGGTTGTATTGCTGGGTATCTGCTTTGAACCGGTTCAACCAATACCGCAGCAATTGTATGTGCATTTACACGAATAATTTCCAGCGCCTGCGCGCTACCGTAATCTAATACTAAGTTGTCATTAACTGCGCCTTGGCGAACACCTGCGCACATAGGCTCGATGTCTCCTTGGCCCACAGAGTGCGCCAAAGTACCATCATAATGACCATGGTATGCCCCACTAAACTGCACAATTTTGTCACGTTTTGTATAATTGCGTGCTAAGCGCAGTGCGGTCATGACCGCCTCGGTGCCTGAATTACAAAACGTCACACGCGCCAAACCAGTTAATTCGCTGATCAAAGCAGCCACTTCACACGCTAAAGGACTGGCTAAGCCTAATTGAATACCTTGATCTACTTGTTGCGCTAAAGCATCAGTCACAAATTCGGCTTTATGGCCAAATAAATTAACTCCAAAATCCATTGTAATATCAATGTATTCATTGCCGTCTATATCCCATAATCTGGCTTGCTCGCAGTGGTCTGCATAAATCGGATAAAGCATTTCCTTGCTTGATAACCTAAACCCCGCTGAGGCTCTGCAATCAGCTAAGTTGCCACGATGTTGAGCAACCAGCTTTTTCGATGCGCTGGTTTTTGCGCAATAATCAGCTTTTAGTTGTTCAAAATGCTGCTGCATAGCGGGTGACTGATGCTGCATGTGTAATTGTCTACTTTGCGATGCAGGAAGTTCTGTGGCGCGCTTATTTACGGGCATTGCAACTGTTTTTACTTGCTGCTGAGGCATATTGTCTGGCGTTACACTTGCCGAGGAGGTTATAGCACTGCCCTGTAGAAAACGTAATTGTTGCGCTGTCACCGCGGCAATGCTTTGACGGCCAAAATCATTAGTTACACTCGCGGCAGCTTGCAGCTGCTGCTGGCAAATTGCCATGATAGTCTGTTGATCAAACCCCATATTGGCTGAAGAAGTTGTTGTATCAGAGTACGAAGGGGTATTCTGCTCTACAATTGCAATATCCGAGGTTAACTGGGCATCTTCAGTGTGTGGGTAAAAGTCACTATGTTGCGCAATATAATCCAATAAACTATCCACTGTGCTTAGTTCTTCGTAAAACTGGCGTACGCTAAACTCTAAGCCAAATTCTCTTTCATAGGTGCGTACGGCTTGCATTATCATTAATGAATCAACCCCCATTTCAAGTAAGGGAACATTCGTTTTTATAGCATCAACTGGTAATGATAATAAATTTGCAAGATTAGAGAGTACGATGTCACGAATAAGCTCAGTTCGTGCAACAACTTGGTTTATGTTTGTTACCGATTTATTGGCCTGCATATTTTCCTGCATTGCAGTACTTTTTAGCGCTGGTTGCTTTGCTGTTGGCACTATCCAATGTGCATTTTTTGCAAACGGATAAGCGGGTAATGGCTGTTTTTGAATATTTATTTGTGGATAAATATGCGCCCAATTTAGCTCAATACCTAGTTCAAAAATACGCCCTAAACTGGTTACTAAACGTGTTTTATCAGCACCTTGACTGTGCAATATAGGTAAATACTCAGCATCTAAATGGGGCAAGTTTTCTTGCAATAACACCATCAAAACAGGTTTTGGTCCAACTTCTACCGCGCACAAATGCTCACGTTTATCTAACTCGCTCACGCATAAATCAATGCGAACAGGTTTAGTGATCTGCTCGATCCAGTATTGAGGTGTTGCTAAGGCGTCAGTTTCTAGCTGGCCAGTCACCGACGACAACAAGGGATAACAAGGTTTTCTATAGTTTACTTGCGCTGCTATAGCAGCAAAATCATCAAGCATCGGATCCATAAGTGGTGAATGAAAAGCACGTGCTGTGTTGAGCTGTTTAATCGTCAGATTTTGTTCTTTTAATAACTCAATGGCAATCTCAAGCGCTGAGTTTTCGCCCGAGAACACCACGCCAGAAGCACCATGATAGGCTGAAATTGCAATTTGAGTCTTGCCATTATCATGGCATTTTGTAATGACTTGCTGGGCAACTTGCTCACTACAACGCACTGCAAACATGCCCCCATTATCAGCAAGTTCATGCATGAGTTGGCCACGCGCAGCTATCAATAAAATAGCATCAGCTAACGAAAACACCTGAGCAATGCATGCGGCTGCATACTCCCCAACACTGTGACCTAATAACAGCTTAGGAGTGGCGCCAAAGTGGATCATTAATTTGGCCGTAGCATACTCAACCGCAAATAAGCCGACTTGAGTCCAGCTAGTTTGTTCTAAAAACTGTTTATGGCTTTGCTGATACAGAACCGTTAGCAATGACTCGCCGAGTCTATCGCCAAGTAAATGAGCACATTCATCAATCGCGTTTTTAAATACAATTTGCGTATCATACAATTGTTTTGCCATTGCAGGATATTGCGAGCCCTGACCAGTAAATAGCATTACTAACTCATAATTTGTCGCAGCTTTATCATTTTCAGCCGCACTTAAATGCGAGGTTGTATTTAAGCCACGCATCGCACGTAATAAACCTGCACGATCTTCGCCGCATACGGCACGTTTTGCTTCTTTAAACTTAGTCAGATGTGCTGCTGTGTAGATCAGCGCATCAAATTCATTATCAGATAAACTCTTTAATCTCGTTTCATAACGCGTCAGTAAATTGGCTAACGCATCTGGAGTTTTAGCTGATAACGGTAACAGATAAAATCCCGTTTGCGAGGCTAAATCAATGGTATCGACCGCACGTTGAGGTGCACTCGCACAGATAATATGTGCATTGGTGCCACCAAAACCAAACGAGCTAACACCAGCAATACAACCATTGTCTGAACCAACAGGCCACGGCTGTAAATCACGATTAATTTTTAACGCAATTTTATGCCAAGCAATGTGTTTGTTAAGCTCTTTAGCATGAGCTTGGCCGGGTATTTTTTTATGCTGCATGCATAACATGGTTTTGATCACACCAGCAATGCCTGCACCCGATTCCAAATGGCCAATATTCGCTTTCACAGCGCCCACAGTAAGTGGCTCAGCTAAGCTTGTTTGTGGCCTATAGACTTTACTCAGCGCCGATACTTCTATTGGATCACCAAGCTCTGTACCAGTGCCATGGGCTTCAACATATTGCACGTCATCTGCTGCAATTTGTGCATTAACTAACGCCGACTTAATAACACTTTGCTGTGACAAGCCATTAGGTGCTGTAATGCCATTACTGCGGCCATCTTGATTGACTGCACTGCCTTTTAGTACCCCGTAAATAGGGTCGTTATCCTGTACTGCCTGCGCTAACGACTTTAATAATAAACATCCCACCCCTTCACTTCGTACATAGCCATCTGCAGAGTCTGAAAACGTTTTACAACGGCCATCTTTTGCAAGCATTTGCGCGTTTTCACAGGCGTTCGTTACCTCATCACTGAGGATCAAATTCACCCCGCCCACCAGAGCTTGGGCTATTTCACCACTGTGAATACTTTGCATGGCTAAATGCAATGCAACTAACGAAGATGAGCATGCTGTATCAACTGCAACACTTGGCCCGCTGAAGTTGTAATAATACGATAACCGATTAGCCGCAATACTCAGCGCAGTACCAGTACCTAAATAAGCATTTTGCTTTTCATATTGCTGAGAAAGTAAGAAGTAATCATTTTGCGAGATACCAATATAAACCCCTACTTTTGCACCCGATAATTGCATCGGCGCATAACCTGCGGCTTCAATGGCATGGTAACTGGTTTCTAGCAACAATCGATGCTGAGGATCTATATGCTTAGCTTCGGTTGGAGAAATACCAAATAGATTTGCATCAAATTGTTCAATGCCACTGATGTAACCACCTAAACGGGTATTATCCAAATGTGGGCATAACATGCCGCGACTTTCGTTTGGCAGTCCAATTGCATCTTGTTGGTTACATAATAGCTGCCAAAACGCCTCTATACTTTCAGCTTCAGGGTAACGACATGCCATCCCTATAATGGCAATGTCTTTGTCCGTGCAGTCCCTTAGAGACGGAGCAGCTTCATTAAGTGTGGGTATAGCCGCGGGCATAGTGACTGTATTTGATGATATAGCAGCGGTTCGGATCGCAGCAAATTGCCATAAATAATTAGCAAGCTTTGAAATAGATGGATAGTCATATAAAACTGTCGGCTCTAACTCAATATCATGCAATTCCATTAACTCACCCGAAATACGCACCGCCTTCATTGAATCAACCCCTAAAGATTGAAATGAAGCATCAACAGCAAGTGATTGCGGGTCCGTATCAACTTCCTGTGCAACGACGCTTTGCAACAAGCTAAGTAAATTTGCATGTTGTTCATCTTCAAGTGCACAGTGGCTACTGAATATATCTGCTGATTGTGGCTCAAACGTTTCGCTCTCAAAAGAACCACGCAATTGATAAAGTGGCGTTAGCTGCTGCGCTAAGTAATGACGTTTGTTTTCTTGACGTTGAATTTTTCCGCTAGATGTTTTTAATACTCGCCCAGGTTTTATCAGTACAACATCATAGGGCGTAATACCATGCTGCTCTGTAATCGCTTGGATCACATCTTTACATATCGCTTCAGGATCAAGTTTACGAACCGCAGTACGTTTTACTTGTTGCACAATGACAAGTCGCTCTTGCTGTTCGCACATTATTGAAAATGCCGCACCACCGTTATTATCAAGTGCAGCATTTGCGTTACTTACCGTCAATTCAATATCTTGTGGGTAATAATTTTTACCGCGAAAAATTAATACATCTTTAGAGCGCCCAGTGACGAACAACTCATCGCGATATACAAAGCCTAAGTCGCCAGTGCGTAAGTATGGGCCATCGTTATCATCAACATAGGCCTGAAATATTTCTTTTGTTAATGCGGCTTTTCCCCAATAACCTTGTGCAACACTTGCACCTTTGATCCAAATTTCGCCGGTTTCGCCATCAGCACAGCGTTTATTAGTGTCAGTATTAACAATGGCCATTGTATGGTTGTGCCACGTAATGCCACACGACACCGCATAATAAGGCGAGTTATCGGATGATGTGTGTAAATCACAAAATGAATCATCATCGCCATGTGTTACGTTTGTTACTTTACCTGTTTGTAATTCTGCAGTGATAAGACATAACACAGTTGGCGAGTGTGATAATTTACCACCGCTTGCAAATAAAGTTGTTTCCGCCATACCATAACAAGGAGAAATACTGTCACGGCGAAAACCACACCCTTTAAATTTCTCTACAAAGCGCTCCAACGTCGTCGCTCGAACGGGCTCCGCACCATTTAATGCAGAGCGCCAATGTGATAAATCGAGGTTTTTTAAATCAGTATCTTTAACCGTATCAACACATAAATCATAAGCAAAGTTAGGCGCACTAGAGGTTACAGCTTTAGTATCACTTAACAGTTTGAGCCAGCGATACGGCTTTTGTAAAAAGTAAGTCGGATTCATCAAAGCCGCTGGTGCACCAATATAGATCGGATGCAAAATACCAAAAATAAGACCCATATCATGAAAGTGCGGTAACCAGCTGACAATACCGGTGCTGTGATCATGACCAAAGGCTTGCTTCATCATTTCTTGATTATCGAGAATATTGGCTTGGCTAACCATTACCCCTTTTGGCTCACCCGTTGAGCCAGATGTATATTGTAGAAAGGCTAATTCGTCAGCTGCTACTTCGCAGTGCTGAAAATCTAAAGTATCAATTTGATAAGTGGGTTCAGCGTCAGTGGTAAAAATAGCTAAATCAGCCAATAAAGGTTCAGCTTCAAATAATGGACGTGCTATTTCATTAATTTTTTCTGTGGTCAGTGCACCTTTCGCACCAGCATCAACAACAATAGTTCTTAAACGGTCAATATTTTGATTCTTTTTTGGAGGATAGACAGGAACAGCAACAATGCCAGCGTACAGACACGCAAAAAATGCCTCCACAAATTCAAAACCAGAATTAAATAGCAATAGCGCCCTATCCCCTTGCGAAAAATGCTCCTGCAAGTGCCGAGCAATTTGCTTAGCACGTTCATCTAACTGTGCATAAGTGAGTGTTTTACAAGGTTGCTGATCGTCATAAAAATATTGATATGCAGTATCACTACCACGCGTGTTAGCTAATTTAACTAACCTAGCCGCTAAATTTATATTCATTCCATGACCTATTTTGGTTTGCGGCTCACTGCAACACCAAAGCCAAAATAAAGCTCTGCACTTCTACAGCTTGGTTGCCTCAGTGTATAAACCACTAAAATTGAAATATAATCAATCACATAGACTCATAACATTATTTAACGATTGCACATATTGTAATCCGCACAATATAAATAACGTATTGAAACTTAAAGGTAAACTAACCGCTAAAACCACCAGCTGCGCTAATCAACTGCACCTTAATTTTGCAATAACTTTCATTTAAAATTTGGTATATAAATACCAATAAATAAACTTACTGTGATAAAAATAATTAATATTGCGACCATGAGAGTAGTACAAAAAAACTAGACCAACATTAATAAAGCTAATAATTTACAAGTTAATACCAAAAACCATCCTAAAGGCGTATTTATTAATTAACCTCTATGCTAAGGCTCATGTTACTTGATCAAACCCTATAGAAATATTACAAAACATTACGTTTTGTTAAAAAATAATTAACCAAAAAGTGATGATTGATTTAAGGCAATAATTAGCTTTATTAGTAAATTCACTTTACCTACTTGAGCTATTTTCAGCATTTCCTGTATGAGTCTTATCGGGGTCTTCAAGTTACGTGACTAAATACACAAAAGCTAAATGTGATGCAAAGATGACCGACTTTAGCTACTGACAAACGTTCTACTCATTTAGTGCTAGTATTCCCTCACAAGGCACGCCTGCAATATTACGAACTCAATCGTCAAGTAAGTACACGGTTGATCAACTGCACATCATCTCTATTAAATAAAGTATCTAATAACTTTGATTAATCTGTCCTAAGGTTAGTCAATTAATGCTTGCTGCGGTCAGACTTAATAAGCTAGATTACGCGCTTTTTAAACTATACTTGAGGGACTATTAAGCAGTGAGGAACTTTATGTCGGTATTCAACTGGTACAATGCGTCAATAAAGCAAAAAATTGGTGGATTATTTGTTTTTTTATTAACGTTTTTGTTTTGTGTTATTGTTTTTTCGGCCTATAAAGTAAATCAAATAGAACGTGAAATGCGCGTAGTGGCTTTTCTGGATATTCCGTTAAGTCAGTTAATGCAACAAGTGGAGTTCATAGAGCTTGAACAACACCTGCAATTTGAGCAATTTCAACTAAAAAACCAAATGGGTGATAAGCCGCTCAACCCACATCAACAATTTGCTTTTGAAAAACAAAAAATAAAACAATTGCTCGATAAAGCGGTAGCAATGATTAATCACTCATTAGCATTAAAAGAAGTCATATTACAGCCTGAAGCACATCAAAAAGTGGCCACCACAATTGAAAACTATACGCAAAAAAGTGACGAGTTCGAAAACTATTTAGAAAATGTTTACCAACAGAATCAACTTACTGAGCAAGCGCGGTTGCAAGTCGAAACAATGGCAACTGAGCTAGAAAGTGCAGAAAAACAAATAATAGCGCACTTAAATAAATTAACCTCTGATGATGCGTATTACACAGATCAGCACGAAAAAGACTTTCTATTTGTCAGCAGCTTACTCGGTATATGCGCCATCATCCTCGGCTTGCTGTTAACGACCTTTATTATTCAAATTATTTTACGTCGTATTCAACGCATCCAATCTAATATAGAAACATTAAACTCTTCTGTTGAACACCATGAGTTACCTTTGGAACTTCAGAAAAAGATCAAAACTAAAGATGAGCTTGCAGCATTAGAACACGATATAAAAATTGTTATATCTCGTTTGAATCAGGAAATGACTAGCCGTGAGGAAATTGAAAAACAATTAATAATATTAGCAACCCAAGATCGCTTAACAGGTGTATTTAACCGACACAAGTGGGAAGAACAAATAGAAAACCAGATCAATATGGCAGCACGAAGCGAATATCTATTTGCTTTAATAATATTGGATATTGATCACTTTAAACAAGTTAATGACCAATATGGCCACCAAATAGGTGATAAGTTATTAAAACATCTAGCTACACAATTACAGCAACAAATACATGCCATGGATATGCTGTTTCGTATCGGTGGCGAAGAGTTTGCTATTATCTCTCCTATTCAAGATAAGCAACACGCCCACCAACTTGCAGAGCGATTACGAGTGTATATTAGCGAATTAGATGAAGTGAGCTTACCTAAAGTGACCGCAAGCTTTGGGGTAACATGTTATCAGGCAGATGACTCGAGTTCAGTTATTTTTAATCGCGCAGATAAAGCACTCTATGAGGCAAAAGCACAAGGTCGTAATTGTATCGTAGTCGCTTAACTTGTATTGGCTGTATTAGTTCAGAGCAAATTTATATATTTAGGCTGGCTTTACACACATGTAAATATCTATGTTGATACTGTTAACTGGCAAACTCAATACAATATTCCGCCGGCTCTATTCGTACTTGAGTTACATACAAATCATTGGGTAGCTGCACATTATTAGGCATATCAGCTGAATTAAGCGCGTTGAGGTTAGCCATTAACGCTTGCCGCTTTTCGATCCACTCACTAGGAAAGCACGGATTATCAATAAAATGTGATACTGCTCTGAACTCAAAATAGATCGTTCTACGTATAGCTGAACCTTTCTGTCTTCCTGATGCATGAACCGTGTTTACATGGTGAATTACCACATCACCTGCATTGGCCGTAATATCCACACTTTGTAATTGTGCAATGGATAGCTGGCGCTTTAAATCACACACACTTGCTTGGCTACAATGAGACTGCGGGATCACTGTTAACGCCCCTTGCTGCGCTATTGCATCATCTAAATACACCCCCACGGTAAAAATAGGCTCTTGAGTTCTCACCGCCATATCGCGGTGCCAATCAAATCCGCGTGCATCTAATGAATTTTTTATCACAAGTGACTCATAGCTAGGTAAAACAGCTTCGCCGATAATCGCTTCAACGTAACTCATTAGTTCGGTTTGCGCTAGCAGTTGAGCAAATTGTGGCTGAAATTGAAAAAGCTCATTAACGCGATACACAAAAGGCTCATCTGCAGTTTGCATAACAGCAATATTATCAAATGGTAAACCGGCTACATAGTGTGACTGTGCTTGAGCAACCAGCTCATCACAAAAGTGCTGCAGTTTTGTGATTACACTTGGTTTAAGTACTTGTTTAATTTGTACAAAACCCTGCTGCTTAAACCGTTCAACCACTAGATTGGTTTGCATATTTAATATCTCCTTTTAATATACAGGCACTAAAATTTGTAGTCCGGCGCTATTAATAACCAAACAGGTTGTATTTCACTTGCCCAACAGTTCAGAAAAGTAATAAAAAAGCATACTAACCTTGCTCAAATCTAGCTAGCACATATTCGATGAATAATCTGACGCGCAATGGTAAATGATCTCGATCCCGATATAACATAAATAAAGTGCGTGCCTTGCTTTGCCAATCAGGCAAAACATGCTGAAGCTCACCTTGAGCTATCATTGGTAATGCATAATAGTCAGGAATATAACCAATCCCCAAGCTTTTTTTAACCGCGTGTGTGAGCATTTGAATTTCATCAAGCTCCAAACGAATGCCCTTACTGGGTTGAAAATCATAAGCGTCGTCATTTTGTTTATTTACTAATTGCCAAATAGACATCGGCTGGCAAATCACAGCGCTTTTTGCACATAAATCAGTGGGATGCTTAACACTGTCGGCCACCGTCTGCGAATTACTGCACAAAATAAAGTGAATATCTTTAAGTGGCCTCGCAATCCAATTATCAACCACTGTATTACCCACCCTAAACACCACATCAATTGCTTGCGCTTCAATATCAATTAAAGTATTCGAGAGCCTAATATCTAGTTGGATCTCAGGATATTGCAGTAAAAAATCATAAAAAATATCCCTTAAAAATTGCGAGCCGGCATTAATAGGTGCACTGATTATGATCTTACCTTTCGGTTGATTCTTCTCGATATGAAGATCATCATTAATTCCATCTAACTCAGCAAACAATGCACTTGAACGTTGGTAATACAGCTCCCCCATATGGGTCAGCGATACGCGATGAGCATCACGGTTTAACAATCTAAGCTGTAAATCATCTTCAAGTTGTCGAATACGACGGCTCAATGTTGATAAAGGCACTGATAAAGCCAGTGCAGCATCTTTAAAACTTTTAAAATGGGCAACAATACAAAAATAGCGTAAATCGTCTAGTGAATATCTATATTTCATTTTTGGAATCTACTCTCTTATTTTTGCGTGTTTATCCACATTATGGAAAGTAATACACTTGCCGCAACTTTTCAACATCTCTAGATTGCTGATGAACTTCTCAGCCAACACAAAAGCTATTTTACTCCTGTTATTATGTGCATTTTTTTGGGGAAGTTGTTTTCCTATTGGTAAACATGCATTAAATCAAGTACACGCGCTGACTTTAGTATTTTGGCGCTTTAGTATTGCCGCAATCTGCTTGGCTATCTACTTAAAAATAATTAACAGTGCAAAACCGAGTTTAACGTTCAACCAATGGGCTTGGGTGATTATTGTTAGTGCTGTTGGCGTAGGTGGCTTAAACCTAGGTTTATTTACCGGGCTGGAACATACCAGTGCCGCAAACGGCTCGTTAATAATGGCGCTGAGCCCACTTGCAACCTCATTAATAAGCTCAGTTGCAAAGCGCTCAATGCCTACTGTAGCACAATGTTTTAGCTTAATCGTTAGCCTATCAGGTGTATTATTAGTTATCACCAATGGCGACTTAGCCGTGCTTTTGAATATGCAAATCAATGCCGGCGACAAAATGATCTTTTTAGGTATGTTAGCTTGGAGTTCATACACTTACTTTAGCCAAGGTATCAATCAGTACATGCCTGTATTGCCTTATACTTTTGTTAGTATGCTAAGTGGTGCAACAATCATTGGCTTAATGTGTTTAGTGACCGCCAATGTACACCCGCTTAGCGAACTCAGTAATAGCTCAATGATAGGTATTATCGATGTTATTTATATTGGCTTATTTGGAACTGTTGCCGGCTATCTTCTGTGGCTTAATGGCATACGCCAACTTGGCTCAGCGAATGCGTCGTTATTTTTTAACTTCGTTCCGGTATTTGCCATGTTAACAGCATTTTTGATGGGCCAACCAATTACAGAACTACAATTAATTGGCATTATTGTTGTGATCATCGGCTTATTACTGCCACGAATTGTTACCCCAAAACGCATTCCTGAACCTTGTAAATAACAAGTAATACAGCACCAGCTCATGATATAGCGATGGGTTACCTGCAACTCTATCGCTATTTAACCGCGTATTATTTTAGGATAAACAGGTAAGTGCGGCAGTTACTCTTTAAATAGAAAGAGTTACAATAATGCATTAGCAGCACACATAAACACCAAAGAGCAAAAAAATGAAAAATAACGACACCTTTAAAACTATCGCCACCTTAATTTTTAAGCAGCTTTATCAGCAGTTTCCAACACCAGTAAATTTAGATCCGAAAGCTATTATAGAAAGTGCATCAGCAGAGCAAATCGAATTAGTTAAAGGCACGATTGCGTTTCTTAACTACGAAGGCTATATTTTTGCTACCCCAAGCGCGACTTTTTTATTAACTGAAAAAGGCTTTGATCACGCTTTATGTCCAAGGTTTTAAATATTAAATCAATACGTTAGCCTATAGTTTACTAACGCTAATCACATAAAAAAGCCCTAGTTGACTAGGGCTATTAAATACAATTTACTGTTCTACTTTGTTTTTTTATCTTTATCTAAACGCTTTTGTAAGCTCAATGCTGCATCCGCTGCAAGTATGCGCATAAACTCAGAGCCATTGCTTTGCTCGCCCTGCCCGACACCTATTACAATTTCAGGCACTAAACGACTATTACCTAAACTGGTGAATAAAGCAGTTTGAATTTTAACTTCAGCTTTTAGTGTTTCATCAAACACATACTTAGGATCAAGGGCTGCCGATTTAGCCCGTTGACGCGCTTCGGCAAGTACATCCATGCCCATCGCTTCTAAGCGCTGCTGCTTTAAGATCTCTGCTTGCTCTTTAGCCAATTCAGCTTTCACCGCTACGCGTTGCTGCGCAGAAATAATTGCATTCGCTTTTACTCGTTCAGCATCAATTTGTTCTTTGATTTTTAACTTTTCTGATTCTGCGCGCTGTTTAGCAATCGCTTGTTCACCTAGAGCAACTTCAGTACGGGCTTGTTGTTCAGCTTTTTTTAAATTCTGTCTTGCTAGAGCTTCATCAGCAGCCGCTTGCTTTTGTGCCTCAAGTCTTGCATTAACCTTACTTTCGTAGTCAATATCAATAATACTGGCGTCAACCACTGTAATACCATACGCACCTAAAATAGGCGCATTACGTAATGCATTACCTTCTGAATCCTTTTTGATATTGATCGTGACACGTTGCTGTTTACTCAAATTATTTAGCTCATCCGTTTTATCACGTTCACCGCTACTAATAATCTGTTCAGTCACAAAAATACCATTAGTAAGTTGATCTGCAAAATCTTGGCTTAATTGACCATTACCACCAGAATAATGCTGCTCTACAGACATCATCCGCGCAGATGCCTTTACATTTTCAGTGGTAGCGCGCATTAATAAGTTTGAGATCAAGGTTTCTTGCGAACCAAACTCTTCATGGATCTTAAGTAATCCACGTAAAGAACCAGATTCACCAGCAGGCACATTACCAGGTAACCTAAATCGCGACACCCCTCTTGCACCGCCTGTTGTTGTATCTAAAAATCGAATCGGAATTAGCGGCACAATGGCGCTTGCTGTAGCACTACTGTCGCCAGTAAAGTTAATTGAAATAACTTTTTTATAAGCAGATGTAGAACCAAAAGCTTTTAAATAAGGTCCAGCCTGATCGATAACAGTTAAATTACCCGTAAATGCCGATTGATGAACTAAACGTTCATCAGCTTCATTCCATGAAATAACTTGCGACATAAGCGTAGCAATTACAGCTAATACTATAAAAATAGCACTCACTAAAATAACATTACGACGACCAAATCGACTTATAAAAGAACTTTTATTGCCTTGAGGGGTTACAGCTTGCTGACTATCCATTTTTATTACTCTCCATATCTAATTTTTTCTTAACAAAGTAAATAATTTCTTGCTCACTTAGTTGCCCGCAAAAACTACCAGAGCGATGCAACTCGATGAAAGTTGTTAAAATATCTTCTTTGCTTTTAAGCACTTCATTTTCGGTTTCTTGGGTTTTATTCTTTTCTGTTAGCTGGGTAATTAACCAGGGCAAGAGCATGAAAAAAGGCTATGATTTCAATACCTTTTCAAGGTAATCTGTACTGCGCATAGCTTTTTTCTGTTTTGCGGGCATGCCTTTATTAAAGCTTGTTTCTGCTTTTAGCTGAT